>CAYJRR010000168.1:0-8214 GCA_964372275.1 uncultured bacterium
GACGCCGACGGCGAACGCGAGAACGCCTCCAAGGCCCGCCAGCGCGAGATCGACTTCGTCACCTGCGAGATCCGCAAGCAGCTTCCGCTCCTCACCGAGAAGACGACGCTCGCGACCGAGAAGGTGGAGAAGCTCGACGCGCTGATCAGCCGCCACTGCTCCGCCGACGAGGAGAAGCCGGCCGAGGAGCCGGAGTCGGACGAATCCGACTCGACCGTCGAGTCCGAGAGCGCCGGCGAGTAGCCGCCTCGCACGTCGACGCGAGCGGACGTGGCCGGGCCTTCCGACGTACGGCCCCTCCGCGCTACCCTTCGCCACCCGATGAACCGTCCGGTCGATTCCGCCTTCGTCCTGGCGCGTGCGCGCCGCGTGCTCGACCTCGAGTCGCGTTCGGTCGCCGCGCTCGCGGAGCGCCTCGACGCCGG
Organism: uncultured bacterium; assembly: GCA_964372275.1. Taxonomy (GTDB): domain Bacteria; phylum CAYJRR01; class CAYJRR01; order CAYJRR01; family CAYJRR01; genus CAYJRR01. The sequence goes on from CAYJRR010000168.1 coordinate 426, forward strand.
ATTCGTCCGCGCGGTGGAGCTGGTGCTCGCGGCGAAAGGGAAGGTGGTCGTCACCGGGATGGGGAAGAGCGGCCACGTCTGCCGGAAGATCGCCGCGACGTTGGCCTCCACCGGATCGCCGGCGTTGTTCCTCCATCCCGGGGAGGGGGCGCACGGCGATCTCGGTGTCGTCGCCGCGAGCGATGTGGTGATCGCCGTCAGCCAGTCCGGGGAGACCGAGGAGCTCTGCCGCATCCTCCCGTCGCTCAAGCGCCTCGGCGTTCCGGTGATCGCCATGACCGGGCGGCCGGGAAGCCAACTCGGGACGGCGGGGGAGGTCTGCCTCGACGTCTCGGTCGCCGAGGAGGCGTGCGCGCTCGGGTTGGCCCCGACCTCCTCGACCACGGCGACGTTGGCGATGGGGGACGCGCTCGCCGTCGCCGTGCTCGAGGCGCGCGGATTCAAGGCCGAGGAGTTCGCCGCCAACCACCCCGGCGGCGCGCTCGGGCGGCGGCTCCTTCTTCGGGTCGAGGACGTGATGCACAGCGGCTCCGCCGTCCCGATCGTCGGAGAGGAGGTGCCGCTGGCCGACGCCATCGTCGAGATCTCCTCGAAGAGGCTCGGCGTGGCCGGCGTCGTCGATGCCTCCGGCCGGCTTGTCGGCGTCTTCACCGACGGCGATCTCCGGCGCGCCGTCCAGGCGCCGCGCCCGGAGGCCTGGGACGCCGGATTCCTCCGCGATCCGATCGGCCGGCGGATGTCGCGCTCCCCGAAACGGATCGAGCGGCAGCGGCTCGCCGTCGACGCGCTCCGGCGTATGGAGCAGCACCAGATCACCGCGCTGTTCGTCGTGGATCGGGACGGCGATGACCGGCCGGTCGGAATCGTCCACCTGCACGACCTGATCAAGGCGGGTCTGTCGTGAACGCGGCCCGCCGCCGGGCTCCCCGCGGAGCGAGGGCCGCCGTGCGCCCACGGCCGGCCTCCGGCGACCTGCTCGCTCGCGCGCGCCGGGTGCGGTTGGCGGCGTTCGACGTCGACGGCGTCCTGACCGACGGAACGGTCTGGATCGGCGCCGACGGCGGCGTCGCGAAGCGTTTTTCGATCCGCGACGGCGCCGCGCTGGTCCGTCTCGGACCGGCCGGGATCGAGACGGCGTTCGTCACCGGCCGCGACGATCCCGCCACCGCCGCCCGGGCGCGCGACCTGCGCATCGACCATCTTCGGGAAGGTGTGCGCGACAAGCTCCGCGCGATGCGCGCGCTCGCCGCCGAGCGCGGATGTACGCTCGCGGAGGTCGCCTTCATGGGGGACGACCTGATCGACCTGGAGACGATGCGCGCCGTCGGTCTGGGTGCGGCCCCGGCCGACGGCGCGGCGGAGGCGAAGGCGGCGGCGCGCTTCGTGTCGCGGTTCGGCGGAGGCGCGGGGGCGGTGAGGGAGTTGTGCGAGCTGTTGCTCAAGGCGCGCGGCGCGTGGCCCTAGTCGAGAGCGGAGCCGTCGTCGTTCGCCCGGGAAAGCCGGCGAGCCGGCGACGCCGGCCGTGGACGAGGCGCGCCTACAAGGCAATCGTCGGCGCCGTCGCCGTGACGTTCGCCGCGCTGGTGAGGCTCCTTCCCCCCCGGCTTGCCGCCCGAATCGGCGCGGCGGTCGGAATCCTGGGATTCCATCTCGCCGGCACCGCGCGCCGCGTGGCCCTCGAGAGTCTCGGGATCGCCTTTCCCGACCGCCCTCCGCACGAGCGCCGCCGGATCGCGCGGGCGTCGTTCGCCACGGTCGGCGCGTCGGCCCTGGAGTGGATCTCGGCATCGCGCCGGCCGGCGCACGTCGACCGCGCGGTGTCGGTGGAGGGGCTCGAGCACCTGGAGGCGGCGCGCGCGCGCGGCAACGGGGTCCTGTGGATCACGGCCCACGCCGGCTGCTGGGAGCTGATGGGGGCGGCGATCGCGAGGCGTGGGTTCCCTTGCGCGGTGATCGCGACGACGGTCCGGTACGCGGCGGTCAACCGGTGGTCGATCGACGCGCGCGGCCGTCACGGCGTCCGCACCGTCGAGCGCGACAGTCCGGGCTCGGCGCGGGAGCTGTTGCGGGTCTTCAAGCGCAACGAGCTGGTCGGGATCCTCCTCGACCACGACACCAAGGTCGACAGCGTCCAGGTCGACTTCTTCGGCCGGAAGGCCTGGACGGCGGTCGGACCGGCCGAGCTCGCGATCCGGCTGGCGGTCCCGGCGGTCACCGCCTTCGTCGAGCGGCGACCCGACGGGACGCACCTCGTCCGCATCGGCCCGCCGATCGTCCCGCCCGAGGCGGTGGACGACGCGGCGCGCGCCGCGCGCGATCTGACGCAGGCCTACACCGCGCGCATCGAAGACCACGTCCGCGCCCGGCCCGAAAACTGGGCCTGGATGCACCGCCGCTGGACGTGACGGTTCGCGTGGCCGCGGTCCCCCCTAGCGCGGACGGCCGGCGCCGGGGCGGCGTCCGGCGGCTCCGGACGGAACGGAGCCCGAGGTCTGCGCGTGGCGCGCGACGTCCGATCCGCCGGCCGGTCGGCCCTCGCTCAGCGAGAGGATCTCCTTGTCGTCGAGCGGAAGCGGTCCGGAGACCATCGTCGCGCGCAGGATCGGCTCGCCGCCGATCGGCTCGGTTCCGAACTTCCCTTCGATCCACAACACGACGCCGTCGCGCGACGGGAGCGAATCGCCGCCGACGAGCAGGGTGTTCCCCTCCGAGATCAGCCATCCGCGCTGGCCGTTCATCCCGGCGGACAGCTCCCGGTAGAGCCCGCGGAACAGCATCGGCGAGGAGGCGGTGCCGGTGAACTGCGCGTTGCACCGGCAGCGCGGCTGGCGCACCGCTCCGCGGACCGTCACCAGGCTGCCGACCATGCGCGCCAGGCGCGCGCGCAGCGTGCCGTTGGCGATGTCGTACTGCGTGCCGTCGAGGTCCTTCAGCATCACCCGCGGCTCGCACCGCCCGCCGGGCGGGCAGTGGACCGACACCTCGCGCACGACGGTCGCCGTGAGGAAGTCGTGGGATCGGCCGGGCGCGAAGCCGGTCACCCGGATCGAACGGCTGTCGGTCGTGCCGTGGACGGTGATCACCGACCCCTCGAAGGCCTCCAGGTCGTCGAGCAGCCCGCCGTGGAGCTTCTTCGAGCCATCGCCGGTGTCGAGGTAGAGGAACGCGGGGCAGGGGGACTTGGCGCAGATCACCCGTTCGAGCCGCACCCGACCCGTTTCGACCGTCGGGACGGCGCGCGGATCGCCGCCGATCCGGGGCACGCGGTGGGGCTGCGCCGACGCGAGCGCCGGCAGGGCGAAGAGGGTGATCACAAGGACGAACGTGCGCATGGGGATCCTCGATTCCGACGGTCGCGGCGCCGGTCAGCAATCGACGTGCCCGCGGCGCGCGGGCGGAAAGACCAATTGACTCGCGTGTCAACCGGCGGTCGGGGCGCGGCGTGGGACCGCGCTGTCCGACTACGGCGTGTCTCACGCGGCGCGTCAGCGGTCCCCGCATGCTAGAACGTGCCTTCGATGGAAGGCCGCGCCCTCCGGATCCTGCTCGGGCTGCTCGCCCTCACGATCCTCCTTCTCTGGGCGGTCCGTCCGAAGCGCCCCAAAGTGGCCGAAGTGGAGCTCGCGCTCCTCTCCCCGGGGGTCGACGCCCGGGTCGATGGAGTAACCCTCTTCCAGTCGAGCCCGCAGGGGGACCTCACCCTTCGCGCGCGCGAGGCCGATTGGACCCGCGCGCAGGAGACGTTTCGTCTGATCGACGTCGACCTCCGCTTCCTGTCGTCCGGCACGTCGGGGGCCGCCGCGCCGTTCGGCGGGCGGATCGTCGGCGAGCGCGGCTCGGTCCGGACCCCAAAGGCGGGCGCCGGTCCCTCCGCGCCGGGGGTCGACGGCCGCGAGTTCGAGCTCGCGGGGAGGGTGGTCGCCGAGACGTTCGACGGCTATCGCCTCGAGACCTCCGACGTGCGCTACCGGCACGACACGCGCCAGGCCGAGACGGAGGCCGCGGTCGTCCTCGACGGCCCCGGGCTGCACGTCACCGGGAAGGGGGCTCGGCTCGACTACGGCACGCAGGCGGTCGAGGTCGGCGGGCGCGTCGAGGCGCGGTTGGTGCCGGCGATCCTCGAGCAGGCGGAATCGCCTCCGGGTGAACCGATCCCGGGGACGAAGCCCGAGGAGCTCCGGCCGATCGACGTCGACGCCGATCAGTTCGAGCTTTCGGGCCGCGACACGCGCGGCGTCTTCCGCGGAAACGTCGTCGCCCGGCAGGGGGACGTGACGATCCGCGCCACGGCCGTCGACGCGACCTACTCGCAGAAGGCCAACGCCATCGTGCAGGCGGTGGCGACCGGCGAGGTCACCGTCACCTCCGGCGCCAAGGTGGGAAAGTCGGAGCGCGCCGAATTCGACAACGGCCGGCGCACCGTCGTCCTTTCGGGGGAGCCTCGTTTGTGGGAAGAAGGGACGGTCCTCGAGGGTCGGGAGATCGTCTTCCACGTCGACGACGGCCGGGTCGAGTGCTTCGATTGCAGCATCGACGTCGACCCGGAGCGGATCCAGGAGATGCAGACGAATGGAACGGCCACGCCGCCTCCAAGCCGCTGAGCTGCGAAAAGCGTTCAAGGGGCGCACCGTCGTCGACGGTGTCACCTTCGAGATCGCGTCGGGCGAGGTGGTCGGGCTCCTCGGACCGAACGGCGCCGGGAAGACGACCTCCTTCTACATGGTGGTGGGGCTCCTCAAGCCGGATGCCGGGCAGGTGCTGTTCGACGGGACCGACATCACGGCGCTGCCGATGTACAAGCGGGCCCGGCGGGGGATCGCCTACCTCGCGCAGGAGGCGTCGGTCTTCCGGAAGCTCTCGGTCGAGGAGAACATCCTCGCCATCCTCCAGGCGCAGGGTCTGTCGGCCAAGGACCGCCGCGCGCGCCTGGAGGAACTGCTGGAGAGCCTGGGGATCGCCCACCTCCGCACGCGCGCGGCCTACATGCTCTCCGGAGGGGAGCGCCGCCGCGTGGAGATCGCGCGCTGCCTCGTGCTTCGGCCGGCGTTCATCCTCCTCGACGAGCCGTTCGCCGGTCTCGACCCGATCGCGGTGCAGGAGATCCAGAAGCTGATCCGGGGGGTCACCGCCCAGGGGATCGGAGTGCTGATCACCGATCATAACGTCCGGGAAACGTTGGACATTTGTGATCGTGGCTACGTGCTGTTCGGCGGAAAGATCCGGATCTCGGGGGACAAAGAGGCGATCTACGCCTCCCGGGAGGCCCGGGAGCAGTACCTCGGAGAGAGCTTCCGCGCCTAGGATCCACTCTTCCGTAGACACATGATTTTCATGGCAATTTCCTATTTCGGCACCGATGTTGCTTTACCGGTCGTCCGGGGTTCCCTATACTGACTCGTGCCACTCTTGGTTGGCCGCCCGAGGCGGGCGGTCGCGGGCACGACCTGTCGATGGCGCTCGAGCTCAAGCAATCGTTAAAGCTCTCGCAGCAGCTGGTGATGACCCCCCAGCTGCAGCAGGCGATCAAGCTGCTCCAGCTCTCCCGCGCCGAGCTCTCGGACGTGCTCGCCCAGGAGATGATCGAAAACCCGGTGCTCGAGGACGTGATCGACGTCGGCCGCGATCGCGAGGCGGGCAAGCTGACCGAGACCGCCCCCGAGGCGAGCGGCGTCGACGGCCCGTCGATGGAGACCGCCTCGGCCAAGGAGAAGGTCGACATCGAGAACGCGACCTCCGCCGACTGGGAGCAGTACCTCGGCACCTACGGCTCGACCGGTGGGATCGCCGGCGGTTCGCGCGACTTCTCCTCGGAGGAACTCCCCTCGTACGAGGCGACCCTCTCCAAGAAGTCGAACCTGCAGGACCACCTGATGTGGCAGCTCCGGCTCTCCTCCTTTTCGAAGCAGGAGGAGGCGGTCGGCGCGTTGATCATCGGCAACCTCGACGACGACGGCTACCTCCAGGACACGTTGGAGGACCTCGCCAAGCGCGAAGGGGTCGAGCTCTCCTTCGCCGAGCGGGTGCTCAAGCGCCTGCAGGAGTTCGATCCGATCGGCGTGGCCGCCCGCAACCTGCAGGAGTGCCTCTCCCTCCAGGTGAAGCACCTCGCCGGCGACTACGACTTCGACGTCATCGAATCGATGATCGAGAAGCACATCGGGAACCTGGAGCGGAAGAACTACCCGGCGATCGCCAAGGACCTCGGCATCACCCTCGAGGAGGTCCATCAGGCGGCGAAGGTGATCTCGGAGCTGGAGCCGAAACCGGGGCGCCCCTTCTCGACCGAGGAGCCGCGCTACATCACCCCGGACATCTACGTGCACAAGATCGGCGACGACTTCGTCATCGTCCTGAACGACGACGGTCTGCCGAAGCTCAAGATCTCCAACTTCTACAAGAACGTCCTGGCGAAGGAGGGGACGACGGCCCAGACCAAGGGCTACGTCCAGGACAAGCTGAAGAGCGCCATCTGGCTCATCAAGTCGATCCAGCAGCGCCAGCGAACGATCTACCGGGTGACCGAGTCGATCGTGAAGTTCCAGAAGGAGTTCTTCGACAAGGGGATCGCCTACCTGAAGCCCATGGTCCTGCGCGACGTCGCCGAGGACATCGGGATGCACGAGTCGACGATCTCGCGCGTTACCTCGAACAAATACGTGCATTGTCCCCAGGGGATCCTGGAGCTGAAGTTCTTCTTCAATTCGGGGATCAACCGCGTCGACGGCGACGCGCTGGCATCGGAAGCGGTGAAGAACAAGATCAAACAACTCGTGGCAGCCGAGAACGCGAAGCGGCCGCTGTCCGATCAGCGGATCGTGGAGCTGCTGAAGGAGGCGAACATCGACATCGCCCGACGCACCGTCGCGAAATACCGCGACATGCTCGGGATTCTATCGAGCAGCAAGCGCAAGCGGCTGCTCTAGCCATGGGAGGTCGCACAGGTATGAAGGTCACCGTCACGTTCCGTCACCTGGACCCCACCCCCGCCCTCAAGACCTACGCCATCGAGAAGCTCGGGCACGTCGAGAAGCTGCTGACGAAGCCGGAGCAGGGGCACTGGATCCTTTCCGTGGAGAAGAAGCGCCACACCGCCGAGCTCGCCGCGGTCGCGAACGGCGAGAAGTTCGTGGCGAAGGAGACCGGCGAGGACCTCTACGCCGCGATCGACCTGGTCATCGGCAAGGTTGCGGCCCAGGCGCGCAAGCGCAAAGGGAAGCGCAAGAATCACAAGGCGGCGAAACGCGGCGTTGACAATTCGGTGAGGCGCGCCGCAGACGTGCGGATGAGCTCGCTCGCGGCGCGCGGCGCCCGCCTTGCCGACGGTCCGGAGATCGTGCGCACCGAGACGGTCAAGCCGCCGGTCTACGGACCGGAGGAGGCGATCGCCGCCCTGGAGGTGTCCGGGAAGGAGTTCCTGGTCTACGTCTCCCGAGACCAACACGTGGTGAACATCGCCTACCGCCGCGACGACGGCTTCTTCGGCGTGATCCAGCCGGAGGTGCCGGGCAACGGCAACGGGAACGGACAGGTGCCGTTCCACTTCGACGTCTGGGCCCGCGACGAAGACGGCGCCCACCACGCCGCGCGCCGCATCCGCCAGCGCGAAGTCCCGGTGAAGACGATGACGGTGCAGGAGTCGGTCGCGGAGATGAACCGGTCGCGCAACCACTTCTGGGTCTACGCCGACCGGGCGAGACACGGCGTCAACGTGGTTTATCGCACCCGCGGGGGCGAATACGGCCTGATCGAGACGTAAGACCCGCCCCGCGTCGAACCGGACGGCCGGCCC
>CAYJRR010000169.1:0-8070 GCA_964372275.1 uncultured bacterium
GTCGCGGATGTGGATCGCGTTCTGGATCGCCCAGGACGCCTGGCCGGCGAAGACCTCCAGCACTTCCAGATCGCCGGGGCCGAAGAGGTTCGCGACCCGGTCGTTGCCGAGGTAGAGGCAGCCGAGCAGCGTCCCGTGTGCGATCAGCGGCACGCAGAGCACCGACGAGAGCTTCAGGTCGATGACGCTCTTGCTCCGGCCGAAGATCGTGTCGTTGAGCGCGTCGGAGACGAGCACCGCCTCGCGGCGCTCGGTGGTGCGCCGCACGATCGAATCGGAGAGCTGGGCGTCGGCCTCCAGCGGCCGGCCGTTCGACGCCGCCCCGCGGGCCAGCGTGACCCTGGGCTCGCCGTTCTCGAGCAGGATCACGAACCCCTTGTCGGCGCGCAACAGCTCGATCAGGTCGTCGAGCAGGGCGGGCAGGAGGTCGTCGACGTCGTGTTTCTCGGCGCAGCGCTGGCTGAACTGGTGCAGGCGACGGTAGCCGGCCAGGAGCCAGGGGCGACGATCCTCCCCGATCGGCTGCAACGCCGGCTTCGGAGGTGGTTCGACCGAGTAGTGGAACTCGATCGCGCCGAGGGTCACGACGTCGCCGGCGGTGAGCCGGTAACGCCCGCGTTTCTTGCCGTTGACCAGCACCGTCCCCTCGACGCCGGCGATGACGTAGCCGTCCCCTTCGACCAACAGGTGGGCGTGGGCCGGAAGGACCCCGTTCCCGTCGATGCGCAGGTCGCTGGTCGGAGCCGATCCGATCGTCGTCAGCTTGCGGGTGATCGGGATCGCGACCTGGTCGGCCTTCCGGATGAGAACCGGCATCGGTCCCGTTATACCGCCTAGAACCGGAGCGTCAACGACATCCCCGCCGAGCCGGGACCGACCGACGGCGTGATCACGGGCCTCGGGCGGGCTCCGCGCAGGTTGTGGAACAGGCCGTCGCCGGCCCCGTAGAGGACGGTCGCCCAGAACAGCACCCCGGAGACGTTGTTCACGCGCTTGGCGAGGTTGGCGCCGTCGACCTCCTCCTCGGTGAAACCGTCGCGCTTGATCGACTCGAAGACGCCGAGGCTGGTGAGGTTCGCGATCAGGAGGGTCGACTCGATCGCGATCAACGAGTAGGCCTTGGCCGGCTGGCGGTTGTGGAACTGCGCCAGCCCGAACGGGGCCACCACCCGGAAGAACTCGCCGCGGATCTCCGGCTCGTCGTTCGGCTTGAGCGGAATGCCCATCGGATCGCGCGGCGTCTCCGGACTCCGTTTGGCCGGCCGGGCGATCTTCTTCAGATAGGTCGACTTCTCCGCCCGGATCCGGTCGAACGCCGCCAACACCGGAGGCGGCGTGAAGAGCGCCTCCGGCCGGAACTCGGGATCCATCTTCAGCACCTCGTAAAACTCGCGGTCGGCGTCGACCGGGCGGTCGAGGAGGAAGAGACTGATCCCGCGATAGAGGTGGGCGCGCTTGATCTTCTCCGGGTCGTCGACCTCGGGGGGGTAGAGCACCGCTCGAAACCCCTCCTCGGCCAGCGCGTAGTCGCCGTGCTCGTAGGCGTCGACCGCGGACCGGTAGCGCGCCTCGGCGGGCGAAGGATCCTGGGCGAAGGCGCTTCCGGCGGCGAGGACGAGCGCGATGGCGATCGGGACGCGCAACGGTGCGCGCGATCGTACAGGAGGGGGCGGTCAGAAGGGAACGGTCAGCGACCAGCTTCCCGAACCGCCGGTGACCCACTCCGCCGAGCCGACCGGAAGGTGGGTCACGGGGTCGAGCGCCTGCACCAGGACGTTGGCCATCGGCTCTCCGTCCGGATCGACGACCTTGCCGCCGACCTCGAGCCCGGGCTCCAGCCCGAAGTCGAGCGACTGCTGCGCGTTGGAGACGACGATCGACGTGGTGAACCGCACCAGACCCGACTCCGGCGCCGGCAGCACCTCGGCCGTGAACGCCCCGAGGTTCGCGGATAGCTCGTAGCGGCCGTTGCGATCGCTGCGTGTCGCGAACTGGTAGGGCGTGCCGTCCGACGACACCAGCCGCACCTGCGCGTCGGAGCTGCCCGGCCCGCCCGTCGCCTGCGCCGTTCCTTCGATCGTCGCCTTCGGCAGGAGCGTGGTGCTCCCTTCCGGCAACGAGAGGTCGGAGGCGACCTCCATGGCGGGAAGGACCCGGTGGGAGTAGGGGAAGCTGACCGACGGCTCGATGGTGACGGTGTAGGTCCCCTGCAGCACCGGCAGCGTGAAGTAGCCGGAGGCGCTGGTGGTCGTCGAACGGTCGAAGGTGATCGTGACGTCGGGGTCCTCCGACGGAAGCTGCGCGCGGGCTCGGACGACGATTCCGGAAAAGGTCGCCGTCAGCGCCCCCGCCCCTTCGACGATGCCGCTGACGTCGAACTCGTCGAAGAGGGGGAACTGGAACGGGATCGAGGTCTCGGCGTCGGTCACGGTGAAGCGCTTCTGCGCCGACGGCGCGCCGCTCGCCCCTTCCGACGGGGCGATCTGCAGCAGCCATTCGCCCGGATCGGGGACGACGATCGAGTAGTTCCCCTGGAAGTCGGTCAGGTCGTAGGTCGACCGGTCGATGGCGCCGTCGCGTCGGGCCGAGACCCGGAAGGCGGGAAGGGGCTGTCCGTCCGGTCCGCGCACCACGCCGCTGACCCGGTATCCGGAAGGCATGGCGAACATCCGGTCGGTCTCGTCGTCGCCGCGGTCGATCTCCACGTCGAGGAACTGGCGCGGCGGAAGATCGGGATCGAGGTCCCGGTCGGGGGTCACCTCGATGTCGTACATCCCCGGACCCAGGGCGGCCTCGAAGATCCCGGTGTTGCCCGTGGTGAAGACGCGGTCGAGGGTCGTCCCTTGCATCGTGACGCGGACGCTGGCGTTGTCGACCGGATTGCCGTCGGCGTCCTCCACGTGACCCCGGACGATCACGCCGCTCGACAACTCGATGTCGAGGGGGTCGCCGTTCCCGAAGTCGACCCCGAGCAGCACCTGCATCGGCAGTCCGGAGTTGGTGGGGGGGGCGACGAGCAGGTCGACGGCCCCGACCTCGTTCTCCCCGCTGCTCGGATCGATCGCGGAGGCGTCGCACCCGGCGAGCGCGAGGAGCGAAAGCGTCGGGAGAAGCCGCTTCATTGGACGACGATCTCCCATTGCAACGAGCTCGATCCCGCCGGTTGTCCGTCGTCGACGACCAGCACCAGCAGTTCGTGCTCCCCGATCGCGAGGCTCGTCCCGGAGGTGGTGTAGTCGTCGGCGGCCGGGGTCTCCTCGATCACCGGGTTGCCGTCGAGGAACCAGGTGTAGAGGAGCTTGGCTCGCGCCGTCTCCTTGTCGTTCGCCTTCGCGGTGAAGGTCACGGGCGTCGACGAGCTCTGGTCGATCGTGTAGGGGCTTCCGTTGTCCGGATTGACGAAGAAGAACTCCGGGGGCTCGTTCTCGTCGTCCCGGTCGGGTGAGACCGGCTCGAGGATCAGGCAGCTGGTGGAGAAAAGGCCCATCAACGACACGCATCCGGCGCGAAGCACCTGTCGAAGGGGAAAGCAGGCGCCGTGCCATCCACGAATGGTGGAAGTCCATGATCGAGAAGGACGTTTTGGCTCTGGCGACGACGTGAACGGCACCTCCACGACACCGATGTCAGGGGCGAAACGGTCCGGAAGTTCCCGTCGGATCACTGGAATCGTTGGCCGGAAGGGACCGATTCGGCCCGCAGGAGGAGGTCGGCGAGCTGGGAGGTGACCGTTTCGAGGCGCCGGGAGACGTCCGGCTCTTCGAGGATCCGCTGCCGGTCGGCGGCCTCGACCAGGAACATCCCCGCCACCGTGTCGACCAGCACCGACGGGTCGACGACGGCGCCCACCCGGCGCAGCACCTCGGCGGAGATCGACGGATCGGGGGTCTTCTCGCACACGCGGGCGACGCAGGCGCGCAGCGTCACGCAGGCCGCCGAGAGCGCGTCGGCCCCGGCCGGAGGCCATCGATCGGCGACCGGTTCGGCGCGAACCAGGCGGTACGGCTCGCGGGAGAGCTCCTCGACGATCCGCGCGCGCGTCAGGCCCCGGAGCACGAGGTGGTAGCGGCCGTCGGGGAGGCGCTGGTGCCGCTCGATCGATCCGACCCCCACGATTTCGTGTACGGCCGCGTGGCCGGCGAGGTCCTCCCCCGCCCGGGCGAGTCCGATGGCGATCGGAAGATCGCCGGCCAGGCTGTCGGCCGTCATCGCCCGGTAGCGCGGTTCGAAGATGTGCAGGGGCATGCGCGCGTGCGGGAAGAGCACCGCCTCGGGAAGGGGGAACAGCGCGACCTTCACCCACTCGTTCAACGGCCTACCGCACAGAAGTTCTCGTAGTCGATGAAGCCCTGGAACGGCCGCTTTCCGCTGCAGACCGCGCAGTCGGGGTCGCGGCGGAGCTTGAACTCGCGGAAGGTCGTCTCCAGCGCGTCGAGCGCGACCATCCGTCCGACGAGCGTGCGCCCCTTGCCCAGGATCAGCTTGATCGTCTCGGTCGCCTCGAGGAGTCCGACGATCCCCGGCAGCACCCCCAGGACGCCGGCTTCGTCGCACGACGGCGCCAACTCCGGCGGGGGGGGCTCGGGGTAGAGGCAGCGGTAGCACGGTCCGCCGAGCGTCGGCGCGAAGACGGTGACCTGGCCGTCGAATCGGAAGATCGAACCGTGGACGTTCGGGATCTTCGACACCACGCAGGCGTCGTTCACGAGGTAGCGCGTGGCGAAGTTGTCCGACCCGTCGACGACGACGTCGAAGCGCCGTTCCCCGGCCCCCTCCGCGACGTCGGCGCCGAAGACGCGGAGGACGTTTTCACTCGTGAGACGCTCGTGGAACTTCCGCACCTTCACGTGGGGGTTGAGGGCGTGGATCGCCGCCTCGGCGCTGTCGACCTTCGGGGTGCCGACGCGCATCGTCGAGTGCAGGATCTGGCGCTGCAGGTTCGACTCGTCGACCCGGTCGGAGTCGATGATCCCGATCGTTCCGACGCCGGCCGCCGCCAGGTAGAGCGCGATCGGCGAGCCCAGCCCGCCGGCTCCGATCAGCAGGACCTTCGACTCGAGGAGCCGCTTCTGCCCCTCTTCGCCGACCTCCGGGATGCGCAGGTGGCGGTCGTAGCGGCGGCGTTGCGCGCCGTCGAGCGCGTTCGGTACGACGAACGGGAATCCGCGCTCCTTCCACCGGCCAAAACCCCCGGCCATCGACGAGACGTCGGCGTACCCCAGCTCGAGGAGGGAGCGCGCGGCGAGCGCCGAGCGCGTCCCGCCGGCGCAGTAGACGACGATCGGCGTGGAGCGATCGGGGACCTTCTCTTCCACCCGCTGCTCCAGGAAACCGCGGGGAAGAAAGAGGGCGCCCGGCAGGTGCCCCAGGTCGTACTCCTCTCGCTCCCGCACGTCGACCACCGTCGCGCCGGCGCCGCCATCCAGGCGGCGGCGCACCTCCTCCGGCGTCACTTCGGAAATCCGGTCCTTCGTCTCGCGCAGGAGCTCGCGAAAGCTCTTCGACATGCAGGAAAGCTACTACATCGCCGCGGTCTCCTACAGGTCTCGCAGGTCGGGATCGGGATAGCGCCAGCCGTAGCGGCCGCGCTCGTGGTCGAAGTCGACGAGCCACAGTCCGCGCGCGTGCGCGCCGAGGCGCTGGATCTTCGCGGCCCAGGCGAGGATCACGTCGTTCAGCTCCCCCTCCAGCGCCCGGCCCGCGTCGGGCTCGATCGGCAGCGCTTCGTAGCGGACGGCGAGCGCCTCGGCCCGGGCGACCGCCTCGGCCGTGATGCGGCGGACGACGGGGAGCAGTTCGAGCGCCTCGGCGTAGTCGAAGACCCGTTTCTGGTGGATCGGGGTGATGTCGACCATGTCCGTCAAGGGCTCCGCGACCGCTCTTTGCTAACGTTCCCCGGAACGGCAATGCGACTGTGGAGACCGGGACGGGACGAGCGCGGCGATGCCGCGCTCTGCGCCGCGATCCGCGGGCGGATCACCGCGGCGGGTGGCGTCGTGCCGTTCGCGACCTTCATGGCGCAGGCGCTGCAGCACCCGGAGAGCGGCTACTACCGCGCCGCCCGGCGCCGGGTCGGCCGCGACGGGGACTTCCTCACCAGCCCCGCCATCCACCCGTCCTTCGCCGCGACGATGGCGCGGCAGCTTGCCGCCTGCGCCGATGTACTCGGGTCTGGCGCCGGGCGTACCTGGATCGAGGCCGGCGCCGGGGAGGGGACGATGGCGGCGTCGGTCGCGGCGATCCTCGGCCGCGGGGAGATGGTCGTCGCGCTCGACGCGGGGCCTCGGCATGGCGAAGGGTTCGGCGACGCGGCGGTGACGCCGCTCCGGGTCCGGAGCGACCGTCTGCCGTTCGCCACGGAGTCGGTCGTGGGAGGGATCTACGCCAACGAGCTGCTCGACGCCTTCCCGGTGCACGTGCTGCGTCGCGACGGAACGCGCTGGCGCGAAGACGGCGTCGGCGTGGCCGACGACGGCTCGTTCGTCTGGCGATCGTGCGAGCCGGACTCGGCCACGGCCGCGGCCGCCGACCGGGCGCTCCGCCGGGGGGCGACGCTCGCCGACGGCGGGACGATCGAACTCTGCGGCGATCTCGACGCCTGGATCGCCGACGCGGCGCGCGTGCTCCGGCGCGGATTTCTGCTGCTCGTCGACTACGGAGACGACACGCCTCGGCTGTGGAACGGCGTGCGTGCATCGACGCTTCGCGCCTTCGCCGGCCACGCCGCGCACGGCGATCCGCTCACGCACGTCGGCGAACAGGACCTCACGACGCACGTCGACTTCGGGGCGGTGGTCGACGCCGCGCGGCGTGCGGGGCTGGAGGCGGTCGCGTTCCTCGACCAGCGCCGATGGCTCGACGGCTGGGGGGTCGGAGAGGCGCGGGACGGATGGGAGGCGCGCGTGGCGCGAGGCGCGATGCGCGCGGACGAAGCGGAGGTGAACGTCCGGGCGGTCGACCTCCTGCGCGATCCGCGGGGGCTCGGCGCGATCCGCGTGCTGGCGCTGGCCAAGGGGCTCTCGCCGGTTCCGATCCCCGGCCTGACCGGTCCGGCGCCGGCGGCGATGCGCTTCACCGCGAGCGACCTGCCGCGCATCGAGCTTCCGGATCCGTTCGCTCCGCTCTACTAGAGATGAGCGACCTGCCAGGCGACGACGGCCAGGTAGACGCCGGCCGCGACGCGGAGGCCGGACCGTGCCAGGCGCACGGTAGAGACGGCGCGGAGGATCGCGGATCCGGCGGCGACGAGCGACGTCTTGCCGAGGACGAAGGCGACGGGGTGCAGCGCCAAGAGAGGGGCGAGGAGCGGATTGGCCTCGGTCGCCGCGCCGCGGGTGACGAAGACGAGCGTCAGGCCGGCATCGACCGCGTTGCCGAGATTCAAGATCCACGTCGCAGGCCCGATGCCGGCGGCGGGCCCGATGCCGGCGGCAGGCCCGACGCCGGCGGAGGAGCGGTCGCGACCGGGCCGGTTCAGAGCCAGCCCCGCAGCCCGTGGAGGGTCCACTCGGCGAGTCGGACGTGCGCCGCCGTCCGGTCGACCCGCGTCGGGACGAGCTCGCTCGAGCGGGCGAGGTCGGACTCGAACGTCTCCTCCATCTCGCGCGCGAACGTGGTGTCGCGAACGGCGACGTTGAGCTCCAGGTTGTGAAACGACATTCCGTCGAGATTGAACGAACCGACGGTGGCAAGGCGTCCGTCGACCACCGCCGTCTTGGCGTGGAGCACGGAGCGGGTCCACTGGAACAGGCGGACGCCGTGGAAGAGGAGATGGCGGAGGATCGGACGCGACGCCAGGTCGACGGCCGGGACGTCCGACCGGGCCGGCACCAACACCCGGACGTCGACCCCTCGCGCGGCCGCCTCGAGGAGGGCCCCGACCAGGCGGGCGTCGGGGAGGAAGTACGGGTTGGAGAGCCAGGCTTTCGTCCGGGCATTGCGAAGCAGCTGCAGGTAGAGCCGCCGGATCGGGCTCTTCCCTCCCTGCGGCGCGTTGTCGACGACCCGGACCTCGGTCGTGCCGGCCTGCTCTCCGGGCCCAAGGTAGGCCGCCGCGTCGAGTAGCCGCGC
>CAYJRR010000170.1:0-7989 GCA_964372275.1 uncultured bacterium
CACCGACGGCACCCCCTGGGCCGATCAGCTCAAGGGCTTCCGCACCCGGATCGAGAACGAGACGGGCGGCAAGGTGAAGCTCAAGGCCTACCTCGGCGGCGCGCTCGGGGACGAGAACACCACCGCGAGCGAGTGCAAGCGCGGCGCGATCCAGCTCTGGGGAGGATCGACGGGGGCGCTGGCCACGGTCGTCCCGGAGCTGTCGCTGTTCGAGCTGCCGTACCTGTTCCGCGACGTGCGCGAGGCCGACCACGTCCTCGACGTGGTGCTGCTGGAGGACGTGAAGAAGTTGCTCGCGTCGCGCGGGCTCACCTTCCTCTTCTGGGCCGAGAACGGATACCGCAGCTTCGGATCCAAGAACGGACCGCTCACCACGCCCGACAAGATCAAGGGGAAGAAGATGCGCTCGCAGGAGAGCGAGGTGCATCTCGAGATGTACCGGGCGCTCGGCGCGTCGCCGGTCCCGATCGCGGTGACCGAGGTCCTCTCCTCCCTGCAGACCGGCGTGGTCGACGGCTTCGACAACACGCCGCTGTTCACCTTCGCCGCGTCCTGGTTCCAGGGGATCAAGCACTACACCCTGAGCGAGCACATCTACCAGCCGGGGGTGGTGGTGGCGAACAAGGGCTGGTACGACAAGCTTCCGGCCGAGGTGCAGAAGGCGCTGTCGTCCGATCCGACCGGAGAGGCGAAGCGAGGACGGATCGGGGTGCGCGAGCTGGCGCCGCTCTTGCTGGAGAACTTCCGCAACGCCAAGATCACGGTGCACGCCATGAGCGACGCCGAGAAGGCGGCGTTCGCCAAGTTGTGCGAGCCGACCCACGAGAAGTGGATCACGGGGAAGGGGAAGAACGCGGCCCCGCTCGTTCGAAAGGCGAAGGCGGCGCTCGCCGAGCTCCGCAAGAAGGCCTAGCGGCGGCTACTGCGCAGAGAACGAAACCTTGTCGACGACCGGGGGCGCGAGCCCCGAATGGTCGTTCTGGCGCAGCTCCAGCCGCAGTTTGTGCGGCCCCGGCGCCACGGCGAATCCGCCGGCGCTGCTGGCGAACGCTTCGCCCAGGTCGGTCCCGTCGACCAGGACGTGGAAGTGGCCCTGGCCGGCGACGTTCGCTCCGCCGGGCGCCACGAGGGAGAAGTTCTCGACGGTGACGGTCACCCCCAACGAGCTTCCCACGATCGCGTTCTCCACCGGGGACGTGAGGTGGACCCGTGGCGAGTCGGCGGGCAGGGTGACGGCGGCACGGTCGACGACCGACGGTTCCAGCAGGTCGTGGTCGTTCGTGGCCAGCGCGACGAGCAGCACATACCGATTCCCCGGGAGCTCCGACGCGTCGAGATCGGTGATGGTGACGAGCGCGGTCGCTTCGTCGGCGATCAGATTTTCCGGCGCGACCGCATCGCGGTAGACGTGCACGTGGCCGCGGCCGGGCGCATCGGCCGCGCCGAATCCGGCGGTGTCGAGGACGAACCCGCCAACCGCGACCGTGAGGTCGAGGCTGGAGGTCCGGTAGGTCTCGCCGTCCTCCGGGAACTGCATCGACAGACTCGGGGAACCGTCGGGGATCGTCACCGTCGCGAATGCCGGCGGCGTTCCCTGCACCGGGACGTGGTTCTGGTTCACCAGCTCGGCGGCCAGGACGTAGGTGCCGGGGCTCCGGTCGGTGAGATACAGCTGCTCGGCGAACTGGTCCCCCTGGAAGAAACCGTCCAGGTAGAGGTGCCAATGCCCGCGAAACGCCTTCGGGTCGCGCCCATTCTCGTCGTCATAGAGCTGGGGATCGAGCGTGAACCCGTCGATCGCGACCCGGACGTCGAAACTGGAGGTGGCAAGCGTGGCGTCGTCGGCCGGGGAGAGGAACCGGATCGTGGGACGGAGGTCCTCCGGCCGTCCGCACGCCAGGAAGGCGGCGATCGCGAGCGGAAGCGGCAGCCATCGGCACGCCTTCACGCCAAAAGTCTACTGCGCGCCCGCTGCGCGGCCCAGGGGATGCGGGGGGGGGCGTTCGCGAGTCGTCACGGGCGGGCCCTCAGCCGCCGGCCATCGCCATCACCAGCTCGATGCGGTCCCCCGAGCGGATCGGCGTGGCACGCGCGCCGTGCAGCGCGACCTCCCCGTTGACGGCGAAGTTGATCGCCCCTTCGTCCAGGGCCCGGGCGATCGACGGGCTCAGGCGACCCAGGTGTCTGGCCAGCTCCGACAGCGTGCGGACCTCCTCCGAGACGACCACCCCTTCCTCGGGCAGTCCGGGGAGGCCGCGGGTTCCGTGGACGACGATGGCGAATCCGGAGGCGATCTCGGTGAGCCGCGCCCGAAACTCGAGCGCCGGCCGCCCCTCGGCGTCGAGTCCGGAGACCTGGTAGAAGCGCGTCAACAGCGCGTCGAACTCGGCGCGGTCGATCTTTTCGCCGGCGTATTTTCCGAACTGCAGCTCCTCCTCGAACCACCGGCGGGGGAGGGTGTCGTCCGTGCGCCGGAGACCGAGCGCGTAGTTGATCATCCGCTCCAGGCCGGTGACGTTCAACCCCGCGGCGCGCAGCCGCTCGGGGGGCATCTCCAACCCGGTGACGTTCCGGATCTGCATCGCGAACTCGGGGTAGCCGGGCAGGCTCGGGCTGTTGAAGAGCTGGGTGGTGAAGCGGCACATCCCGACCGAGTCCCCGACCGCGAACATGTCCTCGCAGGCGCGGACCGCCGTCTCCTTGCCGACGTAGCTGTTCGGCTCCGCGGAGACCGGCCCGCCGTAGAGCTCCGCCTTGAACGCCGGGTCGTCGTTGATCTTGGCGTTGATCTCGAGCGTCACCCGGTTGCGGAGATGGTCCATTCCGCGCGTCGCGACCGCCAGCCCCAGCGCGAACGCCTTGAGGATCCGCGCGTCGTGCGGGTCGGACTGCATCAGGCCCTTGACCGCCATGCGGTAGTCGAGGGCCTGCGGCGGATAGCGACCCTCGTCCACCGCCCGCGCGGAGCAGGCGATCACGTCGCCGAACCCTTCGCGCCGCGCGGTCAGGAAGAACAGCCGCTCGATCGACTCGTGGTTTCCCCAGGAGAGGTCGAGACCGCCGGTCTCCACGGGCCCCACGATCCCGCGCTGCCACAGCTCCATCGCCCACGCGATCGAGCTGCCGAGCGAGGCGGTGTCGAGGCCCAGATCGTTGGCGATGTTGTTCAGCCGCACCATGAACTTGGCGTCGGAGACGCCGATCATCGGCCCGAACTTGCCGACGGTGACGTACTCCGGACCGTCGCCGGCGTCGTAGCGGTCGCCGCGGTAGCCGTGCAGGTCGTTCAGCGGCCGGCAGTTCACGCCGCAGCGGAAGCAACCCTCCATCCCGGGCCGGTAGGGATCCAGCTTCTCGGCGTCGAGAGCGTCCGTCCAGGTCGACTCCTGGTTGTTCTTGGTCCCCATCGCGCCGAGGAGCCGGCTCGGCTTGTAGAGGAAGGGGGTGCCTCGCACCTTGAGCGCGTTCTTCACCACGCTGGTGGAGGCGTACTGCTTCCACACCTCCCGGTTCCCGAGCTTCACCTCCGCGGGGACGGCCCCGTTGCCGCGCGTGACGTCGAACCCGCGCAGGACGATCGCCTTGAGCTTGAGGGCCCCCATCTTCGCGCCGGTGCCGCCGCGGGCGAAGATCGCCTTCGGCCCGGCCATGATCCCGGCGCACAAGACCCCGCGCTCACCGGCGGAGGTGACGTTGGCCATCGCCAGGTCGCGCCCGAAGGTGCCCCCCAGCTCCCGCTCGACGTGGGCCCGAAGATCGAGGTTGTCGAGTCCGACCCACGACGTCGCGTCACGGAACGAGATCTCGCCCCCCTCCACGTGGAGCCAGGTCCAGGTTGCCGGCGCGCCGAACAGTACGAACCGGTCGATCCCCTGCAGCTTCATGAACCCGGGGAGGTAGTCCCCCGCGTTCGAATCCATCAGCGCCCGGGTCTCCGGGCTCCAGCCGGTGACGTTCCCGCGCGCCGCCGACGAGACGATCCCGGTCAGGAGCCCGGTGCCGAGGATCATCGGCACGTCGGGGTGGAGCGGCTCGAGCGTCGGGTCGAGCAGGTTCCAGAGGTAGAACATGTTCGCGCCGCGACCTTCGAGGAAGGTCTCGACCACCGCGCGCGGGGTGTAGGCGCGGGCGACGCGGCGCTCCGTGAGATCGACGAAGAGGGTCGCCCCCTGGGTCGGGTACTGCGGCTCCGTCGGGAGCCGCGCCAGGAGCCGTGTGACCCGATCGCGAAGGGACATCCGGGAACAACGCTAATCGCCCGCCTCGGACCCTTGCAAGGCCGCCCTGTCGCCCGTCGCGAAGTCGGCCTGTCGGCTACGGCGTGGCGGTGACGGTGAGGGGCATCAGGACGGCGTTGTTCCCCTCGTCGCTCTCCTTGACGCGCTGATCGGCGTCGACCACCACCCCGACGTAGTAGGTCCCGACCGGGAGGTTCGCCGGAAGGGTCACCTTGGAGTCGGCGAGGTTCGTGGCCCCCGCGGCGAGGGGGTTCACGGTGTGGCAGAGCACCTTCCGGTCGGCGGCCGTGATCGTCGCGTCGGTCGAGAGGAAGATCGTCACCGTGAACCGCGGGGAGGTGGCGATGCCGCGGTTGGCGACCTCGTTCCGGACCTGGATCGACGCGCCCGGCTTGGCGGCGGCCGGCGCCGACACCGACACCGCCACCAGGTCCGATCCGTGCTGCACCGCGAGCGCGGCTCCGGTCGCGGCGTTGTTCGCCTCGTTCTTCTCCGCGACCTTCCCTTCGACGTCGACGAGCGTCCCGAGATAGTAGGTCCCCGGGGCCATCGACGCGGGCAGCGTCACCACCGTCGTCGCCGAGCTCGTCGCGCCGGCCGCGAGCCCGGCAACGGGCCGGACGCCGATCCGGAGGTCGGAGGCGTCGATCGTTCCGTCGGTCGAGAGGAAGAGGCCGACCTTGAAGGCGCCCGCCGGCGCTTCGCCGGAGTTGGTCACCTGGCTGGTGACGGAGATCTTCGAGCCGATCGCGGGGGCGCCGGTGGCGGTCGGCGCGGAGGCGACCAGATCGGACGCCGCGACGTCGACCTTCGCGGCCGAGCAGAGGGCGTTGTTCGCTTCGTCGGACTCTCCCACGACGTTCCGGGCGTCGACCTTGGCGCAGACATGGTAGGCGCCGAGCGGGAGGTTGTTCGGCATCTTGAGCGACGCGTTCACGGTCGACGACGCGCCGCCGGCGAGCGGCGCCGTCGTCGCGGTCGACGGGATCTCGACGTCGTCGGCGTCGCCGTGCACCGGGTTGGTCGAGAGACGGAAGGCGATCGTCGAGGCGCCGCTCGCGGCCTTCCCCTGGTTCTTCACCCCCACCGCGACCTGGAAGGCGACCCCCTTCGCGGCCGACGACGCGGCCGGCGTGACGGAGAGGGGAATGAGGTCGGGCTGGGAGACCTCCACCATGGCGGCGGCGCAGGCGGCGTTGTTCGCCTCGTCGGTCTCGCTGACCGCCGCCGCCGCGTCGGCGACCGCGCAGAGGTAGTAGCGGCCGGCGGCGGTCGTCTTGGGGACGGTCACGCTCGACGTCGCCTGGCTGGTGGCCCCCGCGGCGAGGCTGGGCACGGTTCGGGATTCGGACAGCACCACGTCGTCGTCGCCGACCGCGCTGTCTGCGGAGAGCCGGAAGGCGACCCGGAACGCTCCGGCCGATCCCTTCCCCTGGTTCTTCACCGCGTTGACCACGTCGATCCGGGCGCCCGCCACGCAGCCGGTGGCCGTCGTCGAGAGCCGGCTGACGAGCAGATCGGCGCCGAACTTGTCGCCGTTCTTCTTCACGTGGATCTTGATGTTGCCCCCTTCGAGCGTGCCGGAGGCTTGATAGTCCTCCTCGTCGTCGTCGACCCAGATCGAGAAGGTGTCCTTCCCCTTTCCGGGGTTCCCGTTGTCGACCACCTCGACGCGGTACTTGTGGTTCGGCTCGCCGTTCAACCGCCCGGAGCCAGTAAAGGTCGCGCGGTTGTCCTCGATCACCAGGCTCAACGCCGCATCGCCGTGGAAACTCATGTTCCGGTCGCGGTCGACGTACTGCAGCTGCCCCTTCACCTCGACGTGGCCGTCGGCGAAGGCGTGCACGTTGAAGCCGAAGTTGTTCTTCACCGTCTTCTCGGCGTCGGTGATGAAGCCGCCGCCGGTGACCTTTCCGACCGTGTTCTTGGCGGGGGCCGGCTCGGGGGCGCTCGGTTCGGGGGGCACCGTCAGCACGATGGTGTGCTCGCCGTAGGAGAGGCCGTCCCCCATCGCCTTCACGACCGCGGTGTACTCCCCGGCGGCGGTGCCGGCCGGGACGGTCAGGCGAAGGGTGAACGGCACGGAGGTCGGCGCGGTGAGGTTGGCGTAGGACGACGGCGTCACCGAGGCGACGAACTTCTGGAACGCGAGCGGGATCGCGAGCGAGAGATTGGAGACGAGATTCAGGTCGGCCGCCGAGCGTTCGAGCACGTCGAGCACCGTCCGCGGAATCGCCGCCGCGTCCTCGAGGAGGATCGAGTCGCCGCCGGTGCGGCGCGTCCAGTTGACCCAGAGGTCCTGGTGGTAACCGGAGTTGATGTGGAAGAGGGTGATCCCCTTCGTCTTCAGCAGCTCCAGCACCGTCTGGAAGTCGAGGTCGTCGGCGGTGAACATCGATCCATCGCGGCCCGGGTCGCCACCCGAGGAGGCCGAACCGGCGTAGATGCCGTCGAAAAGGTTGTCGTCGTGGGGGATCGCGTCGCCGAAGTTGATCAGAATCCTCTTCGCGTCGTCGCGGAAGCCGACCGCCGGGTCGACCGCGACCTCGTGGAAGATCCGGCCGTAGTCCTCCGGCCAGTCGGCCCCCCAGCCCATCTTGAGCCCCGCAACCTTGTTCTTCACCAGCAGGCGGTCGTAGGTCAGCGGACTTTCGAGACGGTAGGGGTAGTCGCCGTAGAAGCTGTGGCCGTAGAGCGAACGGTATCCGTAGGACTCGTAGTAGGCCGGATAGTCCATGTAGGAGACGACGCCGAAGCGCGCGTCGTCGACCACGCTGTCGAGCGCGGTCATGATGTTGACGATCTCCCGCTTCACCGTGTCGATCTCGAGGTACATGCTGCCGGTGAGGTCGAGGGAGAAGACGATGTCCGCCTTCGGGATCCGGCCGGGGAGGGCGACGACGATCGGATCGTTGTCCGACTGGCCCGCCTGAAGCGTCGTCTCGAAGCGGTCGGGGGTGACCGACGCCCACGCGTTCGCGGTGGCGAACAGGACCGCCGCGGCGACCCACCCTCTCGTTGCGACCGTCTTCATCCGATCGATCATCCGTCCCCTCCCCGGCGCCGGTTCGGTAGTGCAGGGAGCGGGCCCGCCGGCACGCGGCGGAACTCACAAGCTATTGCCGAGGCTTGCCCTCACCGTTCGGAGGTGGCCGGGGACGGGCCGTGAACTTGTTCACGGGATGTGTACGGCGGTTGAAATGGAAGGTCTCAGCAATTTCAGAGGGTTTGCGAGGCCGGCCGACGTGGCGGCCGTCACGCGTTCGGCGTGATCGCGGTCATCTCGATGGAGTTCCGGCCGCTTACGCCGCAAGCCGCGTGAAATCGGTCACACGGGCCCCGGGGGTCAGCCGTTGGGGGAGGGGACGACGGTCGTCGCGCGCTCCCACAGGCGCTCGAACTCGGCGTGGAAGCTCTCGGCGAGCGCCGCGTCGTTCTTGATCAGGAATCGGTCCTCCGCGTGCTTGCCGGTCGACGAGTTGTTCAGGTTCGCGCTTCCGTTGAAGAGGTCGTCGCCGACCACCGCGAACTTCTCGTGCATCGTGCGGCTGCTGAACCACTTGGCCTCGACCTGGCCCGAGTGCTCGGCGGCGAGGCTCGCCAGCGCGGAGACGACCGACTCGTTGTAGGCGCGATTGAGCACCACCTTCAGGTTCGCGCCGCGCTCGACCGCCTTCTTGAGCTCGGCGTATTCGGGCGAGTTGGCGGACAGGCCGTAGGCGGCGACCTTGATCGTGTCGCCGGGTCGCGC
>CAYJRR010000171.1:0-7963 GCA_964372275.1 uncultured bacterium
CTGCTCCTGCACCTGCGTCGCCGCCTCGTTCACCTCGTTGAGCGTCATCTTCGAAGGGCCGGTGATGTTGATCAGGATCCCGGTCGCCCCCTTGATCGACACCTCCTCCAGAAGCGGCGAGGCGATCGCCTTCTGTGCCGCTTCGAAGGCGCGGTGGGCGCCGTCGGCGGAGCCGGTCCCCATCAGCGCCATCCCTTGGCCCTGCATCACGGCGCGCACGTCGGCGAAGTCGACGTTGATCAGGCCGGCGATGGCGATGATGTCGGAGATCCCCTTCACCGCTTGGTAGAGCACCTCGTCGGCCTTCTTGAAGGCGTCGAGCATGCTCGTCGTCTCGCCGGCGAGGTTCAGGAGCCGCTGGTTGGGGATGGTGATCAGCGTGTCGACGGCCTCGCGCAGGTTCTTGATCCCGATCTCCGCCTGCGCTTTGCGGCGCTTCCCTTCGAACAGGAACGGCTTGGTGACGACGCCGACGGCGAGCGCCCCCACCTGGCGCGCCACCTCGGCGATGATCGGCGCGGCGCCGGTGCCGGTGCCGCCCCCCATCCCGGCGGTGACGAAGACCATGTCGGCGCCGTCGAGGAACTCGGCGATCGCCTCGCGGTCCTCTTCGGCGGCGGCGCGCCCGATCTCCGGGTTGGCGCCGGCGCCCAGCCCCTTGGTCAGCTTGCTGCCGATCGGGATCTTGAACGGCGCGCGGTGACCCTTGAGCGCCTGGCAGTCGGTGTTGGCGACCATGAAGTCGACGCCGGTCAAGCCCAGCTCGATCATCGTCGCGACGGCGTTGCCGCCGCCGCCGCCGACGCCGATCACCTTGATCTTCGCCCCCACCGGCTGCTCCTGCTCCAGCTCGATCATCTTCTTCGGCCTCCCGACGTTCATCACCGATCCCGGAAACGACAGCTGTTTCTTGTTGGCCATCGTCGTTCTCCTAGAAGAGCTCGCCGAACATCTGACGGATCCGATCGCGGATGCGGAGACCGAAGCCCCCCGCCGAGCCGCCGCCGACGCGCCGGCTCAGGAGCCGCTGCACCCCCTGGCTGCGCACACCGTGCAGGACGAGACCGACGCCCGTGGCGTACATCGGGCTGTTGACGACGTCGATCAAGCCCCCGATCCCCGACGGCGAGGCGCGGCGGACGGGGAGGTCGAAGATCCGCTCCGCCGCCTCGACCATCCCCGGCATGATCGTCGTGCCGCCGGTGAGCACCACCCCGGAGGCGATCAGGTCGCCGAACCCCGACTTGGCGATCTCCCGGTCGACCAGCGTCAGGATCTCCTCCGCCCGCGGCTCGATGATGTCGGTCAGCACCTTGCGGCCGACGACCCTCGACGGCCGCCCCCCGACCGACGGCACCTCGATCGTCTCGTCCTTGCCGACGAGCAAGCCCAGCGCGCAGCCGTGGCGGTGCTTGATCTTCTCCGCCTCGGAGACCGGCGTGCGCAGCCCGACCGCGATGTCGTTGGTGAAGTGATCGCCGCCCAGCGGGAGCACCGCGGTGTGGACGACGCTCCCCTTGAGGAACATCGCCAGGTCGGCCGTCCCGCCTCCGACGTCGATCAACGCCACCCCGAGCTCCTTCTCGTCGGCGGTGAGGCAGGCCTCGGCGGAGGCCAACGGCTCGAGCACGATGTCCCGCACCTGCAGGCCGGCGCGGGTGCAGCACTTCACGATGTTCTGAACCGCCGAGACCGAGGCGGTGATGATGTGCACCTTCGCCTCGAGCCGCACCCCGGCCATGCCGCCCGGCGACTGGATCCCGTCCTGGTCGTCGATGATGTACTGCTGCGGAACGACGTGGATCAGCTCCTGGTCGGTGGGGATGGCGATCGCCTGCGCCGCGTCGATCACCCGGCGCACGTCCTCGGCCTGGACCTCCTTGTCCTTGACCGCGACCACGCCGTGCGAGTTGAAGGCCTTGATGTGGGAGCCCGCGATCCCGGCGTAGACCGCGCCGATCTCGCAGCCCGCCATCAGCTCGGCCTCCTCGACCGCCTTCTTGATGCCGGCGACGGTCGATTCGATGTTGATCACCACCCCTTTGCGGAGCCCCGTGGAACGGGTCGAGCCGATCCCCACGATGTCGACCCCGTCGTCGGTGACCTCGCCCACGATCGCGCAGATCTTCGTGGTGCCGATGTCCAGTCCGACGACGAGCCCCTCCTGCCTGCGTCCCATACGGCTCCTTCTGTTTAACGCCCCACGATGACCCGTGATGCGTAGGTGAGATCGATCGACCGGACCGCGTCCGACGCGCCCCCCCACCGGGCTCCGGCCTCGCGCGCCCGGCGCAGCTTCGCGACCTTCCTGGCGTAGTCCCCCGTGCCGAAACGAACCCGGACCTCGCCGTCCATCGTCACGACCGAGTAGCCTTCCGCGCCCTCCCAGACGATCTCCGAGACTTCGTCCTCGGGGAGGACCGACGACGCCTCGTTCCCCCGAAGCGTCTCCAGGAGCTCCAGCGCCCCGACGATCGCCTCGCGCGAGCCGGCCAGCTCCTCGCGGGTGACGCCGGTCAGCACCGGCAGGTCGTACGGCTCGCCGGGGGCGATCGCCTTGAACGGCGTCCCTCCGGCGTCGACGAAGTAGAGCCGGTCGAGCGCCAGCGCCATCGCCGGCACGCGCTCCTCGACGAGCAGCCGGATCGTGTCGGGGAAGTCCCGCTTCACCTTCGCGCGCGCCACCCAGGGGTGGCTCTCGGCGCGGAGCCGAACCTGGCCCAGATCGGCGAAGAGGAGGTTGGAGGCGGCCGACGGGGTCGTCTCGTCGAGCGTGAGGCCGAGGAGCGACTGGATCTCGGCGGCGCGCGCGCCGCCCGTTCCCTCGATCACCACGTGACGGATCGTCAGCGCGGGGGAGCGCGCGAGGTAGACGTACCCCGCGATCGGAAGGCCCGTCGCGGTCGCGGTGAGGGTGATGGCGATGGCGACACGCCGGACCGTGACGAGCAGCCCGCGGACCCCGCGGCTCACAGCTTCAGCCTCGCCGTCGACAGGATCTCCTCCACCAACTCCGGGAAGCCGATCCCCGCCTCCGCCGCCGCCTTCGGGACGAGCGAGGTCTCGGTCATCCCCGGTACGGTGTTCGTCTCCAGGAGCCACGGGCGTCCGTCGCCGTCGACGATCAGGTCGGAGCGGGTCACCCCTTCGCAGCCCAGGACCCGGTGCGCCTCGATTGCGAGCGCTTGAGCCTCGGAGGCGACCGCCTTCGGCACGCGCGCCGGGCAGAGATACTGCGTCTTGCCGCGGGTGTATTCGTACTTGGCGTCGAAGTCGAAGAGGCCGGACGGGGGGACGATCTCGACGATCGGCAGGGCGCGCGCCGCGTCCGAAGCGCCGAGGACGGCGACGGTGATCTCGGTGCCCGCCACGAAGCGCTCGACCAGGATCGTCTGGTCGTAGCGCGCGGCGGCCTGGAGCGCCGCGACATACTCCGTGCGGTCGGCCCTCTGGACCACGGTGATCCCGAGCGTGGAACCGGCGTTGGCCGGCTTGACCACCCACGGCGGCGGGAGTCCGACCGGAAGCTCGACGTCGGCGAAGGCGCTACCCGCGCGCGCGTCGTCCCGGGCCTGGACGACGGTCCACGCCGGCGTGGGCAGCTCGGCGTGCTCGTAGAAGCGTTTGGTCGCGACCTTGTCCATCGACACCGACGAGGCGAGGACCCCGCTGTGCGTGTAGGGGATCCGCATCACTTCGAGGAGACCCTGCACCGAACCGTCTTCGCCGAGCTTCCCGTGGAGGCAGACGAACGCCACGCCGACCCGGGTGTCGATCAGACGACGGGGGAGGTCGGGCCCGACGTCGATCGCTTCGACGTCGTGCCCCTTTCCCAGAAGCGCGGCGAGCACCGCCTTGCCGGTGCGCAGCGAGATGTCCCGCTCCGGCGAGGTGCCGCCGTAGAGGACCCCGACCCGACTGGATGTCGATCGCCCGTCGATCATCGGAAGTTGTGGCTATACGTTGCCATACACTACGCAGATTGGCCAGCGTTATCACGTCGAGCCGGAATCGGCCAACTCCTCGCCCAGGATGCGCCATTCGCTCTCCAACGTGACGCCATGGGCCTCCCGGACCTTGTCCTTCACCAGGGCGACCAGACCGAGCACGTCCTTGGCCGTCGCCCCACCGACGTTGACGATGAAGTTCCCGTGCAGCTCGCTGATCTGCGCCCCGCGGAGGCGCACCCCCTTCAAGCCGAGCTCGTCGATCACCCGCCCGACCGACATCGTCGTCTTCCCGCTCTTGGGGTCGCGCACGTTCTTGAAGGCGCACCCGGCGTTGGGGAGGTCGAGCGGCTGGGTCGCCTTCCGCTTCGACTTCGATTCGTCGACCCGCCGTCCGATCTCCCTCGGATCGCCCGGACGGAAGCGGAAGACCGCTTCCAGCGCGACCGTCCCGCGGTCGAGCCCCCACGAGCGGTAGACGTACGGGATCTCGGAACGCGCGTGGGTCACGAGGCGGCCGTTGCGGTCGACGACGTCGATCGACTCGACCACCGACTCGGTGTCGCCGTCGTGCGTCCCCGCGTTCATCGCCAGCGCGCCGCCGACCTGGCCCGGGATGCCGCACATCCGCTCGCAGCCGGCCATCCCCCATTCGCGCGCGCGCGCCACCAGGCTGGGGAGCGGCACGCCGGCGCCGGCGCGGACGCGCGTCTCGTCCTGCCGCTCGAGGCGGTCGAAGGCGCCGACGTCGATCAGCACGCCGCGATACCCGCCGTCGCGCACGATCAGGTTCGATCCCGCGCCGACGACGTCGTAGGGGATCTTGAGCCGCCGCGCCATCTGCACGAAGGCGGCGGCGTCGGCGCCGTCGAGCGGACGGAACAGCGCGTCGGCCGGTCCTCCGACGCGGATCGTGGTCCTCTCCTTCATCGGCACGTTCCAGGAGAGCTCCCCCCGGACGGTGGCGGCGATCGCTTCGCGGATCTCTTTCGACAGGACGTTCACGGGAAGGTTCCTACGGTCCTCTCTTGGCGAGCCGCTCCAGGATCGGCGCGGCGAGCTTGTTGATGTCCCCGGCGCCGAGCAGCAGCACCAGGTCTCCCGGCTCGAGCTCCGGCTCGATCCGGTCGGGGAGGGTGTACTTGTCCGGCACCCAGTGCACGTCGCGGTGGCCGGCGCGGATCGCCTCGGCCAGCCGCTCGGAGGTGACCCCCGGAATCGGCTCCTCGCCGGCGGGATAGATGTCGGTGAGCGCCAGGACGTCCGATTCGTTGAAGCAGCTCATGAAGTCGCCGAACAGGTCGCGGGTGCGCGTGTAGCGATGCGGCTGGAACAGCGTGACGATGCGCTTCGGCTCGAGGGTGCGCGCCGCGGCGAGGGTGGCGCGGATCTCCGCCGGATGATGCCCGTAGTCCTCCACCACCCGCACGCCGGCGACGATCCCCTTGGTTTCGAACCGGCGCCGCACGCCGCCGAACGACCCCAGCGCCTTCGCCGTCGTCTCGAACGGGACGTCGAGCTCGGTGGCCACCGCGATCGCCGCCAGCGCGTTGTCGACGTTGTGCACGCCGGGAATCGGGAGCCGCACCTCGCCCAGGGTGGTGGCGCCGCGGACGACCTGGAACTCGCTGCCGAAGCTCCCCAGGCGGATGCCGGTGGCGCGGAAGTCGGCGTGGACGTTTCGTCCGTAGGTGACGTAGCGGCGGCGGATCTCCGGCATGATCCGCTGCACGTTCGGATGGTCGTGGCTCAACACCGCGAGGCCGTAGAACGGGACCTTGTTGGCAAAGTCGCGGAACGCCTTGAACAGGTCGTCCATCGTGCCGTAGTGGTCGAGGTGCTCGGCGTCGATGTTGGTGACGACGGCGACGGTCGGGGAGAGGAGCAGGAAGCTGCCGTCGCTCTCGTCGGCCTCGGCGACGAGCAGCTCCCCCTTCCCGAGCTTGGCGTTCGACTCGAACCGGTCGAGGCGCCCGCCGATCACCGCCGTCGGATCGAGGCCGGCTTCGTGGAGGATGGTGGCCACCATCGAGGTGGTGGTCGTCTTCCCGTGCGAGCCGCCGACGGCGACGCCGTACTTCATGCGCATCAGCTCGGCGAGCATCTCCGCGCGCGGGATCAGCGGGACGTTCTGCCGCTCGGCCGCCACCACCTCCGGGTTGTCGGGGCGGATGGCGGAGGAGGTGACGACGACGTCGGCGCCGGCGACGTTCTCGGCCGCGTGGCCGGCGTGGACCGTGACCCCCAACCGCTGCAGCCGTTCGGTCACGTCGCTCGTCCGGGCGTCCGAGCCGGAGACCTCGTAGCCCAGGTTGTGGAGGACCTCGGCGATCCCCGACATCCCGATCCCGCCGATGCCGATGAAATGGACGCGCTTGACCCGCCTCACGGCGCCCCCTCGCCGGCGGGAGGATCGACCACCAGCCCCGCCAGCGCCAACACGTCGCGGGCGATCTCGGTGGCGGCGTCGGGGCGCCCCAGGGCGAGCGCGTTCTCCGCCATCCGGGCGCGGCGCTCGCCGTCGGCGGCAAGGAGCGCCACCTCCTCGGCCAGACGGAGTCCGGTCAGGTCCGCGTCGGGGATCCGCCGCGCGGCCCCCTCCTTCTCGAGCGCCTGCGCGTTCTTCGTCTGGTGGTCGTAGATGGCGTGCGGGAAGGGGACCAGGAGCGACGGGCGTCCGCAGGCGAGGAGCTCGGCGACGGTCGAGGCGCCGGCGCGGCACAGCACCAGGTCGGCGGCGGCGTACTGCGCCCCCATGTCGTGCAGGAAGGGCCGCACGTCGGCCGCGATCCCGGCCCGGGCGTAGGCCTCCGCCACCGCGGCGTGCTCGCCCTCGCCGGTCTGGTGCACGATCGAGATCCCCGGGATCCGCTCCCGCAGGAGGGGGAGCGCCTCGACCATCGCCGCGTTGATCCGCTTCGCGCCGAGGCTTCCGCCGAAGACGAGCAGCCGGAACGGCCGCGCGCCGTTCGTCGATCCCGCCGCGTCCGCCGGCCCGCCGGCGACGGGGGCGGTCCGGCGGGCCTCGTCGACGACGGCGCGCCGGATCGGGCAGCCGGTGACGCGCACCTTCCGTCGCGCCCCGAACGCCGCGGCGGCCTCGTCGAGGGGCACGAAGATCCGCCGCACCACGCGCGCGAGGAGGCCGTTGGTGAATCCGGGAACGACGTTCTGTTCGACGATCGCGGTCGGGATCCCGCGCAGCGCCGCGGTCAGCACCGTCGGCCCGGAGGCGTAGCCCCCGATGCCGATCACGGCGTGGGGGCGCTCCCGCCGCAAGAGCCGGCTGCTTTGCCACAGCGCCCGCGGAACCTTGGCGAGTCCGGCGAGTCCGCGCAGGACCCCGCGCCCCTTGATCCCGGCGATCTCCAGGAGCTCGAGACGGTAGCCTTCGCGCGGCAGCACCCGCGCCTCGATCCCGCGGCGGGTGCCGACGAACAACACCTCGGCGTGCGGCGCCAGACGGCGCGCCTCCGCGGCGACGGCGATCCCCGAGTAGAGGTGGCCGCCCGTGCCGCCGCCGGCGAAGAGGAGCTTCAACCCCGTGGCCGTCGGCGCCGTCACGTCGCCCTCCGCAGCCGCGCCGCCGCCGGCGAGAAGTCGGTGTGCGCCGAGACGTTCATCAGGATCCCGATGCAGCTCAGGGTCACCAGGAGCGACGTTCCCCCGTACGAGACGAGGGGAAGGGTGATCCCCTTGGTCGGCGCCAGACCCAGCACCACCGCGCCGTTGAACGCGGCCTGGAATCCGAGCAGCGCCGTCAGGCCGAAGGCCACCATGCGGCCGAAGACGTCCCCCTGGTGGAGCGCGACCGAAAGCCCCCTCCAGACGAGCACCGCGAAGCAGGCGAAGACGAGCAGCACGCCGAAGGCCCCCAGCTCCTCCCCCACCACCGACAGCACGAAGTCGCTGTGGGCCTCGGGGAGGAAGAAGAGCTTCTGGCGCCCTTCGCCCAGTCCCTGACCGACCAGCCCCCCGCCCTGGAAGGCGAGGAGCGATTGGATGTTCTGGTAGCC
>CAYJRR010000172.1:0-7855 GCA_964372275.1 uncultured bacterium
ACGCCGCGCCAGGTGGCGCTCCGTTTCCTGGTCCGGAACCCGCTCGTCTTCGCGATCCCCAAGTCGTCCGACCCCACCCACGTCGCCGAGAACGCCGCCGCCGGCGACCTCCGCCTCACCGCCGACGACATTGCCCGCCTCGAGACGGCCTTCCCCCTCCGCCGGAAGCCCCGCGAGCTCCCCACGCTGTAACAACGCCGTCGAGTCCGATCTTCGGACATTGCCGACCGCTCCACCTGCAGCCAGGTTTGCAGAATCGCCTTCGCGCGCACCGCTCCATTGGAACTTGACGCGCGTTCGTCGGCTGCAGATCGGCACATGCGCTGCAGCGCCCGCGCGTGTTGGCAACGCAGGGGAAACCGTTATGCTCGACGTCGTGGAGAGCCCGTTCGTGGGGGAAGTGCGACCGCGCCGCTGGACGAGGCGGGAGTACGCGCAGATGGTGGCCGCGGGGCTGCTCCGGGAAGAGGATCGGGTCGAGCTCATCGACGGGGAGGTCCTCGTCATGAGCCCCGTCGGCGCGGAGCACGTACGGTGCACGATTCTGGTGGTGGAAGCGCTGCGGCGCGCATTCGGGGATCGGTTCACGATCGGGTGCCAGTTCCCGCTCGCCGTCGGACCGCGCGACGAGCCGCAACCCGACGTCTACGTCGTCCCGGGGAGACCTCGGGAGCTCGCGCGAAAACGGAAGGATCATCCGACCTCGGCGCGCCTCGTCGTCGAAGTCGCCGACTCGTCGCTCCCGTTCGATCGAACGGTGAAGTCCAGGATCTACGCGCGAGCGCGCGTTCCCGACTACTGGATCGTCGACCTGACGAGCCGGCGACTGGAGGTGCGTCGCGGCCCGGGCCGGGACGGATACCGCTCGACGACGATCTTGTCTGCCGACGCCGTCGTCCGGCCGTTGGGCCGACCGCGCTCGAAGATCCGCGTGGCCGACCTGCTACCGTAGAGGCGGCGCGGTCGCGCGCATCCCGCGGCCGCGGCCGGGGCCGCAAACGCGACCGGGACCGATGCCGCGGCCACCGCCGAGGGAAGACCCTTCGATTCCGGAAAGGGTTGGAACGGCGGAGGATTCCGCCTCGGCCGGCCACGCGAGAACGGCGGTAGAATCGTCCGGATGCGGCCGATTCTTGCCCGCGGATCGCGCGCCGTGTTGCACGTCGCGCTCCTCGTGCTCCCGCCGGCGTCGGCGCTCTTGTTTGCCGGCGCCTGCACCGACGACTACATCTCGATCCGTACGCCGACGCCGATCCCGACCGAGGAGCCTCCGTCCGACAACGCCCGCCTCGCGAGCTTGATCCTCTCCTCCCCGGCGGAGGCGATCAGCCCGACCTTCGATCCGGACGTCACGTCCTACGCCGCGAGCGTCGGCCTCTACGCCTCCACCGTCCGCGTCGTCGCCGCGACGGAGGACACCGCCGCGACGATCGCGATCGAAACCGCCCCCGTCCCCTCCGGCGAACCGACCGACCCGATCCCCCTCGCCCTCGGCCCGACGACGATCTCGATCGTCGTGACCGCCGAAAGCGGCGCCACGAAGACCTACGTCCTGCAATTGAATCGCGCGTCGCAACTGGTGGCGATGCCGACGTATTTCAAGGCGTCGAATACGGATGCGGGGGATGCGTTCGGCTACTCGGTCGCGATCGATGGAGACACCCTCGTGATTGGAGCGCCAAACGAGGCGTCGGCGGCGACGGGGGTGAATGGGGACCAGGGCGACAACAGCGCGGATGACGCCGGTGCCGCCTATGTTTTCGTGCGGGAAGCGGGAACTTGGACCCAGCAGGCCTACCTCAAGGCGTCGAACGCCGAAACGCTGGACCGTTTCGGATATCGCGTCGGCATCTCCGGCGACACCATCGTGGTGGCCACCCCCGGCGAGGACTCGAACGCCACTGGTGTTGACGGCAATCAGGCGAACAACTCCGCGAACAACGGCGGTGCCGTCTACGTCTTCGTTCGAACGGCAGGTGCCTGGAGCCAACAGGCCTACTTGAAAGCCTCCAATACGGGCAGTGACGACACCTTCGGCGACAGCGTGGCGATTTCGGGCGACACGATTGTCGTCGGCGCCGGCGGCGAGGATTCCAACGCGACCTTCGTCAATGGCGACCAGACAAATAACGCGGCCAGCGTCGCCGGGGCCGCCTACGTCTTCGTGAGGAATGGAGCCGCTTGGGCCCAGCAGGCGTACCTGAAGCCGACGAACACGGGAGTGGGCGACGCGTTCGGCATCGGTGTCGACGTCTCGGGAAACACGATCGTCATTGGCTCGGTGGGCGAGGACTCGAGCGCGACCGGTGTCAACGGAGCGCAAAACAACGAAGGCGCGCTCAACAGCGGCGCCGCGTATGTCTTCGTACGGAATGGAACGATCTGGACACAACAGGCCTACTTGAAGGCCTCCAATGCGGCCGCCAATGACCAGTTTGGCGGGAGCGTATCAATCTCGGGCGACACCGTCGTCATCGGTGCCACCGCCGAAGACTCCGCCGCCACCGGAGTCAACGGCGATCAAACCGACAATTCAGAACTCAGCAGCGGCGCGGCCTACGTCTTCACCAGAACGGGAACGACGTGGAGCCAGCAGGCGTACGTCAAGGCATCCAACGCACAGTACAGTGACTACTTCGGTTACAGCCTGGCAATACGAGGCGATCGGCTTGTGGTCGGCGCCAACAACGAACAGTCCACTTCGACGGGCGTGAACGGTAATCAGTACGCCGACGTCGCAACGGGAAGCGGCGCCGCCTACCTATTCACCCGCACCGGGGGTGTTTGGAGCCAGGCGGCCTATCTGAAGGCTTCCAATACCGACCCAAATGATCTGTTCGGCACGAGCGTCGCGTTGTCCGAGGATGCCGTTCTCGTCTCTGCCACCGGCGAAGATTCTAGCGCAACAGGAATCGACGGTGATTCATCGAACAACTCCAACGAAGGCGCCGGTGCCGCGTACCTGTTTCAGTGAAACTAGAGCGTTCCCGAAAAAAAGAGGAAAGGGCCGGCCGCTCGTGGGAGCAGCCGGCCCCTGGTGCCTACGCTTGTGCTCGTGCAGCTACTCGATCGTCAGCCAGACGGTCACCGTCCCGGTGTCCTCGTCGGTGAAGGAGTCGAGCACCAGGTAGTGCGATTCCGTGCTGCCCGACGTGTTCTTGTAGACGAGCGTGTCGGTGTCGATCGGTCCGAAAATGTCCGCCGCTTTGGTGCAGGTCGGCGTCGCCGCACAGCTGGTGCCGGTGGTGCCGTTTCCGGTCAGATACAGCACCGCGTCCGCATCGTTCCCGGCCGCAGAGACGGTCAGCTTCTGGCCGGCAGTAAGCGTCACCTTGTAGGTCACGTCCGGACCCGGACCCACCGTGCCCGGTTCGCCGGTCTCGAAGAAGTGCCAGTCCTGGCAGCTCGTGCCCTCGTCAGGATCGTAGTTATCGGCCTTGCCAGTCAGGTCGGCGGTGAAAACGAAGGTCGTCGGGGGCGTGGAGGTTGAAAACGTCGTCGCGGGACTGTTCTGACAGGCATCGTCACCGTTGTTCACCGCCGGGGTCCCATTGGTATCCAGCGTCAGCGTGTAGTTGTACCCGTCGTCCGCCCCCTTGAAGTCCAGTTCGCGGCCGGAGCCGAAGAACTGGAGGCCGGGGACGCCGGCGGGGACGATGACGGTGTCGAGTCCGAAGTAGCCGTCGATGAACGAGTCGTCGTAGATCTGCACGAACGGGATCGCGGCGGTGCTGGTGAAGGCCATCTTCACCATGCCGAAGCCGCTCCCCGTGACCGCGTAGCTGAAGTCGTCGAAGGCGCCCATCTGGGTCAGCTCGCCGTTGACCGGGGTGTTGGCCACCAGGACCGGTTCGAAGTCGAGCTCGGTGAAGGTCAGCGCGTCGCTGATCGTGTCGGAGACGCTGCCGCGCTCCAGCCGGAGGTCGAACGTCGCCGGCGGGTAGTCGAGCGGGAACCGCACGCAGGGATAGTCGAAGGTCTCCGGATCGAACTCGCTGAAGACCACCGTCTCCGAATCGAGCCGGAACAGGAGTCCGTCGGTGTCGGTGGTGAACGGACCGATCTCGTCCTCGGTCTCGGTGTCGACCAGGAACAGCTCCACCGCGTCGTTGATCCCGCCGTTGGCGTCGGTGATCTCCAGCCCGACGCACTCGCCGGCCAGGACGTCGCCGTCGCCCGACAGCGTGTAGTAGGCGGTGATGCTGATGTCGAGCGGGTTGGTGGTGGTGCCGTCGTCGTCGTCGTCGTCGTCGCCGCTGCAGCCGAGCGTGACGGTCGCCAGCGGGAGGAGGGTCGCGCAGAGCACGGCCCAGGTCGAAAGCCACTTCTTCAACATGCTTGGCTCCTTTGGTGCCACGTTTGAAAAGGTCGCGGATGCTAGCCGGGCCGAGCGCCCGCTGTCACGCCGAAAGGTCGAAAAAAAACGCCCGTCCGCGCGGGCGTTTGGCACCGAAAACGGGAGGTGGGGCGGCCCCTCGACGGCCGACGGTCGGACCGCGGTGCGCGTCCCCGGCGGCCCGCTTCAGAGCTTGCGGGGCCGCCGGACGCTTCGGCGCTTGGTGGAACGTCCGCGGGCGCGTCCCTGTCCGGCGAGGCGCTCCACCTCCGACAGGTGGTGGAACTCCTCGAGCACCTCGCCGAAGAACGGCTCGTCCGGCGCCAGGCGCACGGCGCGCTCGAGCAGCGGGATCGCTTCGTCGTAGCGGGTGAACGCCCCCAACACCTGCGCGAGGTCCTTCAGGATGAACGGCTCGTTCGGGCGCGCGCGCGCCGCGGCGCGAAGCCGGCTGAGCGCCTCCTCCAGGCGCCCGTCCTCCGCCAGCGCCACGCCCAGACTGCGCAGGTACTCGGCGTCGCCCGGACGTCCTTCGAGCGCCAGCGCGAACTCGCGCACGGCATCGCCGTACTGTTCCGAATCGAGGTGGGCGTGGCCGAGGCAGTAGCGGACGCGGTCGTCCTCGCCGTCGATCTCCAGCGCGGCGCGGAAGTGGTGCACCGACCGCGGATCCCCCTGCTCGAAGTAGTGGGCGGCGAGCGTCACGTGGGCGAACTTCACCGCCTCGTCGTCCCCGCGCGCGAAGCGGACCACCTTCTCCAGCAGCGGCACCGCCGACTCCGAGTCGCCGGCAAGGAGGTGCCCCCTCGCCTCTTCCAGCAGCCGGCTCTTGAGGTCGATGATCATCGGCTCATCCTCGCGCCTGACGCTCCCCCCTTCGATGCCCTTCGATCCAAGGATACCGCAACCGTCCCTCCCGCTTGGCAGTGGAGATGCGACGGACCGCTTTTTTCGCACGTCGTCGCTACTTCACTTGACGGGACGACGAGCCGTTCTCCTCGCCCAGG
This sequence comes from uncultured bacterium, assembly GCA_964372275.1. Classification (GTDB taxonomy): domain Bacteria; phylum CAYJRR01; class CAYJRR01; order CAYJRR01; family CAYJRR01; genus CAYJRR01. The sequence continues at coordinate 5,344 of CAYJRR010000172.1, forward strand.
AACCGATTGCCAGGGCTGCGGTTTCACCTTATCGTTGAGGGATCGTGGTTCGGACGCGCTCGGGCTTCGGGTGCCTTTGCCTGGCGATCGCCGCGCTCGGTTGCGGCGGGTCGCCGCCCGACCCCATCGCGCCGGCTTCGCGCCCCGGCGCCGGCAGCATCACCGCCGTGGCGCAGGGGGCGGTCGGTCCGGCGCGCTCGCTGGCGGTCGACTACGCGGCCGCGGGGATCTCGGGCGCCGATCCGGCTCGACAGCTGGTGATCGTCGGCGTCTTCCGTGACGGCCGGGTCGACGACACCCTCGACCTGGAGACGCTCTCGATCTCCGTCCCGATCTCGGAGCTGGGGTCGGCGACGAACGGCGTCGTCGACCTGATGGTCGACGGCTCCCAGCTCAACGTGCTGCTCGAAGGGACCTCCGGCAGCGAAACGCTGGTCCTCTCGCCGGAGGAGGTTCGGGGGACGCTGCACCTACGCTTCGACGCTCCTCCCCGCGCCGGGATCGTGCTCCGCGGGGACTTCTCGCTCGAAGTCGCGTCCGCGCGACTCAAGCTCGAGGGGGAGCTCGAGGTCCCGGTCCTCGGCGGATAGCCGACCGCCCGGATCTCCCTCCTTTCGAACCCATGTCCGTCCTCGAGGAGACGGTCGAACAGGCCTACGAAGCGCTCGACGCGGGGGAGATCGAACGGGCGATCCTCCTCGGCCGTCGCGCGTTGGAGATCGCCCCGCGCGATCCCGACGCCCACTTCGTCGTCGGCTCCGCGTTGTTCGAGAGCGGCGACGCCACCGGCGCGCTCCCCCACCTGGAGGCGGCCGCCGGCGCGTCGCCGGACAGCGCCGACGCGCTCTGCGCGCTGGGGGCCGCCTTCGTCGAGTCGCTCCGCGTGTCGGAGGCGAGGCCGGTCCTGGAACGCGCCATCGCCCTCGACCGCGACCTCGCCGACGCCCACTTCTGGCTCGGCGTGATCGACGAGCGCGCCGGGGATCGCGAGGAGGCGGACCGCCGCTTCGAACGAGCGCACCGTCTCGACCCGGACAGCCATCCCACGCCGTTCCGCGTCGACCCACCCGAGTTCCTCCGCCTGGTGGAGCAGGCGATCGCGCGCCTCCCGGCCGACTTCCGCGCCGAGCTCGAGAACCTGGCGATCGTCGTCGAGCCGCTGCCCGACGACCGCACCCTCGCCGGCGATCCCCCCCTCTCCCCGCTCCTGCTCGGACTTCAGGTCGGCACGCCGCTCGACGAACGCCTTCCCAGCGGCCCGCGCGGCGAGCTGCCGGGAACGATCTTCCTCTTCCAGCGCAACATCGAGCGGGTCTCCCGCGACCGCGCGCAGCTCCTGGAGGAGATCGAGACGACGCTCCTCCACGAGATCGGACATTTCCTCGGCCTCGACGAGGACGAGGTGCACGATCGCGGCCTGGAGTAGGTCGCCGCCCCCTCCGGGACTCCGGTCGGCGTCCGCTACTTCATGATCTTTTCGATCGTGTCCCGCGCCCGCTCCTCGATCGACGCGTTCAGGAGGCGGGTGACTTCGGGGTAGTCCATCAGCACGCGCGACACCTTCCGTCGCTGGAACATCACCAGCGTCGACGGAGCGGCGGCGGTGACGGTCGCGGTCCGCGGCTGCGCGGTGATCACCGCGACCTCCCCGAAGACGTCGCCGGCCGAAAGCGTCGCGAGCGTCAGGCGCTCCGCCCCTTTGGCGGTCGTCACCTCGACGCGGCCGTCCTTGATGAAGAAGAACGAATCCCCCGTCTCCCCTTCGGTGACGATCACCTCGCCCGGGGCGTAGCTCTTCACCACCCCTCCGTCGAGCAGGCGGCGGCGGCCGGGCGGATCGAGGTTCCGGAAGAGCGGGCTCTTCTCGATCAGCGGCTCGAGCGCGGAGTCGTCCAACGTGGGCCTGGACGGGTTCGCTTCGCCGGTGTCGGCCATCGATCCCCTACGGGCCGACCTGCATGGCGCCGCTTCCGCCGTCGTTGTTGGTCAGCCCTTGCGAGTAGTTCTGCATCAAGGCGTCCCCCGCTTGCTGCGGCGGACTCGACGGATCGGAAAACCAGGCGAGCACGGCCAGAACCGCGATGCTGATCACCGAGACGACGACCATGTATTCGGTGGTCGACTGCCCGCCGCATCGTCGAAGCGGTCGCGAGAGAAACATGCCATCCATGGTACCGGCCCCTTCCCGAGCCCGTCAACGCGACCGCCCGGTCCCGGTTTTCGCTTGACCCCCCCACGGAAGGTTTCAACAATGCAGCGGTTTTCGTCTCGGAACGACGATGGACTTTTCCACCATCCAGGAGATCTCGCGCGCGGGGGAGGCGTTCCACGGGAAGGAGGTCACCCTCAAGGGGTGGGTCTACAACTTCCGGACGAGCGGAAAGCTCGTCTTCCTCCAGCTGCGGGACGGGACGGGGATCGTCCAGTGCGTCGTCTCGAGAGCGGAGGTTCCGGCCGCCGCATGGGAGACGGCGACCGCCTTCACCCAGGAGTCGTCGGTCGAGGTCGATGG
>CAYJRR010000173.1:0-7778 GCA_964372275.1 uncultured bacterium
CGCGGAGGGCCTCGATGCGGATCTGGATGGCAGCGGCGACGATGGCGGCACTGGTGGCGGCGGCAACGGCCCGCGCGTCCGACTGTTCTTCGCCGGACGGATCTCCGACGGCGGGCGTCTCCGCGGCAGTCGCCGGCGCCCGGCGGGTGAGCGATCGCACCTGGCGGCGGCACGTGGCCGAGGCGATCTACACCACCGACGGCGTCTGGGGCCCGAGCCCCGACGGCATGACGCCGATCTCGCCGCGGAAACTCAACGCCTGCCTGCGCAACGTCCACCGACGGCTGACCCGGATCGCCGACGGCGAGGTCGGCGTGAAGACGATGAAGATCGACGGACGCTCGGTCTATCTCTTTGACGTCCCGGGCGACGGATTCACGACGTTCGACCTCCGAGACGCGCGGTGCCGCACGCTGACGATCGGAAACCGCCCTCACCCGCCGCAGCCCCTTCCCTATCCCGCCGAGGGGAACGTCGATCGGGCCACGTGGATCGCCCACCTCAGGGAGGCGATGCGCCGTCCGGTCGCCATGCACGACACGCCGGTGGTCACCGACTACCCTGCCGCGGTGAAGCGGAAGATCGCCGCCTTCGTGAAGAAACACGGGCACGACGAGTACGGCCCGATCCGGATCGACGTGGAGGTCCACCACGTGCGGATGGAGGGCCGCGACTCCTGGCTCGTCTATTACGGATTCGACGACGCCGTCTCCGAAGTGATGTACGAACGGAACGGGTCCGAGCTCGACGTCGGGTTCTGAACGGCGCCGACTCCGCCAATCTCCGCCTCCGGGCACGGGACCGGCGTGCGGAAGAGATGCGTCCCCGGCGGTTGGTCCGGGTTATCATCGGGCGCCATGAAGAGGCTGGACGTCACGCGGACGCACAAGCTCCTGGGGCGGATCATGGAGTTCGAGCTGGCGGGGGTCGTCCGCTACACGCACTACTCGCTGATGATCACCGGCCCGAACCGCCTGCCGATCGTCCAGTTCATGAAACAGCAGGCGAGCGAGTCGCTGCTGCACGCGCAGCAGGCGGGGGAGATCCTCACCGGCCTCGACGGCCACCCATCGGTCAGCATCGCCCCGATCGAAGAGAGCTTCCGCCATTCGGTGAAGCACATCCTCGAAGAGAGCCTGGCGCACGAGGATCGCGCCCTCACCCTCTACAAGTCGCTCCTGTCGCTGGTGAAGGACTCCAGCGTCTACCTGGAGGAGTTCGCGCGGACGATGATCGGCCAGGAGGAGCTGCACATGCTCGAGCTCCGAAAGATGCTGCGCGACATCACCGTCCGTCCCGACGCCTCCGAGCCACACGAACACCCGGCCGCCGCCCCGAAGGCCGCCGGCTCCACGCGGGCGCGCAAGGCCTGATTCGACCGCCCGCGCGGGACGTCCGGCCGTCGCGGGCACACGCGTTCATTCGACGGTCGGGGACTCGTAGGCCCGGGTCGCCTGCGCGAGGAACTCCCGGACTTCGCGGGCGGTCGGTAGGGCCAACGCCTCGACGGCGATGCGACGCGCCTCCTCGAGTCCGATCGAACGGAGCCATCGCTTCATCCGCGGGATCAGGGCGGCGTGCATCGACAGCTCGCGCAGGCCGAGGCCGAGGAGCACCAGCAGGTAGAGCGGCTCGCCCCCCATCTCGCCGCAGATGTTGACCCGCTTTCCGGCCGCGGTGGCGGCATCGATGACGCTCTTGAGCAACCGCAGCAACGCCGGGTGGGCCGGCTCGTAGAGATAGGCGACGTCCTCGTTCCCGCGGTCGATCGCCAGCGCGTACTGGATCAGGTCGTTCGTTCCGATGGAGAAGAAGTCGACCTCGTGCGCCAGGAGGTCCGCCAGCAACGCGGCGCTCGGGACTTCGATCATCACACCGAGCGGCGTTTCCCGGTCGAACGGCGTCCCCCGCGTCGTGAGCTCCGCGCGCACGTCGTCGATCGTGCGCCGCGCGGTACGGATCTCCTCCACGCCGGAGACGAGCGGCAGCAGGATCCGGACCGGCCCGTGTGCCGACGCCCGCAGGATCGCCTTGAGCTGCGCCCGGAACAGCGCCTCCTCCCGGAGGCAGTAGCGGATCGCGCGTAACCCGAGCGCCGGGTTGGCCTCGGTCGGACGGTCGGCCGGGGAGAAGAGCTTGTCGCCGCCGATGTCGAGCGTGCGGATCGTGGTCGGACGCGGAGCCATCGCCTCCACCACGGCTCGGTAGGCGGCGTACTGCTCCTCCTCGTCGGGGAGGTCGCGGCGGTTCATGAAGAGGAACTCGGTCCGGAACATCCCGACTCCGTCGGCGCCGCAGGCCGCCGCGAGCTCCGCCTCGGTCGGCAACTCGAGGTTCGCCTGCACCTGGATCCGGACGCCATCGCGGGTCGACGCCGGTTGCAACGCATCGGACCGCAGCCGCCGCTCGCGCTCTTCGAGGATCGCCTTGCGGTTCCGGTACTCCTCGACCGTCGCCGCCTCGGGATCGACGATCACCACGCCGGCCGAACCGTCGAGGATCACGGTCGACCGCTCCTCGATCTCCGCGGTCGCCCGACCCAGCCCGACGACCGCTGGGATCTCCAGCGATCGAGCCATGATCACCGTGTGGCTCGTCTTGCCGCCGGTGTCGGTGGCGAATCCGAGCACCATCCCGCGCCGCATCGTCGCGGTGTCGGCGGGGCTGAGGTCGTGGTGGACGATCACGTGCCCCCGCGCCCGCAGCGCCAGCGGCGCCGTGTCCTCGTGTCCGACGAGATTGCGCAGGATCCGGTCGGCCACCTGGTCGACGTCCGACATCCGCTCGCGGAAGTATTCGTCGGCGATCCCCGAGAAGGCGGCGCGCACCGTGGAGAGGGTGCTCCTCAGCGCCCGCTCGGCGTTGACCCGGTCGGAGGAGATGCGCCCCACGGTGTCGTCGATCAGCATCTCGTCCTGCAGGATCAGCAGGTGGGTGTCGAGGATCAGGCGCGGCTCCTGCACGTTCAGTCCGGCCACCCGGTCCCGGATCGCGGTGAGCTGCAGGCGGCTGGCCTCGACCGCCGCGCGAAAGCGCGCGACCTCGATCGCCACCTCGTCCTCCGCGATGCGGCGGACCGCCGGATCGACGTCGATCGGGCGCTCGACCCACGCCGGGCCGATCGCGATCCCGGGAGAGCCCGGGATCCCCTGGAGGATCCGCTGCGGCCGCGGCTCGCTCATTCCTCCCCGAACTTCCCTTCGAACAGGGCGGCGAGCTGGTCGACCGCGACCCGTTCGTCTTCGCCGGTGGCCTGCACGCGTAGCTTGGTCCCCTTCGCCGCGGCCAGCATCAAGACCCCCATGATCGACTTGGCGTTGACCTCGGTCGCGGCGCCGGTCCCGTCGATCCGCGCGATCTTGATCTCGCTCTTGAACCGGACGGCCGCCTGCACCAGCTTCGCCGCGGCGCGGGCGTGGAGGCCGAGCCGGTTCGTCACCAGCACCACCTTCTCTACCGCCATGTCCCCCACCCGCGACCGACCAAGACGACCAGCGCCGCCACGACCGCCAACCACGCCGGCGAAACGCCGCGCCGGGCGCCGCCCGCCAGGACGACCACCAGCGGGAACGCCACCGCGCCCGCGGAGATCCCCGGGAACGGCGACGGGCTCCGCGCGGCCCACAGCGCCGCCGCCATTCCCGCGGCCGCCGCCGACGCGATCTTGAGGCCCCGGGTCCCTCCGGAAAAGTCGAGACGCGCCAACCGCGCGACGACCTCGGGACCGACGGCGACGCCGACGAAGAAGCCGTAGACGCGGATCGCGAGCGCGACCAGTCCGAATCCGGCGACGAACAGAATCGGGCCGTAGATCCCGGTGCCGGCGAGAAGCAGCAGCACCGCGACCGTCGCGCCGAACGGGCGCAGCGCCGACCAGAAGAACGAATCCCCGATCGCGCCGTAGGAACCCATGATGCCGTTCTTGAACGACGCGACCGCCTCCGGACGCCGCCGGCCGGCGGAGACCTCCTCCTCGAGCGCGAGCGAGGCGCCGACCAACGCCGGCGCCAGGTAGGGATGCGTGTTGAAGTAGTCGAGCTGGCGGCGGACGGCCGCGTGAAGCGCTTCCGGCTCGCGGTGCGTCGAGCGGAGGGACGGGAGCGCCGCGAAGGCGAAGCCGAGGCTCTGCATCCGGTCGTAGTTCCAGGCGGCCTGGAACAGGAAGGTGCGGAGGAACGACCGCGCGCGCGCCGACGGGGGGATCACGACGCGATCACCTCCGCCACGAACAGCCCCGAGAGGAATCCGAGCGTGGCCCACACCAGCCCGAGTCGAAAGCCGGCGCCGACGATCACCGCCCCCAACCCGGCGAGCGGGACGGGGAAGGTCATCTCCGCGATCCGGTCCGGCGCCTGCGGCAATCCGACGACCGCGGCGCGAGCGGCGGGGATCGACGCGGCGAGAAGCGCGACGACCGCGACGAAGCCGACCGCCAGCGCCGACGACGCGCAGATCAGGACGGCGCGGTCGACCGCCGCCAGGTCCCCGGCTTCGACGCGGCGGCCGGCGCGGAGCGCGACCCGTCCGTTCAGACGACGCAGCCCCAGCTCCAGCCATCGGCCGATCCACGCCGCCACCAGCGCGGCGCCGAAGCCGACGGCGGCGGAGGTCGCGAGGTCGGCGCCGGCGGCGCGCGCGCCGAGCGCGCCGGCGCCGACGCCGACCAGGCTTCCGAGCGTGTCGTCCGGCGGAACGACGCCGCCGACCGGAATCGCCCCGGACCAGAGAAGGCCGATCAGGACGCCGAGCAGCAGTCCCAGCGCCGGCTCCCCCACGACGATCCCCGCGATCGGCGCGGCCACCACCGGGTGCGATGCCCCCACCTGCACGGCCACGCGCCGATCGAGCAGGAGCAGCGAACCGACGGCGGCCAGCTGCCAGACGCGAGCGTCCAGGATCTCCGTCACGCGCCGCGATCCCTCTCCTGCCGCTCGACGGCCGCGTGCGCCGACTTGAGCGAGAGCCCCTTCTCGCGAGGGACGGCCTTCACCTCCACCGCCACGCCCGACCGGGCGATCTCGTCGAGCGTCGACAGCTCGCCGGGCGACAACGCCACCGAGGGCGTCACCCGCATCCGGCCGGGGACGAGCGGCACGTTCCCGACGTTCACCGACGGCGCGGTCAATCCACTGTGCCAGACCCGGTCGAGTCCGTCGACGCTCGAGACCAGCACCAGGACGCGCTTCTTCGCCAGCTCCCCCCGCTTCGCCGCCTGCGCCGCTTCGCCGACCGCGACGACGTCGAGCGACACCTTCGAGGGGCAGGCGGCGGTCATCGCCAGCGTGCAGAGCGGATCGCCGGCGACCGCGTCGTCCGCGACGACGATCGCGTCCGCCTTGAGATGGCGAAGCCACCCCTCGACCACCTGGCCGTGGATCAGCCGCTGATCGACGCGCACCAGGACGACCGACATCGCTATCTCCTCAGGATCTCCGTCGCGACCTGGATGTTCTTCCGGCCGTGGTCGGCTACGGCGGAGGCGAGCTCGGACAGGGACGGCGGCGCCTCCCCCTCACGCGCCTCCGGGTTCCGGGCGCCGGCGAGCTTCAACAGCATCGGCAGGTTGACCCCGGTGACGATCTCGATCGCGCCCTCCCGGTGCAGTGAGAGCGACAGATTGCTCGGCGTCCCGCCGAACATGTCGGTCAACACCAGAACCCCCCTGCCCCGGTCGACCTCCCGGATGGCCGACTCGATCCGGCCCTTCATCGCGTCGACCTCCTCGTCCGACCGCAGACCGACCGCGCGGACCCCTTCCTGGGAGCCGACGATCATCTCCGCCGAGCGGACCAACTCCTCGGCGAGCGGACCGTGGGTGACGACGACGATCCCGACGGCGGACATCAGGCCCTCTCCAGATCGCGATGGACGACGCTCACGCTCATGCTCTTCCGGCGGCCCAGATCCCGACCCAACCGTTCCGCGACCGCCACCGACCGGTGCTTGCCGCCGGTACAGCCGACGCCGATCGTCAGGTAGGCCTTTCCTTCGGCACGATACCTCGGAAGGAGGAAGTCGAGCAGGCTTCGAAACCGCTTCAGAAATCCGCGGCCGTCCGATCCCGCCAGGACCTTTCGCGCGACGTCCCGGTCGAGACCGGTGCGGGCGCGCATCCGCGGGAGGAAGTGGGGATTGGGGAGGAACCGTACGTCGATCAGGAGGTCGGCCTCGCGCGGCGGTCCATAGCGATACCCGAACGAGACGAGGTTCACCGAGAGCGCCGCCGGGCCGGCCGACGTCCCGAAATCGCGGGTGAGGATCGCCTTGAGCTGGTGCACGTTCAGTTCGGTGGTGTCGATCACCCGGTCGGCGCGGCGACGGAGGCTCGCGAGGAGGTTCCGTTCCACCCGGATCGCCTGCCCGACGGTGAGGAGCCTCCCGCGCGCCCCCTCGTGCGCGAGCGGGTGGCGGCGACGCGTCTCGCTGAAGCGGCGGATCAAGGCCGCCTCCGCCGCTTCGAGGAAGAGGACCTCGATCTGGTAGCCGGCCGACGTGGCCGCCTCGAGGACGCGCGGCCACCGGCGGGCGAAGCCCCTCTCGCGCGCGTCCATCACCAGCGCCACCGGCGATACGTTCCGCGCGTCGCGCTCCCAAGGTGCCCCCCCGCCGTCCCCCTCGCCGCGCTCCAGGAGCGCGAGAAAGGTGTCGATCAGCTCGACCGGGAGGTTGTCGACGCAGAAGAAGCCGAGGTCCTCGAAGGCGCGGACCGCCGTCGTCTTTCCCGCCCCGGCGAGTCCCGTCAGGAGCACGATCCGGGGCCGCGCGGGCACTACTCGAGCCCTCCTTCGGCCTCTTGCTTGTACGGCTGCTGCTTGGCCAGCTCGGTGTCGAGCTTCTGCTGGAACTCCCGCGCCGAGTGGTGGCCGCGGATCTTGAGCAACTGGTTGCGCGCGGCGACTTCGATGATCGAGGTGATGTTCCGGCCCGGCGAGACCGGGATGCGAAGCAACGGCAGCTCGACGCCGAGCACGTTGAACCGCTCCTCGTCCAACCCGAGCCGGTCGTAGGAGCGGGCCGGGTCCCAGGCCGCGAGCTCGATCACCAGCTCCAGCACCTTCTCGTCCCGTATGGCCGCCACCCCGAAAAGGTCCTTGATGTTGATGATCCCCAGACCCCGGATCTCCATGTGGTACTTGATCAGCTCGGAGCCGAAGCCGTACACCGTGGCCGGCGGCTTGCGTTTGATCCCGACGACGTCGTCGGCGACCAGGCGGTGTCCGCGCATCACCAGGTCGAGGGCGCACTCGCTCTTCCCGATCCCGCTCTTCCCCACGATCAGCACCCCGACGCCGAAGACGTCGAGCAGCACGCCGTGGAGGCTGGTCGAGGCGGTGAGCCGCTCCGCCAGGAATTTGGCGATCTGGTCGTAGAACTCCGGCGTGGTGCGTCCGGTGCGGAGCAGCGGGATCCCCATCCCCTCCGACTCGCGCCGGAGCACCTCGGGAGGCTCGACGCGCGCCGCGAGGATCAACGCCGCCGCCCCTCGGCGGAGGTAGGAGCGGACGAACCGGCGGGCCTTGAGCGCCGGGAGCCGGCGCAGGTACTTGACCTCGGTTTCGGCTACGAACTGCAGCCGGCCCGCCTCGACGTGGTCGACCATCCCCGCGAAGGCGAGCCCCGGCTTCTGGATCCACGGCACGGTTACCCGCCGCCGAAGCCCCTTCTTGCCCGCCAACAGCTCGAGCCCGAGGGTCTGCTGCCCTTCGTCGAACAGCGTCTTGACCTCGACGTGGAGCATCGGCGGGCAAGGCTACGCCGGGGGTCCAGGGCTGGCAAGC
>CAYJRR010000174.1:0-7509 GCA_964372275.1 uncultured bacterium
CGGGGGCGGTGCGGGCGGGACAGTCGCCGTCTGGGCCGTCCACGGGACGGCGTTCCAAGGATCCTTCTCGGCGAAGGGGGGACCGGGCGGCGTCTCGGGATCGGTCGGACCGGGCGGCGGTGGAGGGGGCGGAGGACGACTCCATACACCCGACACGCTGGGCGAAACCGACTTCGCCTCCCGCGACGCCTCGGGCGGTCCCGCCGGATCCGGCGGGACCGCCTACGGAGCGACGGCCGGCAGCGCCGGTCTGTTGACCGAAACCCGACTCTAGAAGGCGATCCCCCCGCCGACGAGGAGGGCGTAGTCGTCGCCGTGAAGCTGGCGGCCGGTCGAGCCGCTCTCGTCGATGCCGCCCCCTTTGGCGGACTGGCGGGTGTAGCGGACGTAGTGGTAGCGGAGGTCGACCGAACCGAAGAACCGGTTCATCGGGTGCAAGCGCACGCCGAGGCCGACGATCGGGGAGAAGCCGGTGACCGTGAATCGCGTCGCGTCGACCTTCGCCGTCGCCGCCATCAACGGCGAATATCCGACGAAGAAGTTCGGCTCCACGAGTCCGGCGCCGGTGGGGAAGAAGCGCGCGTCGACGAGGATTCCGGCGATCCCGCCATCGCCTCGCGCCTCCTTCACGTTGGAGCTGGCGCTGTAGAAGGAGCCTTCGATCGCCAGCCGGGAGAGGATTCGCCAGCCGACCTTCGGCGCGAGGGCGAGTCCCGGGTCCCAGCCGTCGTAGCCGCTCCCGATCGGATTGTGGAAGCCGAGCTCCAGGGCGAGGGTCGGACCGCGGTGCATGTCGTCGAGCGCCCAGGCGCCGTCGGGCGCCGCCGTCGAAAGAAGGAGTGCGAGCCCCGCCACCGTCCGCTTCATCGTCGTACCCTCCACTCGGAAACGCGCGCCTCGGTCGAAGGTCAGGTCGCGCGCAGGTCGGGAAAGATCTTACCCGGATTCAGGATCCCGTTCGGGTCGAACGATCGCTTCAGGCGCCGCATCAGCGCGATCTCGTCGGCCGAGAGCGCGAGCGGAAGGTAATCCCGCTTGGATCGCCCGATCCCGTGCTCGCCGGAGATCGTTCCGCCGAGCGCCGCCGTCCGGCGGAACAACCCCTCGAGGGCCTTCGGCGCGGCCGCGGCCCAGGCGCGGTCGTCGAGCGGTCCACGAAGGAAATAGGTGTGGAGGTTGCCGTCGCCGGCGTGACCGTAGGAGATCTGCGAGATCCCTACGTCGGCCGCCGCCCCCTCCGCCGCCGCGAGCAGCTCGGGCAGGCGCCGGCGCGGCACGACGCCGTCGGCTTCGACGTACTCTCCGCTGTTCGAGATCGAATCGCGAACCAGCTTGCGAAGCGTCCAGATTTCGTCGCGCTGGGTGGAGGTTCCGGCGGCGACCGGATCCCCGGCCCCGAGCGCGGTGAGTCGCTCGGCGATCCGCTCGATCTGCTGGGCGACCTCTTCGCCGGTGGCGCCGTCGCATTCGATCAGCAGCGAAGCGGCCACATCGGGGAATGGAAACGCGAGGTGCGGGTGGCGCTCGAGGACGCATCGGACGGCGGCGCGGGGCAGAAACTCCAGGGTGGGTGGAATCGCCGGGCCGGAGAGGACGGCGAGCACGCCACGCATCAGGTCGTCCATCGAATCGAACGGCACCAGCATCGACATCCGGGCGCCGGGGAGCGGGAGCAGCTTCAGGGTCACCCGGGTGATCACCGCCAGCGTCCCCTCGGATCCGCAGAGGAGCTGCGTCAGGTTGTAGCCGGTCGAGCTCTTGCGCAGCTTGCCCCCGGTGCGGATCGTCTCGCCGCCCGGGAGAACCGCCTCGAGTCCGAGGACGTGCTCCCGGGTGACGCCGTACTTCACCGCGCACAGGCCGCCCGCGTTGGTGGCGACGTTTCCGCCAATGGTGCAGAAGTCGACGCTCGCCGGGATCGGCGCGTAGAGCAGCCCCTTCGCCTCCGCCGCGCGCCGGATCTCCGCCGTCACCACCCCCGGTTCGGCATCGACCGTCATGTCGTCGACGTCGACGGGGGACACGTGCGTCATCCGTTCGAGCGAGAGGACGATCGCCTCCGCCGTCGGCACCGCCGCCCCGGAAAGGCCCGAGCCGGCGCCGCGCGGAACCACCGGCACGCGCCGGGCGTCGGCCCAACGCAGGACCGCCGACACCTCGGCGGTCGAGATCGGCAGCGCCACCGCCTGCGGGAGTGCGCCGCGCTCGGCCTCGTCGCGCGCGTAGGGGGCGATCCGCTCGGGGTCGGTGAGGATCCGATCGGCGGGCAGCGGGAGGTCGCGCATTGCGGGTCGGAGTGTAGCAGCGAGGGCGCGAGTCGAGTCCGATCCGAGTCGGTAGCGGTAGGCGAATCGGTTCGGAACGGATCCGGACCGATGGCGATGCCGCCACCGAAAAACTCCGTATCGGCGAGCGGGCGGTACCGGCCGGGAGTTCGCCGGATTGGCGGAGATCGCCGCCGAGCCCGACGTCCGGTCGCGCCCGGACGATTGTGCGGGTAGGCGACCGCGCTACGGTCGCGCGCATGGACGACGTGGCGACGAGAAGGATGCGGTGGCTCGCAATGGCGCGGGTTCCGGGGGCGGTGGGGCGCGGGGTGGCGAGGCGCTACCGGACGCCGCTGGGGGAGGGTCCTCCGGGGACGCGGATCGCGGCGTTGTTCCAGAGGGTGGTCGCCGCCGGCGAGGTCGGGGAGACGGCACCGGATGACGAAGGCGCGGCGGCGGGCTGGTTGCGCGCGGCGCGAGCCGCGGAGAAAGGCCTCGTGGAGGCGGAGCGGGAGATCGCGCGGGGGGCGCGCGTCGGGGCGCGGCTGATCGACGTGGAGGACGCGGAGTACCCGGCGCTGCTGCGCGAGATCGCCGATCCTCCGGCGGCGCTGTTCGTCCTGGGGAGGATCGAGGCGCGCGACGCGCGGGCGGTGGCGGTGATCGGATCGCGGTCGGCGACGCGCTACGGGCACACCGTCACGCGGAGGCTCGTGCCGGGGCTGGTGTCGCGGGGCGTGACGGTGGTGGCGGGGATGGCGCGCGGGATCGACTCGGCCGCGCACCAGGCGGCGCTCGATTCGGGCGGGCGGACGATCGCGGTGCTCGGCACCGGCATCGACGTCTGCTACCCGAAGCAGGCGAGGCGACTCTACCGGGAGATTCCGTCGCGCGGCGCGGTGCTCAGCGAAGCGGCGCCGGGTACGGAGGCGGCGGCGTGGCTCTTCCCCGAGCGCAACCGGATCATCGCGGGTCTTTGCGCCGCGACGGTGGTGGTCGAGGCTCGACGGCGGTCGGGTACGTCGGTGACGGCCCGCCTGGCGGGGGAGCAGGGCCGCCAGGTCGGCGCGGTGCCCGGTGACGTCGACCTCGACCGCAGCGCCGGCACCAACGAACTCCTGTCGCAGGGGGCGGCGCCGGTGCGCACCGCGGCCGACGTGCTGGCGCTGGCGTTCGGTGAGGTCGCGGCCGCCATCCCCGCGGCGGACGGTCGCGCGCCGGGCGAGCCTGGAACGGCGGAGGTCGGCGATCGCCGCGCCGGAATGGCGGCCAACGGGGAGGGCTCGACCGCGGGGCGGCTGCTCGCGCTGTTGCGCGACGAGCCGCAATCGGTCGACGCCATCGCCGCTCGCGCGACGCTTCCGATCGGGGGGCTGCTCGCGTCGTTGTCCGCGCTCGAAGGGGCCGGGCTCGCCACGCGCGATGCGTGGGGCCGGTATGCGCGAGCATGAGGCCGAACGACGGCAACGCGCGTGAAGATTTGCCACGTCCGTCCCGACCGGTTAGCTTCCAGAAGAATGGGTCGTACGGTGGGACCGCCCGGCGCGCCGACGTCGGATCGCGAGAAGGGCGCCAAGAAGTCTCGAAAACGAACGCCGGCGGCCGATGGCGGCGCGGCCAAGGCCGCGTCCGCACGCGCGAAACGGGGGAACGGCCGGGCCTCGACCGCGGCTCCGGCCAAGGCTCCGGCCAAGGCTCCGGCCAAGGGGTCGGCCAAGGCTCGATCGCCACGCGCGGCGACGCGCGAGCCCGTCACCCGCGTGACGAAGACCGGAGGGAACGGGCGGGCGCTGGTGATCGTCGAGTCGCCGGCGAAGGCCAAGACGATCGGCAAGTACCTCGGCCGGAACTACACGGTGAAGGCTTCGGTCGGGCACGTGGTCGACCTTCCCCCCTCCAAACTCGGCGTCGACGTGGAGCACGACTTCAAGCCGACCTACGAGGTGATGAAGGGGAAGGCGACGGTGATGAAGGAGATCGCCGCCGCCGCGAAGAAGGTCGATCGGATCTATCTCGCCTCCGACCCTGACCGGGAGGGGGAAGCGATCGCCTGGCACATCGCCGACCAGGTCCGGCAGAAGGGGAAGATCGTCCGCCGGGTGGTGTTCAACGAGATCACCAAGAAGGCGGTCGTCGCCGCCTTCGAGCGCCCGCGCGATCTCGACCGCAACCTGTTCGAGAGCCAGCAGGCCCGCCGGATCGTCGATCGTCTCGTCGGCTACCAGATCTCCCCGATCCTGTGGCTCAAGGTTCGTCGGGGGCTGTCGGCGGGACGGGTCCAGTCGGTCGCGGTGCGACTGGTCGTCGACCGGGAACGGGAGATCGCCGCCTTCGTGCCGGTCGAGTACTGGTCGGTGACGGCCCGGCTGCGCGGCCATTTGCCGCGCAACCGCGCTCCGGAGTTCGAGGCCAAGCTTTGGCGACTTCGCGGCGAGAAGGTCGAGCTGCACACCGCGAGCGAAGCGAAGGCGGCGGTCTCGGAGATCGAAGCGGCGAATCTCCAGGTCGTCGACGTCCAGAAGAAGGAGCGCCGCCGTTTCGCCGCCGCTCCGTTCACCACTTCCAAGCTCCAGCAGGAGGCGAGCCGCAAGCTGCGCCTGAGCCCGAAGCGGACGATGGGGATCGCACAGAGCCTGTACGAAGGGGTGGAGCTCGGCGAGCAGGGGGCGACCGGTCTCATCACCTACATGCGCACCGACTCGACGCGCGTCTCCGACGACGCGCTGGCCGAAGTCCGCGACCTGATCGGGGAGAGGTTCGGAAAGGCGGTGCTGCCGGCGAGCCCCAACCAGTTCCGGTCGAAAAAGGGGGCGCAGGACGCGCACGAAGCGGTCCGTCCGACCTCCGTCCGCCACGATCCGGAGTCGGTGCGGCCGTTCCTCGACAAGGATCAGCTCGCGCTCTACACCCTCATCTGGAACCGGTTCGTCGCTTCGCAGATGGCCCCCGCCGTCTTCGACGCGACGACGGTCGACATCCAGGCCGGGCCGCACCTGCTCCGCGCCACCGGCTCGGTGCTGAAGGTGCCCGGATTTCTCCGCGTCTACCAGGAGTCGCGCGACGAGGACCAGCCGATCGACCCGGAGGAGGAGGGGGGCGGGGGGGAGGAAGGCGAGAGATCGCTTCCGCCGCTCGAGGTGGGGGACACGCTCGAGCGTCTGGGCGTCCTCCCCGAGCAGCACTTCACCCAGCCGCCGCCGCGCTTCTCGGAGGCGAGCCTGGTGAAGGAGCTGGAGGAGAAGGGGATCGGGCGGCCGTCGACCTACGCCGCGATCCTGGCCACCATCCAGGCGCGCGACTACGTGAAGCGCGATGACGGCGGGCGGCTGAGGCCGACGCAGCTCGGCTACTTGGTCACCGATCTACTGGTGCAGAACTTCCCCGCGATTCTCGATGTCGCCTTCACCGCCGACCTGGAGAACGAGCTCGACTCGGTGGAGGAGGGGGGCGTCAACTGGGTGGAGCTCCTCCGCCGCTGGTACGGACCGTTCGCCGAGAAGCTGGCCGACGCCAAGACGGCGATGCGCGACGTGAAGGCGGAGGCGACGCCGACCGAACACACGTGCGAGAAGTGCGGCTCGCCGATGGTGATCAAGTGGGGCCGCCGCGGCGAGTTCCTCGCCTGCTCCGGCTACCCGGCCTGCAAGAACACCAAGGAGTTCAAGCGGCGCGCGGACGGCACGATCGAGGTGGTCGAGCAGGAGCCGTACGGCGAGAAGTGTCCGACGTGCGGCGCCGACATGTTCGTGAAGCGGGGCCGCTTCGGACGCTTCATCGCCTGCTCCCGCTATCCCGAATGCAAGACGACGCAGCCGTTCACCTTCGGGGTCGTCTGCCCGACGTGCAAGGAGGGGCAGCTCGGCGAGAAGCGGAGCCGCCGCGGGAAGTACTTCTACGGTTGCACACGGTATCCCGCCTGCGACTACGTCGCTTGGTCGAAGCCGATCCCGGAGCCGTGCCCCGAGTGCGGGAGCCTCTTCCTGTTGGAAAAGTGGAGCAAGCGCACCGGCAGCTACAAGGCCTGCCCGAACAAGACCTGCACCTACAAGCTCGTGCCCGAGGAGCCGGTCGGCGATGTACCCGCCATGGGCGAGCCCGCCGACGTCTAGATGACCGTCACCGTGATCGGCGGGGGGATGGCAGGCGTCGAGGCGACGCGCGTGCTCTCCGAGGCCGGGGTTCAGGTAGCGCTCTACGAAATGCGCCCGGTGCGCGCGACGGAGGCGCACAAGACGGCCGACCTGGCCGAGGTCGTCTGCTCCAATTCGCTGGGGAGCCTGGAGCTCAAGGCCGGCAGCGGGCTGCTCCTGGAGGAGATGGCCCGCCTGGGATCGGTCGTCGTCGCCGCCGCGAAGAAGCACGCCGTCCCCGCCGGGTCGTCGCTCGCCGTCGACCGGGTGGCGTTCGCGCGCGAGGTGACGGAGCGGATCGAACGGCTCCCCGGCGTCGAGATCGTGCGCGCCGAGTGCGAATCGCTGCCGGCGGACGGACCCGCCCTCGTCTGCACCGGGCCGCTCACCTCGCCGGCGCTCTCCGCCTCGATCCGGGCGCTCACCGGCGACCAGGGGCTCTACTTCTACGACGCGATCGCGCCGATCGTGGCCGCCGACTCGATCGACATGGGGACGGTCTACGCCGCGAGCCGCTACGGCAAGGGGAGTCCCGACTTCCTCAACTGTCCGATGAACCGCGAGCAGTACGAGGCGTTCGTCGAGCGGCTGCTGTCGGGCGAGATGGTCCCGTCGAAGGAGTTCGAGAAGGAGATCTTCTTCGAGGGCTGCATGCCGATCGAGGAGATGGCCCGCCGCGGCCGCGATACGCTCCGCTTCGGACCGATGCGGCCGGTGGGGCTCGAGGACCCGCGCACCGGGAAGCGCCCGTGGGCCGTGGTGCAGCTCCGGCGCGAAGACCGGCACGGGCATCTCTACAACCTGGTCGGATTCCAGACGAAGCTCCGCTACCCGGAGCAGAAGCGGATCTTCCGCACGATCCCCGGCCTCGAATCGGCGGAGTTCGAGCGGCTGGGGAGCATCCACCGCAACACCTTCCTCAACAGCCCGCTCCTGTTGGCCGAGGACCTGTCGCTGCGCACGCGGCACACCTTGTGGTTCGCGGGGCAGATGATCGGGGTCGAGGGCTACGCCGAGAGCGCGGCGCTGGGTCTGATCGCCGGCCTCGCGATCGCCGATCGCCTGAACTCCGTTCGGTTCGTGCCGCCGCCGCGCACCACGGCGATCGGCGG
>CAYJRR010000175.1:0-7462 GCA_964372275.1 uncultured bacterium
AGCCTTCGGTTCTCTTCCACGTGCGCATGGCGTCTCTCCCTCGTTTGAACGTGCCGTGAAGTTCGCCGTCTCTCGAGATCGGTCGATCGACGGTTGTGCAACGCGGGTGCCCGCCGTCACGGTCGGCGCGCGGGGCGGTACGGAACGTCACGTCCCGAAAGGCCTTCGTTCGTGCCGGAGGCGGCCTCGAAGCCCGTTCCGAAGCGGGTCGGCGGGGATCCGCTGGCCGAATTTCGTCGTTTCGACCGGTCGCGGAGGGACCAAAAGCGGCGCCGGCGCCGTTTCAGGGCGACGGTCGCGTCCGCGCGCGAAGGTCGGCCAGCCGCGCCTCCACCAGGGTGCGGGTCTCGTACTCCCCTTCGAACGCGGCGAGGAAGGCCTCGTAGCGCACGATCGCCTCGTCCGGCCGTCCCAACCGCTCCAGCGCCATCGCGGCGTTGATCGCCGGCTTGTCCCACCCCGGCTCCGCCACGCGCGCCCGCTCGAACGCCGTCAGCGCCGAGTCGACCTCCCCGAGCGTCATGCGATGGCGGCCGAGGTTGAACCAGAGGATCGCGTCGTCGGGTCGCTCGCGGATCGCCCGTTCGAGCGCCGCCGCCGCCCCGCGCGCGTCGCCGGCGGCGGCGCGCGCGTCGGCCAGGCCGTTGAGCAGGTCGACGCGCGTCGGCGCCAGGGCGAGCGCCGCCTCGTAGGCCGTCGCCGCGCCCCGCGGGTCCCCCGCCAACTCCCGCTCCTGCGCCGCGTGGTAGTGGCGCCGCACGGGGTCGGTCTCCTCGACGATCCGCCGGTCGAGGCGCTCGGCCTGGGCGCGGGCCCAGGCGCTCTTCGCCGGATCGCGGGCGACGTTCCGCGCCGCCTGCCGGTAGCGCTCTCGCGCCCGGACCGGCTCGTCGAGCAGCTCCTCCAGGGTGGCGAGCGCGACGTGCGCGGTGGCGTGGACCGAATCGGGCTGGAGCTGCACCGCCCGCTCGAGGTCCGCGGCGAGCTTCCGCAACGTCGCACGCGGAACGGCGAGTCGCCCGTCGGGTCCGCGCGCCCGCCGGATCGTCTCCTGCAACGCGAGCGTGCGCGACAGCACGATGGCCCGGGCGGCGTACTGCCGCGTTCCGGGGAGGTGGCTGGCGGCGGCGAGGGTCCCGGCCGCGCGTGAACGGTCGCCGCGGTCGGCATAATGCTCGGCAAGCCGCACCAACGCCGTCTTGCGGAGGTTTGGATCCCTCGCTTCGCCGAGGTAGGCGGCGATGCGGAGCGAGTCGAGCGCGCCGTCGAGATCGCCGCGGCGTTCCTGCGCGAGTCCGAGGTTGAGCCTCGCCAGGAGCGAGCGCGGAAGGTCGGCCGACGCACGGCTCCAGAGCGCGAAGTCGTCGAGCCACGGCGCCAGCCGCCGCTGCACCGAGGTCCCCAGCAGCAGCGAGAGGACGGCGGCGACGGGGAGGAGCACGCGCACCGGAAGCGCGCGGAGGCGCGAAAGGAACAGGGTGGCGGCGATCCCCACGCAAAGCGACGGCAGGTAGAGGTACCGCAGCGACACCGCGGTGATGCTCCGGGTCAGACCGGTCGAGGCGACGAAGGGGGCGATGCCGATCCAGAACCAGACGGCCGGAAACAGCCAGGGCCGGGCCTCGCGCCGGCGGGTCGACGCCACGACGATCCCGGCCGTCGCGAGGAGCGCGGCGGCCAACAGTGCGAGCGGCCCGGCCCCGTCGGGGGCCGATTCGACGTACGGGGGGGCGTCCCCGAGGAGGAGCAACTCCCGGACCAGGAAGCCGGCGGCGCGGACGACCGCCATCGGCGTCTGGTGTCCGAGCATCTGCGACGCCTGTCCGGCGATCGAGCCGTCCCCGTGCAGCACGGCGCGCCGCCAGGCCGCGTGCGCGAGGTAGGCGAGAAGGTGCGGCAGCCAGAGAGCCGACGCGAACCACGCGCGCGGTCCGAGCCGCACGGCGGCGGGGACGAGCGCCGTCGCGGCGGCGGCCAGCGCGGGGAAGACGATCGCCGTCTCCTTGGAACAGAGGGCGAGAAAGAAGAAGAGCGCGGACGGCAGCGCGCTACGGCCGCGGTCGCGGGCGCGCAGGTGGAGCACGACGGCGACGGTCAGGAAGAACGTGGCGTGGAGGTCGCCCGCGTTGGAGACCCAACCGATCGCGTCGGCGCCGGTCGGCCAAAGCCCGAACAGCAGCGCCCCGATCGCCGCGCGTCGCCGGACTTCCGGGGAGTCGGCATCGCCGGCGACGCGGCGGAAGAGGAACCACGCGGCGCCGACCGCCGCCAGGTGGACGGCGAGCCCGGCGGCGCGGAAAGCGAACGGACTCCGCCCGAAGCCTCGCACCAGCAGGTACTGGACGAAGGTGAGCCAAGGCCGGAAGAAGGCGTCGTCGAGGAGGCGGTTGTCGTACCGGAAGAGGAAGTCGGCAGGGGTCGCCCCCGGCTCGGCCCACTTCATCAGGAAGAGGTTGTGGTCGTCCCAGACGAACTCGCCGCGGAGGGAGGGCAGATACGCCAGCAACGTGGCAAACAGCGCGAACTGGAGCCACGCCTCCCCCGCCAGGCGGCGAGCGGCGCCTCGCGCAGCGGCGGCAAGTCTGTTGTCGTCGGGACGTGCGGGCATCGGCGGGGAGAACGGCAATTGGAAATGGAAAATGGAAAATGGAAAATGGAAAACCGGCCGACGACGGAGATCGATGTCCGTTTTCCATTTGCCGGTCGTCCATTTTCCATTCTCCATTTCCGTCCACGCGCCGAGCCGGAGCGCGCCTTGGGTGACGATTCGGTGCTAGGATCCACGCCCCCATGGCAGCCGTTCCCTTGCTCGACCTAAAAGCCCAGTACGAGCCGATCCGGGCCGAGGTCGAGTCGGCCGTGCTCGAGGTGCTGCGGAGCCAGGTCTTCATCCTCGGGCCCCGCGTCCGGTCGTTCGAGCAGGCGGTCGCGGCCTATCTGCGGCTGCCCGACGCGGTCGGGTGCGCCAACGGCAGCGATGCGATCGTGCTTGCGCTGCAGGCCCACGGCCTTCGAGCCGGGGACGAGGTGGTGACGACGCCGTTCACCTTCTTCGCCACCGCCGGGGCGATCGCGCGGCTCGGATGCCGCCCCGTCTTCGCCGACGTCGAGGCGGCGACGTTCAACCTCGATCCGGCGGCGGCGGTCGCGGCAATCACGCCGCGCACCCGGGCGATCCTGCCGGTGCACCTGTTCGGCCGGTGCGCCGCCGTCGAGTCCCTCGTCGCGGCGGCCGCCCCCAAGGGGATCCGGGTGATCGAGGACGCGGCGCAGGCGATCGGCGCCGAACGGAAGGGCCGGCGCGCAGGCGCGCTCGCCGACGGCGCGACCTACTCCTTCTTCCCGTCGAAGAACCTGGGCGGCGCCGGCGACGGTGGGCTGGTGGCCGGACCGGACGTCGCCTGGATGGAGAGGGTGCGGCGGCTGCGTGTCCACGGCGGCGCCAAGCAGTACGTCCACGACGAGGTCGGGTTCAACAGCCGTCTCGACGAGATCCAGGCAGCGGTGCTCGAGGTCAAGCTCCGGCGGCTCGACGGGTGGACCGGCGGGCGGCGGCGGAACGCGGCGGCGTATCGCGAGCGCCTGCGTGACGTCGCCGAGATCGCGCTTCCGGGGGACGATCCCGAGGGGCGGCACATCTACAACCAGTTCACGATCCTCGCCGACCGGCGCGATGCGTTGCGCGAGCACCTGACCGCGGCCGGAATCGGAACGGCGATCTACTACCCGATCCCGCTCCACCGGCAGCGTTGCTTCGCCGACCTGGGGTACCGGCAGGGACAGTTTCCGATCGCCGAATCGCACGCGGAACGGGCGCTGAGCCTCCCGATCTACGGCGAGCTGTCCGAGGCGCAACTCGACCGGGTGGCGGAGGCGGTGCGCTCGTTCTATCGCGGCGGACGCGCGGGCTAGGGCGAACGGCGATGGTCCGCGAAGGCCGTCCCGAGCTGTCGGTCGTGGTGTTGAGCTACGACACGCGCGACGTGACGCTCCGCTGCCTCCGGGAGCTCGACGCCGCCGCGGCGCAGGTCGACCTGCAGACGATCGTCGTCGACAACGCCTCGAGCGACGGCAGCGCCGACGCCATCGCCGCCGCCTTTCCCCGGGCGCGGTTGATCCGCAACGCCCGGAATCGCGGGTTCGCCGCGGCGGTGAACCAGGCGATCGCCGTCTCGCGCGCCCCCGCCATCCTGCTGTTGAACAGCGACTGCTTCCTCGGCGAGCCGCGGACGCTGACGAACGCCCTCGACGGCCTGCGGGCCGATCCGGTGGCGGCCGCGCTCGGGGTCCGGGTGCGGCGCGAGGACGGCTCGCGCTACGACTCGACGCGGCCGTTCCCGACGGTGCGGGGGTACATCGCCGACGCTCTTCTCGGACCCCGCGACTATCCACCCCAACCGCCCGACGGCGTCTGGCGGGGCCCGGTCGAGGTCGATTGGAACAACGGCGCCTTCTTCCTCCTCTCGCGCGCGGCGTGGGAGGCGATCGGGCCGCTGGACGAGCGCTTCTTCTTCGGCTGGGAGGACCTCGACTGGTGCTGGCGGGCCCGACGACTCGGCTGGCGCATCCTGCACGACCCGCGGCTGACGGTGACCCACCTCGGCGGGGAGAGCGCACGCCGCCGCGGGGACGACGTCGTCGTCGGACCGAACCAGATGATGCTCTGGACGAGCCTCACCGGCCGGGAGAAGTTCTGGCGGAAGAACTACGGCGCGCTCGCGACGGCGGCGCTTCGCGTGGCGATGATCGCGATGTCGAGCGCGCGCTGGCTGCGATTCCGGGCGGTCGGCCGGCGCGACGCGGCGGCGGTGGAGGCGATCCGGGTGCTCCACGCCCTCGGGAAGCGGAACCCGCGCGCGCCGGGGGAGAGCCAAAGCGTAGATCGAGCGACCTGAGTCCGATGGACGTGGCCCCGCGTACCGTGCATGAGAAAGCCGCCGCGTCCGGGGTCGCGGTCGCGGCGGAGGCTGCTCCGGCGGCCGCGTCCGACTCCGAGGGACGACCCCACGGACGAAAGTCTACGCAGAAGGGTCATCCCTCGGCAGCGGACGCGGGAACAGACTCGGTCGCGACCGCGATCCCGGACGCGACGTTCGTCAGGGTGACCGGGACCGGTTCCCGCTCGTGACGCGTTCGTAGAGAGCGATCCATTTTTTCGTGACCGCCGCCAACGACCAATCCCGCTCCACCCGCTCGCGAGCCGCCGCCGCGCGCCGCCGCGCCGACTCGGGGTCCCGCGCGACCTCCAGCAGCGCCGCCGCGAGCGCGCCGGCGTCTCGCGGCGGGACGAGGAGCGCCTCCTTTCCGCGGGCGACGGTGTCGCCGATGCCGGAGACCTCGGTCGACACGATCGGCAACCCGAACGCCATCGCCTGCAGCAGCGCCATCGGGATCCCCTCGTAGTCGGAGGAGAGGACGAGAACGTCGGCGGCGGCCATCAGCGCCGGCACGTCCTCGCGGAAGCCGAGGAGGCGGGCGCTGCCGGCGGGAAGGAAGGCGGCGCGCGCGGCGAGCTCGGATTCAAGCTCTCCGCGGCCGGCGATCGCCAGCACGCTCCCGGGGCGCGCCTCCGCGACCGTCCCCCACGCGTCGATCATCCGGTCGAGCCTTTTTTGCGCCGTCAGACGCGCGACCGCGAGCGCGACGAACGCGCCGTCGCCGATTCCGAGCTCGCGCCGGATCCGACTCCGCGCCCCGAGGGGATCGGCGATCCGCACTTCGGCGGGATCGATGCCGTAGGGGATCACCTCCAGCCGGGACGGATCGGCGATCCGCAGCGAAGGATCGCGGTAGAACGCGGCGATCGCCGGCGACTGCACCACCACCGCCGCGGCGCGAGCCGTGAGCACGGGGTGGATCCGCGAAAGGAGCCCCGTCGACCACCACCGGTCCTCGTTGTGCTTGTGGAGCACCAACGCGGCGCGGGTCGTCCCCGATGCCTCGGCCAGGATCGTCGCGAAGCCGGCGACGATCTCGGCGCGCGAAAGGTGGCCGTGCACCACGTCGTAGCCGCCGCGCCGCACCAGCGCCGCCGTCCGCGCGAGGCCGATCGGATCCCACCAGCGGCGCGGAATCGGGTGCAGCCCCGCCCCGGCCGCCGCCAACTCCGATGCCAGCTCTCCGCGTCCCAGGTACCAGGCGACGTCGCAGCCGATCCCCGCGGCGACGAGACCCCGCACCACCGCCAGGAGCTGCCGTTGCGCCCCGCCGATGGCGTCGATCGTGGCGATCGCCTGCAGGATCTTCGGCATCGGGCGCCGATGATGCAGGCATCCGATGGGCGTGTATACTGCACCGCTTTCCACGCATGTCCGACCCGAAGCTCACGATCATCGTCCCGATGAAGGACGAGGAGGCGGTCGTCGCCGACACCGCACGGCGGTTGGCGACCGTCGCCGAGACGCTCGTCGGTCCCGCGTGGGAGATCCTGCTCGTCGACGACGGATCGACCGACGCCACGCCCCGACTCGCCGCCGGATTGGCGGCGGCGGACGGGCGGGTGCGGGTGTTGACCCACGCGCGGAACTTCGGGCGCGGCCGGGCGTTGCGCACCGGCTTCGGCGACGCGCGCGGCGCGGTGGTGATCACCGTCGACGCCGACCTCACCTACGACGAGCACCACGTCCCGCGCCTCTACCGGGCGCTCGTCGACGACGGCGACGCCGACGTCGTCCTCGGCTCCGCCTACATGCCGGGCGGGGCGGTGGAGGGTGTTCCGGCCAAGCGGCTCCTCCCCAGCCGCGTCGGCAACTGGATCCTCCGGTTCGCGCTGGAAGGGAAGGTCTACACCTCGACCTGCGTGCTGCGCGCCTACCGCAAGGAGGTGCTCGACGCCATCGACCTGGAGTCCGACGACAAGGACATCCATCTCGAGGTGCTGCAGCGGGTCTGGGCCGCCGGCTACCGGGTGAAGGAGATCCCCGCCACGCTGAAAGGTCGGGCGAAGGGGCAGGGGCGCTCGAAGAGCACGCTCCGCACCCTCTTTCCCACGGTGAAGAGCCATCTCGCCTTCAGCTTCGTCACCCGGCCGATGATCCTGTTCGGCGCCGGCGGATTGGCGATGGTCATGGCCGGCCTGGGGGTTGGGGCCTACATCGGATGGCTCTGGTACCGCGCGCGGCTCAATCCCGACCGGCCGCTGATCGTTCTGATGGTGTTGCTGCTGCTCGGCGGATTCCAGCTCCTCTCGTTCGGCTTCGTCGCCCTGCAGATCGGGGAGCTGCGGCGCGAGCTGGCCCGCGTCCAGCGCGACGTGCGGCTGGGGGCCGGGCGCGCCGCCGGAGAAGGGCCCGCCGCCGGGCGCAAGACGGACCGCGCGTGAACGTCCTGGCGTTGAGCCACACCTATCCGCGGTTCGAGGGGGATCACCGCGGGGTCTTCATCCGCCAGATGTACGAGCACGTGGCGGCGCGCCACCGCGTCGACGTGCAGGCCCACGACCGTGTCGGAGCTGCCGCTCGCG
>CAYJRR010000176.1:0-7416 GCA_964372275.1 uncultured bacterium
CCATCGCCTGGAGGAGGTCTTCCGGATCGCCGACCGCATCACCGTCCTGCGCGACGGTCGGTCGGTCTCGACCGATCGCGCGGCCGACGTGACCGAGGCGGTCGTGATCTCGCGGATGGTCGGGCGGGAGGTGACGAACCTCTACCCGCGGCCTCCGGCGCCGACGGCCCCCGCGGCGCTCGCCGTCGAGCGATGGTCGGTCGCCGATCCGGAGAGGGCCGGGGGGTTCGCCGTGAAGGAGGTCTCGTTCGACCTCCGTCCCGGCGAGGTCTTGGGGATCGGCGGACTGATGGGGGCCGGGCGCACCGAGCTGGTCCGTTCGCTTTTCGGCGCGGCGCGCGCGATAGTGACAGGATCGCTGCGCCTCGAGGGGCGCGCGGACCGGACGCCGTTCCGCGCGCCGGCGGAGGCGATCGCCCACCGCCTGGCGTTGGTGAGCGAGGACCGGAAACGTCACGGACTCGTGCTCGACGCGTCCATCGGCGAGAACCTGACGCTGGCGACGCTGTGGCGGTTCCGGAAGCGGGGCCTGCTCGACCACGCGGCGTTGGGGGCGGCGTCGGCGAAGCAGTCGGAGCGACTTTCGATCAAGGCCCCCGGGCTCGGGAGCCGGGTCGGGACGCTCTCCGGCGGCAACCAGCAGAAGGTGGTGCTCGGGAAGTGGCTGATCTCCCGCCCCCGGGTGCTGATCCTCGACGAGCCGACGCGTGGGATCGACGTCGGCGCGAAGGCGGAGATCTACCGCATCGTGCAGACGCTCGCCTCCGAAGGGATGGCGATCCTGCTCGTCTCGTCCGACCTCCCGGAGCTGTTGTGGATGAGCCACCGGATCCTGGTCTTGAGCGAGGGACGCCCGACCGCGCTCTTCGACGCGGCTGCGGCCACGGCGGAGGCGGTGATGGCGGCGGCGACGCGAAAGGCGGCGGCATGAAGAGCTCCTGGCGGGCCCTGACGATGGTCGGCGCGCTTGCGCTGATCTGGATCTGCTTCTCGATCGCGACCGACGGTACGTTCCTTCTTCCGCGGAACCTCTCCCTGCTCACCCGCCAGATGTCGGTCACCTCCCTGCTCGCGGTGGGGATGGTCCTGGTGATCGTCGCCGGGCAGATCGACCTCTCGGTCGGGGCGCTGGCCGGACTGCTCGGCGCCGTCGCCGCCAAGGCGAGCGTCGATCTCGGCCTGCCGCTGTGGGTCGCCTTTCCCGCCGCGTTGGCGCTGGGCGCCGCGGCCGGCTTCACGCAAGGAAGTCTCGTCGCGCGGCTGGGGATCCCGCCGTTCATCGTCACCCTCGGTGGGATGCTGCTCTTCCAGGGGACGCTGCTCGGCGCGACCGGCGGCGTCTCCACCTCGCCCGGTCCGGCGTTCCGCTTCATCGGACAGGCCTACGTCCCGGCGACCGCCGGCTGGGTCTTGAGCGCGATCGTCGCCGGCGCCATCGCTTGGGGCGGCAGGGGGACGGGGGGGAGTCCCGCCGGGAGCGCGAAGCGCGTGCCGTGGCGGCGCGGGATGCTCGCCGCCTTGGTCCTGGTCTTCGCCGGCGTGATGAACGCCTACCAGGGGATCCCGATGCCGGTCCTGCTGGTGCTGCTCCTCGCCTTCGCGCTCTCGGTGGTCGCCCGTCACACTCCGTTCGGGCGCCACCTCTACGCAATCGGCGGGAACCGCGAGGCCGCTTTCTACTCCGGGATCCCGATCGAGCGGCAGGTCGTCCGGGTCTTCACTTTGATGGGGCTCGTGGCGGGGATCGCCGGGATCGTCCTCACCGCCCGGGTCGGATCGGCGACCTCCGACGCCGGACGGATGATGGAGCTCGACGCCATTGCCGCCGCGGTGATCGGCGGGACGTCGCTCCGAGGCGGGCAGGGGACGGTCTGGGGGGCGCTGTTGGGTGCGCTGGTGATGGCGTCGCTCGACAACGGCATGAGTCTGATGAACACCGACGCCTTCTGGCAGCCGATCATCAAGGGGGCGATCCTGGTCGCCGCCGTCGGCGTCGACATGGCCGGGCGGTCGCGCGAATGAAGGCGATCCGTTTCGCGGCCGCCGCCACGGCCCTCGCCGCCGCCGCGGCGGCCGCGACGATGCCGGCCTGCGCGCCGCGCGCGCCGCTCGCAGCTTCCACGGGAAGCGTTTCGGACCCGCTGCCGGAGCTGTTCGACTACATCCGGAAGGGTTGGACCGACCTTCGACGCACGCACGCCGACCTGGTGAGCGCGGCGATCGACCCGAAGTTTCCGTCGCCGGACGGCCGGTGGCCCGTCTACCTCCCGCCCGGCGAGGATCGCGAGGCGATCCTCCGGCGGCTCGCGCGCGAGATCCCGCCCGAGGAGCTGGCGCGGATCGACGTGCGGAGCCTGCCCGCACCGCCGGCGGGCGCGCCCCCGTCTCTCGTCGACGAGGTCTCGCTCGCCGGGGGTCCCGGCCTTCTCTGGCTGCCGGAGCCCTACGTCGTCCCCGGCGGGCGCTTCAACGAGATGTACGGGTGGGACAGCTACTTCATTCTGGTCGGCCTCCTTCGCGATGGCGAGGTCGAGGCCGCCCAAGCGATGGTCGACAACTTCCTCTACCAGGTCGACCGGTACGGGCGCGTGCTCAACGCCAATCGCCGCTACTACCTGAGTCGTTCGCAGCCCCCCTTCCTGGCGCGGATGGTGCGGCGGGTCTTCGAACGGACCGGCGATCGGCGGTGGCTCGCGTCGACCGTTCCGGCGCTCGAGAAGGACCACGCCTACTGGGTGCGCGAGCCGCACGCCACGCCGGAGACCGGGCTCTCGCGCTACTACGACCTGGGGCAGGGGCCCGCGCCGGAGGTCGTCGCCGACGAGAAGGACGAGCGCGGACGCACGCACTACGACCGGGTGCGCGAGGCGATCCGCGCCGCGCCGTATCCGGGATCGGAACGGTTCTACGACCGATCGCAAGACAGACTCACCGACGCCTTCTACGTCTCCGACCGTTCGATGCGGGAGTCGGGCTTCGATCCGTCGGATCGCTTCGGACGGTTCAACCTCGAGGTGGTCGACGTCAATCCCGTCTGCCTGAACACCCTTCTCCACCGCTACGAAGAGGACGTCGCCGCCATCTATCGAGAGCTCGGCCAGGAGGCGAAGGCGGAACGTTGGGCCGGCCTGGCGGCGGCGCGCAAGGTCCGGATCGACCGCCTGCTCTGGGACGAGGCGTCGGGTCTCTACCTCGACTACGACCTCGCACGAAAAAGTCGCCGCGACTACCCGTTCGCCACGACCTTCTATCCGCTGTGGGCCGGGATCGCCTCCGAGGTCCAGGCGCGGCGCGTGGTGGCCGTGGCCTTGACGCTCCTCGAGGCGCCGGGGGGGCTGAAGACGAGCGTCCGCGAGACCGGCAGCCAATGGGACGCGCCGTACGGATGGGCGCCGCTCCAGCTCCTGGCGGTCGAAGGGATGCGGCGCTACGGATTCTCGGCCGAGGCCGACCGGATCTCGCAAAAGTTCCTGTCGCTGGTGTTGAAGGAGTTCCAGGAGCACCACGCGATCTTCGAGAAGTACGACGTCGTCCGGCGCGAGTCGGCCACCTCGCAGGGGATCCGCTTCGGATACGCCTCGAACGAGATCGGCTTCGGCTGGACCAACGCCGCCTTCGTCGAGCTGTGGGCGGGCCTCTCGCCGGAAGGACGCGAGGCGGTCCGTCGCGGTGCGGCCCCGGCGGGGGCGGCCGGCGGGCGTCGCGGAGCCGCCCCGTGAGACGGCGCGCGCCGTTCGTCGCGGTCCTGCTCCTGATCCTGGCGCGCTCCGCGTCGATCTCGCCGGCGTGCGGCGCGGACGCGGCGCACGGTTCGAACGCCGCGGACGCGACCTGTCGCGGCGACCGGTGCCCGGGGGAGGGATGCGCCGCCGACGATCCGCTGGTGGCGGTTCGCGGGGCGATCGCTCCTCGATCGGAACCGGACGGCGGCGCCGCGGTCGAGCGCCCGCCTTCGCCGGAATATCTCGCCTTCGATCTCGAGGAAGGCGCGGTGCGCAACCGGTTCGTGCGCCAAGGTCCGGTCGCCGTCCATCTGGTCGCGAGTTGGACCGACGAAGGGCGCGGCCGCCTCGTCTTCGCCTTCCCGGCGGGAAACTCCGGCGGCGCGATCTGGCTCGACGGAGAGCCGTGTCCCGGCCGCGAGGCGGGGCTCGAGTTCGAAGGGGAGGCGATTCCGGTCTCGGACCGGTCGGGAAACGGCGTCTCGACCGAGCTGGTCGCCCGCGTCCCGCGTCTCGTCTTCACCGGGCAGGTGCTCGGGAGCGTGCGCGACGTGCGGGAGCGAACGGAAGGGGATCGACGAAAGAGACCGGCGCGTTTTCCGGCCGACTCCGGCGGCCGGCTCGTCCACGTCGCCGCCGACGGGCGGAGCCGCGTGGAGGCGGTCGTCGAGCCGGTCGGCGGGGCGCGTTGGACGACCGACCGCCTCGGGCGACCCGCCCTCGTCGCGCCGCCGGGAGCGTGCGCGGTGCGGTTCCGGATCACGGCCCGGACCGACGAGCGGCCGCTCACGTCGTTGCCGATCGACGAGCTGCTCGCCGCGGGCGTGGCCGGCTCGGCGCAGGAACGGCAGGCGCTCGCCTTCCTCGCCTACCGCGAGAAGCTCCTCGCCGGCTCGTGGCGGTTTCAGACCTACTTCGGCCGCGACACGCTGCTCGCCACGCGGCTGTTGATGCCGGCGCTCCGGCCCGCGGCGATCGAGGCGGCGCTCGGTTCGGTGATCGACCGCCTCGGGGACGACGGCCAGGTGGCGCACGAGGAGGAGATCGGCGAACGGGCCGAGCCGACGAGCCGCGCGCCCCGCCACGACTACAAGATGGTCGACTCCGACTTCCTGCTCGCGCCGGTGCTGGAGGCGTACCTCGCCACCGCCGAGGGGCGCGCGCGAGCCGGGGCGTTCTTCGCGCGCCGCACGCCGACCGGCCGCACCTACGCCGAGGCGGTCCGGCGCAACCTGGCGCGTGTCGCCGCCAAGGCCGAACCGTTCGCCGAGAACCCGCTTCCCACGAACCTGATCCGCCTGGCCGACGGCGAGCCCGCGGGCGACTGGCGCGACAGCCGGGAAGGGCTCGGCGGAGGACGCTACCCCTTCAGCGTGAACGGTGTGCTCGTCCCCGCCGCGCTCGACGCCGCGGCGCGCCTCGTCGACCGCGGGCACGCCCCCTTCGACGCATCGCGTTTCCGCGCGTTGGCCCGCCGTTGGCGCGGGGCGGCCGAGCTGTTTCGCGTCACGCTTCCGGCGGAGACGGCGGCGGGGCGCATCGCCGCTTATGCCGAGGAGGTCGGCCTCGACCCGGCGGCGGCGCGAGCGGCGATCGACGGTCCGGTGTCGTTCCTCGGGGTGTCGCTCGACGGGGACGGCGTGCCGATCCCGATCGTGCACAGCGATGGAGGGCTGTCGCTCCTGTTCGGGGAGCCGTCGCCGCCGGCGCTCGAGGAGATGGCCGATCGGGTGACCACCGACTTCCCTGCCGGGCTCGCCAGCCCGGTCGGGATGATGGTGGCCAACCCTGCTTTCGCCGACGCGGCGCTCCGTCGGCTGTTCACCCCCGGCCACTACCACGGGGCGGTGGTCTGGTCGTGGCAGCACGCGCTGATGGCCGCCGGCCTCGACCGGCAGTTGGCGCGCGGCGATCTCCCGGCGTCGACTCGCGAGCGCCTCCTCGCCGCGCGCCGAGTGATCCGGGAGGCGATCGAGCGAACACGCGACCGGCGAGGCAGCGAGCTATGGTCGTGGACGGTCGAAGACGGCGCCATGCGCCCGGCCCCGTTCGGACAGGCGTCGACCGACAAGACCGAATCGAACGCCATCCAACTCTGGAGCCTGGTCTACCTCGGCCTCTAGGGCGCGTCGCGGTCACGCTCGCGGCGCCAGCGCTGGAACCGGGCGAGGTCGACGCGCTCGTCGGATCGGTCGGGCGCCTCCTCCGCCAACTCGGACTCCCGACCGACCCTCCTCCGATTGCTCACGACCACAGACCGCCGCCGCTGCCGGAAACCTCGATCCGATACCCGCCAGAGGCATCGATTAGAGCGTTGGTTCGTCCTACGCGCGGAGCATGCCCGCGGGCTGCCGGCGCGCTTCGTTCCGGGCGGAGCGGCGGATCGCATACGATCCGCACCATGAATCGACGAACCTTTCTCGGCTATGGCGCGGTCGCCGGTGCCGCACTCGCCCATCCCTCACTTGCGGCGGCGCCGGCAAGGCCCGCGGGCCCCGATTGGAACGCGGTGCGAGCCTCCTTCACCGGTCTCGCGAAGGACCGGATCCAGTGCGCCCACTTCTTCCTCACCAGCCATCCGCAGCCGGTACGGGACGAGATCGAGCGCCACCGGAAGGGCTGGGACGCCGATGGCGAGAGCTACTTCTTCCAGAACATCCACATGGCCATGGCGGTCGCGCAGTCCGCCGCGAACTATCTCGAGGCCAAGTCCGGCGAGCAGGTGGCTCTGACGGAGAGCACGACCCAGGGTCTCGGGCTCGTCTACGGCGGACTCATCCTGCGCGAGGGCCAGGAGATCCTCACCACGGAGCACGACCACTACGCCACGGACTTCTCGCTGGAGCTGCGTGCGCGGCGAACCGGCTGCACCGTTCGAAAGGTCCGACTGTACGACGACCCGGCGAAAGCGACCGAAGCCGGGATGGTCGACCGTCTCCTCGCCGCCGTGACGCCTCGGACGCGCGCCATCGCAGTGACCTGGGTGCACTCCTCCAGCGGCGTGAAGATCCCGGTGAAGGCGATTGCGGACGCGCTGGCACCCGTCAATACGAGACGCGACGAGGCCGATCGTGCGCTCCTCTGCGTCGACGGCGTGCATGGCCTGGGGAACCAGAACGAGACGGTGGCGGCCCTGGGCTGCGACTTCCTCATTGCGGGCACCCACAAGTGGATCCACGGTCCGCGCGGGACGGGCATCATCTGGGGAAATGACGCGGCCTGGAAGGCGGTTCAGCCGATCATCCCGACGTTCAACCGGCTGCAGTACGCGCAGTGGACGAAGTCGATCCCGGCGCAGGAGGTGCCGATGGCGTACCAGATGACGCCCGGGGGCTTCAACGACTTCGAGCACCGATGGTCGCTCCCCGTGGCCTTCAAGATGCACCTCGACATCGGAAAGGAAGCGATCGCGAACCGGATCGCCGAGCTCAACGGCCGGTTCCGCGAAGGGCTCCGCGAGATCCCAGGGATCGTCCCCCGGACGCCGACGGCCCGCTCCCTGTCCGCCGGACTCACCTGCTTCGAAGTCGAGGGGATCGCACCCGACGCTTTCGTGAAGAAGCTCGGCGAGCGGAAGATCGTGGCCTCGACCACCCCGTACGCCACGAAGTACGCGCGCGTCGCGTTCGGGCTGCACAACGCCACGGAAGACGTCGAGCACGTCCTCCGCGAGATCCGGAGCCTCGTGGCGAAG
>CAYJRR010000177.1:0-7403 GCA_964372275.1 uncultured bacterium
GTCACCGAGAACACGCTGCGCCGCGGCTTCGCCCCGCCGGAGGACGGCGCCGCCCGATACGGGTCCTAGCGACACGCGCGATCCGTCCCCGGCGAGGGGCGAGTCGACTTCGACGCCGGCACCGCGGGTGGGACATCCGCGCCGAACCGATGGCCATCCGCCTTGCCGCGCGGCGATCCAACTGCTTGGAATCACGAGGAAAGATGATGGCACCGTCGGTGCAGTCTCGTCGTGGGACCGACGGGGAGGGTGTGATGCGAGGGATCGTGGGTTCGATCGCGTTGTCGCTTCTGGTGGTTTCGGTGGCCGTTTCGCCGGCCTCCGCCCGCACGCAGGACGACGCGACCGCGTCGGAGCCGGTCCGGGCACGGACGCTCGGCGAGCGTTGGTCGGCGCTCTCCCCCGGCATGAAGATCACCGTCGTCGGGATCGGGATCACCGCCGCCGGCATGGCGATCATGATCGGCGCCGTCGCCGCAGCCCCCGCCGCCGCCGCCGTGACCGCCGCCGGCATCGCCCAAGGCGTCACCTTCACCGGCATCGGCACCGGCCTGGCCGGTCAGGTGATCCACGTCCTCTCCAAACGAGGCGCCCCCGACGTCGGTGTGCTCGGCGCGAACGTCGGACGACCGGCGTCGACCACCTTGCCCCACGCCCCCGCCAGAGTCCCCGGCAACCCCGCCGCCGCCGGCGCGGGCCAACGGCGGTAGATCGGACCCGTATCTGTTTCCGTATCAGATCCGAGCCGATTCGATTCGGTCGGATCCGAGTCGGATGCCGGAACCGTTGCCGATCCGGACCGGAGATTTCCCGGCACGCGGGCGGCCGATGAGCCGCCGGATCTTCGCGCGGCTGCGCGCGTTCGCGTCGACCGACCATGGGGAGGGCCGGCAGCCGGACCGCGCGGCGCCGGCGGGTGGTAGACTGTCGTACCGATGGGACTCACGCGGGTCACCGCCTCGGTTCGAAATCCTCGCGCGCCGCGGCGCGGGCGGCAGGTGCGGCTGCTCGTCGACTCGGGCGCCGACTACTCCGTCCTTCCGGCGCGCATTTGGAAGGCGCTGGGGCTCCGACCCGTGCGCCGGGTGGAGTTCGAGATGGCGGACGGAACGGTGATCGTACGCGGCGTCTCCGAGGCGGAGTTCACGCTCCACGGTCGGCGCGCGACCTCTCCCGTCGTCCTCGGCGCCGAAGAGGACTCCGCGCTGCTCGGCGCCGTCACCCTGGAGACGATGGGCCTGGTGCTGAACCCGCTCAGCCGCACGCTTCACGACATGCAGACGCGGCTATAGCCGGGCCGCGGAACCGGTTCGACCCGACCGGAGCTCATGCCGCCAGCGGCACGACCTTCGAGCCCAGGATCCGCCGGTCCCGCGTCAGCAGGGGAACCGCGTGGACCAGGCTTGTCGCCGCGATCAGTTCGTCGGCCGGATCGCCGCGGAAGTCGAGGCGCGTCGACGCCCGCGCGACCGCCAGGTCGAGCGGCCAGACGTGCAGCGCCGAGAGGGTGCGCACCACCTCGGCGTCGTCGAGGTCGATCTCCACGCGTCCGAGCTGCGCCAGCTTGGCGATCTCCCAGAGAACGATCGACGAGATGCTCCAGGGATTCGCGCTCAGGAGCCGCTTCTCCTTCGCCGTCGGCGATCCGGCGAGCGCATGGACCAGGACGCGCGTATCAAGGTTCAGCATCGGCCTCCCACCGCTCCCCCGTGGAGAGAAGGCCGCCGCGAATCCGGATCCGGCTCCGCAGCGTCCCGATCAGCGCCCCCGACGCCCGCTCGATCGGGATCAGCTTCGCC
Organism: uncultured bacterium; assembly: GCA_964372275.1. Classification (GTDB taxonomy): domain Bacteria; phylum CAYJRR01; class CAYJRR01; order CAYJRR01; family CAYJRR01; genus CAYJRR01. Next base: position 1,800 of record CAYJRR010000177.1, read on the forward strand.
ACCGGCTTCCCGTGCTTGGTGATGACGATCCCTTCCGGCCCCAGCGAATCGAGCAACGCCAGGCAGGTCTCCTTGAACTTCGCCGCACCGATCTCTTTCGTCTCCATCGGCTCCTACTCTGGTCATAAATTAGATCTAGTCACAAATGATGTCCAATTTTGCGCCGTCGTCCGGGCACTCGCGCGGTGATGGCCGACGCGTAGAATCGGGGACGCACGTGCGTACCTCGGTCCGGCCATCGCTTTTTCGCTCGGTCCTCCTCCTGGCGTTGGCCACGGCTCCGGCCGTCTGCGCGTTGCTGACGTTCACCGCCTGTACCGACGACTACATCAAGATCCGCACGCCGACCCCGACCCCGGACCCGCCCTCCGACAACGCCCGGCTCTCCGCCCTCGTCCTCTCCGCTCCGTCGGAAGCGCTATCCCCGGCCTTCAACGCGGACGTCACGTCGTATGCCGTCAACGTCGGCCTCTACGCGTCGACCGTCACCCTGACCGCCATGACCGAGAGCACCGCCGCAACCCTGACGATCCAGGGAGAGCCCGTCCCCTCCGGCGACCCCTCCCCGCCCATCCCCCTCGCCCTCGGCGTCAACGTCGTCACCGTCGAGGTCACCGCCGAAAGCGGCGCGGTCCGGGACTACGAGCTGCAGGTGAACCGGTTTTCGGCTTTGACCAGCACACCCTTCTACTTCAAGGCATCGAATACTGGCAGCGGAGACGGATTCGGATGGAGCGTCTCGGCCTCGGGCGACACGCTGGTCGTCGGCGCGCCCGAGGAAGATTCGAGCGCGTTGGGCGTCAATGGCAATCAGGCGGATAACGCTGCATCTGCTAGCGGCGCGGCATTCGTATTCGTTCGCTCCGGCGGCACATGGGCCCAGCAGGCATATTTGAAGGCCTCCAATGCAGGGGCTGGTGACGAGTTCGGGTACAGCGTTTCGATTTCGGGTGAAACGATCGTCGTCGGGGCGCGCGAGGAGGACTCCAGCGCAACGGGTATCGATGGAGACCAAGCCGATAATTCAGCGGCACAGAGCGGGGCCGCTTACGTATTTGTCCGGAACGATGGAGTCTGGAGCCAACAGGCCTACCTAAAGGCATCGAATACTGGCGCGGGGGACGAGTTTGGTTACTTCGTTTCTGTGGCTGGCGATTCGATCGTGGTCGGCGCCCCGAAAGAGGCCTCCAACGCGACTGGCGTGAACGCCGGGCAGAGCGACAACTCCGCGACGGGTAGCGGGGCGGCCTATGTGTTCGTTCGCACGGGAGACAGCTGGAGCCAGCAGGCGTACCTGAAATCCTCGAATACTTCCGTGGATGACAACTTCGGTGTCAGCGTTGCGATTTCAGGCGACACGATTGCCGTCGGTGCCAATGGCGAAGACTCGAACGCCACCGGCATCAATGGAATCCAGTCCGACAATTCCGCGTCGAATCGTGGAGCTGTGTATGTTTTCGCGCGGAGCGGCGGTTACTGGAATCAGCAAGCCTACGTAAAACCGTCAACCGGCGGATCCGGTTTTCAATTCGGAGTGAGCGTTGCAGTGGTCGATGAGACTCTGGCGGTCGGAGCTACTGGGGCTGGTGTTGCATATGTCTTCACTCGGACGGGCAGCGATTGGAGTCAGCAGTCTGCGCTATCGGGCTCCAATACCGAGATAGGAGACGGATTCGGGTCCGGGATAGGTGTTTCGGAAAACACGCTCGTCGTCGGGGCTCAATACGAGGATTCGGGTGCCACGGGAGTCGACGGGGACGAATCCGATGAATCTTCGATACTGAGCGGCGCGAGCTACGTTTTTGCTCGGAGCGGGGGAGTGTGGAACCAGAAGTCGTACGTCAAGGCCTCAAACACCGAATCTGTCGACTACTTCGGACGAAGCGTTGCAGTCTCGGGCGACACCATCGTTGTCGGGGCTTACTACGAAGATTCAAGTGCAACTGGTATCGGGGGAAATCAGGCTGACGGCTCCGCTGTCGACAGCGGGGCTGTCTACGTCTATCACTAGCGTCTCCCGGGCAAGGATTCATTCGATTCTGCTGCATCGACATACGCCGGAATGTCTCCCGGCCGCGCGTTGCACCGGTTTCGGCCGTATCCATCGGTTTCTCATTTCCGCCGGGTTACGATGTTGGTCGGTGGAGGTCGTCATGGTTCGGGCCGTCGGTAGCTCAATTGTCGTGCTGTTAGCGCTCATGCCCTCGTCGGCGTTCACTCACGCCTACCTAACCAACCCGACACCTCGCGGGGTCTGCGACGCCAACTGTAAGACGGGGCCGTGTGGTCAGCGTCCAGCGGCCAGCGTTACGAAGACCTTTGTAACCGGATCGACGTACACGATCTCTTGGATCGAAAACGTCAATCACACAGCAACGTACCGTCTCGCGATCTCCACGAATGGTGAGACCTCGTTCGATAGCTTCGTGATCATGGCCCCTGGAACCGTAACCGATACCGTGTCGGACGGGTCGACAATCTACAACTTCAACTGGACCGTTCCGAGCGTTCCCGGGTGTCAGACGTCTTGCGTCTTGCAGCTGAATCAGTTCATGACTCCCGGGGACTACTTCAACTGCGCCGATATCCAGATCGTTCCTGCCGGCACCGAGCCGACGCCGACCCCGGAGGAGACGCCCACGCCGACGCCGGGGGGGAACGACGGTGATGGCGAGGTCGAGAACATCGACGCCGGTGGGTGGTGCGGGGTCGCGGCGGGGGCGAAGCCTCGGCACGCGCTGCTCGGCCTCCTCGCGCTCGGCCTGGGCGCGTGGGCGCACCGCCGGCGCAGCCCTCGCGCGTAGTGTAGGCCGCGTCCCGTCGCCGATCGTTGCCCCCACGCGGGGGATGCGCACGAACCGCTCTCAAGCGTGCCGACCCGTGTCGCGAAGCTGACCTTCTTCGTCCTGTTCCTCCTCACCGGATGGATGCTCTACCGGACGTTGCGTCCGGTCTTCCTCTGGGTGGGGGTCGGCGCGTTCTGCGCGGTGTTGAGCCAGGGTCCGTTCGGACGGCTGCTGCGGCTGTTCCGCGGGCGCCGGCGGACGGCGGCGGCGGCGTGCACCTTCGGCGTGGTGGTGATCGTGATCGCGCCGCTGTTCTTCGCCGGCTGGGCGGTCCTCGACGAGGCGCTCGACGTCGCGAGCCGACTCTCGGAGCAGGCGGAGGCCGCCCCGCGACGCGACGACGGGCTTCCGCGCGGCGTCCCGGAGATCGCGCGTCGCCCGATCGCCTGGTTGCGGGAGCGGATCCCGATCAGCAACGAACAGCTCCGCGCCGGCGTGGCGGCGGTCGCCCGCCGGGCGGTCGCGGCCGGCTCCGGCGTGGTGTCGCGCGCGGCCTCGATCGGCATCGGTCTGTTCCTCTGGGTCCTCTCCCTCTACTACTTCTACGTCGACGGCGCGCGCTGGCTCGACGCCGCGGTCGAGTTGGTCCCGCTGCCGCGCCGCCACTCGATCGCGCTGATGCGCGAGTTCCGCTCCGTCTCCTACGCCGTCTTCTTCGGGAACATCGTCACCGCGCTGGCGCAAGGGGTGCTCGGCGGCGTCGCCTTCTTCCTCGTCGGACTGTCGGGGGCGGTGCTATGGGGGACGCTGATCGCGCTCGCGGGCGTCCTGCCGCTGGTGGGCGCGGTCCTCGTCTGGGGGCCGGCGGCGATCTACCTCGCCGTCAGCGGCCGTCCGTTCGCGGCGCTGTTCATGTTGGCGTGGGGGGCGATCGTGGTCGGTTCGGTCGACAACCTCCTCCGGCCGATCCTGACCAAGGGGCAGTTGCAGATGCACCCGCTGCTCGTCTTCCTCACCCTCTTCGGCGGGATCGCCGCCTTCGGATTCGCCGGAATCCTCCTCGGACCGCTCTTCGCCGCCCTGTTCCTGGCGGCGCTTCGCATCTACGCCGCCGAGTTCCATCCCCGTCCCACCCCGCCCGAGGCGCCGGCGCCGCCCGCCCCGACGCCGCTTGCGCCGGTCCCGCGCCCGGTGCACTAATCCGGCGTGGTCTCCGACCGCGCCGCCCGCGCGCTTTTCGTACTGGGCGAAGCCGACCGCCTTCTCGACGGCTGGACCTGCCCTGGGTCGACCGAGTGCTGCCGCTTCTCGGTGACCGGCCGGGAGCCGTGGCTCACCGAGGTGGAGTGGCGCCTCGTCGAGCGCGAGGTGGCGCGTCAGGGGAGGCGGCTCCCGCGGCTGCGGGACGACGGCGTCTGTCCGTTCCTGAGCGAGGCGGGGCGCTGCACGGTGTACGAGGTTCGTCCGCTCGGTTGCCGCACCTACTTCTGCGATCGGGCGTCGGCCGCCGGCTCCTATCCGCGGCGCGACGTCTCGCGACTGCCGCGCGCGCTCGACGAGCTGTCGCAGGCTCCGGAGAGCGGCGACGCCGGACCCCGTCCGCTCCGCTCCTGGCTTCGTGGCGCGCGCTCCTTCCACCCCCGATGAAGGGGACCTCATCGGCGGCCGAGGTCGCCCCACCGCGATCCCTTGCGTCGGCCGGGTGACTTCCGTATAAAGGCCCGTTCCGAGCGGTCGCGAGCGACGGTTCGGATCGGAATTTCCCTTGTTTCCCGGGTTTGGAGGAGTCGTATGAAGCGAGCGATCGGGTTCGTTCTGGTGTCGTCGGCGCTGGTCTTCGTGGTCGGGTGCGGCGCGGGCCGCAAATCGCAATGGTCGGGCGGCGCCCCCGCGGCGGCGGTCGCCGCCGGCGAGACGCCGGACGCGCTTCTCGCCACCGCCGATGCCGCGTGGGCCAAGCGCGGAGAGAAGGCGTCGCTCGAGGGGGCGATCACCGCGCTGGAGAAGGCGTCGGCGCTCAAGCCCGAGGACGCGTCGATCCTCGCCCGCCTCTCGCGCGCCTACTTCTTCTACGCCGACGCGCACCAGCGGAAGCTGGGGACTTCGTCGGCGGAGTACCTCGGCGCCTTCGAGAAGGGGACCTCCTACGGCGAGCGCGCGCTGGCCGAGTCGAATCCGGCCTTCAAGGCGGCGGTCACTTCCGGGAAGACGGTGGAGGAGTCGATCAAGCTGGTCGGCGTCGAGGGGCTCGACGCGATGTACTGGTACGCCGCCAACCTCGGGAAGTGGTCCAAGGCCAAGGGGTTCGCCACCACCCTCGGCAACAAGGACCGGATCAAGGCGGTGATGTCGCGGGCGCTGGAGCTCGACGAGTCGTTCTTCAACGGCGCCCCCCACCGCTACTTCGGCGCCTTCTACTCCGTCGCCCCCTCGTTCGCCGGCGGCGACGTGAACAAGAGCAAGGAGCATTTCGAGAAGAGCCTGTCGATCTCGCCGAACTACGCCGGGACCAAGGTGCTGATGGCCGAGACCTACGCCGTCAAGACCGACGACCAGAAGCTGTTCGAAAAGCTTCTCGACGAGGTGATCGCCCTCGACGACTCCGTGATCCCGGGCTACGAGCCGGAGACGCGAAACGAGAAGGAGAAGGCGAAGGAGCTCAAGGCGAAGTCCAAGGAGATGTTTTGATGCAGCGGCGTGACTTCCTGACCACGACGGCGCTGGCGTCGGCCGGCCTGATCTCCTCCCGCCGGGCAGCCGCCGCCGAGGAGGGGGTCGCCAAGCTCGCGACGGTCGCCCCCGACGGCACCCCCTAGAT
>CAYJRR010000178.1:0-7048 GCA_964372275.1 uncultured bacterium
AGCGCATCGCCGACCGATTCGAGGCGCGCGCGCGGGATGGCGAGCGCCTCGGCGACCGCGTCGTGCACCGTGACGCGCCGCCAGGGACGCGTGAAGTCGAGGTGGAGCGCCTTGTCGCGGTCGTTCGGGTCGGGGTGGTAGTCGATCGCCGCCTTCCCGTGGAGGTCGACGACCAGGCCGTGGATCATTTCCTCGGTCAGGTCGATCAGGTCGCGGTAGGTCTGGTAGGCGACGTAGAACTCCAGCATCGTGAACTCGGGGTTGTGCTGCAGCGACAGCCCTTCGTTCCGGAAGTTGCGATTGATCTCGTACACGCGATCGAGCCCACCCACCACCAGACGCTTCAGGTAGAGCTCGGGCGCGATCCGCAGGTACAGCTCGAGTCCCAACGCGTTGTGGTGCGTGACGAACGGCCTCGCGGCGGCCCCCCCCGCCAGCGGATGCATCATCGGCGTCTCGACTTCGAGGAACCCCCTTCCGTCGAGGAAATTCCGGATGTGGCGGACGATTCGCGACCGCTGCCGGAAGACGTTCGCCACCTCGGGATTGGCGATCAGGTCGACGTAGCGTTGCCGGTAGCGCTGCTCCTTGTCGGTCAGCCCGTGCCACTTCTCCGGGAGCGGGCGGACGGTCTTGGCCAGGAGCGCGAGCGCGTCCGCCGCCAGGGCGAACTCGCCGGTCTTGGTGCGCATCGGCGTCCCGCGCACGCCGGCGAAATCGCCGACGTCGAGCTTCTGGTAGAGGGCGAACGCCGCCTCGCCGACACGGTCCTTTCGCACGTAGGCCTGGACCTCGCCCGCGTCGTCGCGCAGCACCAGGAACGCGGCCTTGCCGAAGGCGCGGACGGCGACGATCCGGCCGGCGACGACGTGGGTGTGCTCGGGACCGGTCTCCCGCTCCAGCGCGTCCGCCGGGAGGCCCCGGTATCGCTCGATCAGCTCGGCCGACCGAATCGAGGGCCGGAGCCGGTCGGCGTCCGGATACGGCGGGGTCCCCTCGGCGGCGAGGTCGGCCGCCTTCCGCCGCCGGACGGCGACGAGCTCGTTTTCGCTGGGGCCGGTCGAAGGCTGGGCCATTCGGGCAAAAAACCCTTGGGACAAAAGGGCGTTACCCTACCTTCGGTGCCCCCCAGCGTCAAGCGCCGCGGCCCGGATCGGCGCCGTTTTTTGGCCGCCTACTCCGCCGCGGCGGAGGTGCGCCAGCGGGCCTGCATCTCCGACGAAAGGCCGTTCTCCGCCGCGATCTCGGCGAACAGGTCGCTCGAGACGGTCGGGATCCGCTCCTGCGTCTCGTAGTCCAGCCGCAAGAGGCCGAACTTCGCCGAGAACCCCTCCGCCCATTCGAAGTTGTCGTAGAGCGACCAATGCAGGTAACCGATCACCGGCACCTGCTCCTCGATCGCCTTGTCGACCCAGGTCAAGAAGTCGACGAGGAACGACGGGCGCTGCGATTCGTCGCCGTCGGCGATGCCGTTCTCGGTGATCAGGATCGGCATTCCGTACTCCGCGAGGAGCTTGAGCGATTCGTAGATCCCGCGAGGGTAGATCGACCATCCAAGCTCGTTGCGCGGCAACGTCGCCACGTCCGACGGCGCGCCGAGGAGCGGTTCCGGGAGCCCCCCCGCGACCTTCTGGATCCGGTAGTAGTTCAACCCGAGGAAGTCCATCCGACCCGCGAGCTCCGGGTGATAGCCCTCCGCCGGCGTCGTCCCATCGTCGTCGGTGTCTTCGTCGAGGTTGACGTCCAGGTATCCCAGGATCGTCGCGTCGAGGAAGAGGCGGTTGAAGACGTGGTCCAGGCGCTTGGTCGCGGCGACGTCGAGCGCGTTGTCGGGGCGGGACGGCTGGAAGACGACGATGTGCGCCGCCACGCCGACCTTCGACGCCAGTCCGTCGCCGTCGGCGTCGGCCAGATCGCGCGCGTGGATGGCGTCGTAGGCTCCGGCGTGCGCGAAGATCTCCCCCATGGTGAACGCCACCGCCTGGTCGAGGTCGTTCCCGAACCCCGGCGGCCAGAGGTCGAGGTAGGCGGTCAGCGCCACCACCATCGGCTCGTTGAACGGGATCCAGAGATCGACGTCGTCCCCGTACTCCTCGGCCATGTCGCCTGCGAACTCGACGAACTCGTCGATCCCCTCCTGCGTCCGGAAGTCTCCGAGGTCGGCCCCCGGGTTCAGCGGATCGTCCATCCACAGGGGCAAGGTGAAGTGGGAGAGGGTCACCACCGGCTTGAGGCCGTGCGCCCGCATCGAATCGATCACCTGGTGGTAGTGCTCGATCTCCACCTCGTCGTAGACGTCGCGCGACGGCTCGATCCGGCTCCACTCGATCGAGAAGCGGTGCGCGTTCTGGTTCATGCTCTCCGCGAGCGCGAAGTCGGCCTCGAAGCGGTTGTAGTGATCGCAGGCATCGCCGGAACGATCGCCGTTCTCGATCGTCCCTTCGATCTGCTCCCAGGCCCACCAGTTGTTGTTGTCGTTCCCGCCTTCCACCTGGTGGGCCGCCGTCGCCGCGCCCCAGAGGAAACCGTCCGGGAATCGAATCGCCTCGAAGTGCCGCCCCTTCCCCTCCTCGCAGCCGGCGAATGCCGACGCGCCGAGGAGGAGCGACGCCAGGACCGGATGCCCGCGGCCGCCCGGGCCGCGTCCGGCGATCCTCGAGATGGCGTGGAATGGGTTCACCAACGCGACACCCTACCGGAATAGAATCCGGAGGTCATGTCCGAAGGCGCGCCCGACGCCGCCGACGAGCCGACTCCGATCGAGGAGGGCGGGCCCCCCGCCGGGCCCGTGGCCCGTTGCCGCCGCCACGGCGATCGGAAGGCCGTCTCCGTCTGTGGCCGCTGCGGCGATTTCCTCTGCGGATTCTGCGCCGTGTGGATCGAAGGGGCCCCCTACGGTCCGGGCTGCGCCGAGCGCGTGCGGAGCGGTCTGCTTCGGATCGGAGCGCACGTTCCCTGGGAGGACCGCGCCCGCCGGGGCTGGATCCGGGCCGCCTACCAGACGGTCCGGGCCGTCTTTGCCGATCCCGCCGGTTTCTACGCCCGGATGCCGACCGACGGCGGTCTGACCGATCCTCTCCTGTTCGCGATGGCGATCCGTGGCATGGTGGTGCTCGTCTACGGACTGCTCGCCGCGGGGGTGTACGGGATCCTCGGCGCGGCGATGAACAACCCGATGATGTACGTCCAGGCGGGTGTCCAGCTCGGAACGATCGTCCTGCAGATGGTGCAGGTGGTGATCTACCTCTTCGTGGTCGCCGGACTGATCCACCTCGGCGTGCGGCTGGTCGGCGGGTTGCGTGGATTCGAGGCGACCTTCCGCGTCTACGGATACGGACGCGCCGTCGACGTGATGGAGCTGGTCCCGATCGTCGGTCCCCTGGCGGCGATCGGCTACCGCGTCTACCTCTACTACCTCGGCCTGCAGGTGGCGCACCGCCTCACGCCGGGGCGATCGCTCTCCGTCGCCCTCCTGCCGGTCGGACTCGGGATCTTCCTCACCGTCCTGATCGTGGGCGCGGCATTCGTCATCGGATTCCTGCTGGCGAGAGCGTGACGTGACCGATCCCCTCCTCCCGCGTCCGGTCCCTCCCCTCTCCGACGTCTCCCGCGTCGCCTGCGAAACGCATCCGGCGCGCGCGGGGGCGGGTCTCTGCCGGAGTTGTCTCCGGACCGCCTGCGCCGAGTGCCTGACGCGGATCGACGGCGTGAACCATTGCGCCGGCTGCATCGACCGCCTCTTTCCGCCGCCCGGAGCGGGCTCCTCCGGCCCGGCCGGTCGCCCCGCCGGAACGCCGGCCGCGTTCGAGGAGGCGAAGCGTCGGTCGCCGCGACACCTCCTGGCGCTCCTCGCGCTCTACGGAACGGTGGCGGTGTCGGCCTCCGCCGCCGCGGTCGCGTGGCCCTTCCTGCTCAACGAGCGCCGTCTCGAAGCGAACCGGCAGCGGCTCGTCGAACTTCATCTCGCGCTTTCCGAGTACCTCGCGGACGTATCGCGCTACCCGAGCCCGGAACGCGGCTTGAAGGCGCTCCTCGAACCCTCACGGGAAGACCGCGACGATTGGCGCGGGCCGTATGCCACGGCGCGGGCGGGAGGCACGCGCGCGTCCGGTGGCGCGGCGAACGACGACGCGGTGCTCGACGTCTTCGGCCGGCCCGTGCTGTACCACCGCACACCGGAGGACGTCGCGGAGCCGCGCGTCTACCTCGCCAGCCCCGGCGCCAACGGCCTTTGGGACACCGCCGGGATCGTCGCCGGGAACCCGCCGCACGAGGCGGGCGGCGACGACGCGCTCCAATGGGTGGTGACTCCGTGAGCCGCGCCCTCGTCGAGCGGAAGACGCACTTCCGTCCCGCGTCCGTCCTGGCCCTCGCGGACGGCGCCTTCGAGATCTACCGCGCCGCGTTCGGACCGTTGGTCACGATCTCGCTGATGGCCAACGCGCCGCTGTTCGCCGCCGCGGCCGCGCTCGTGCTCTACGTCCGGGAGCGCGGGGCGACCTGGGGGAGCCCCACCTACTTCGCCACCGTCGGCGCGCTTTCGGTCGCGCTGGCGCTCGCCGCCTGGATCCGGGCGATCGGCGGCGGGGCCCTGGCGCACGCCTCGGTCACGGCGATCTGCGGTCGATCGCCGTCCGCCGGGATCTCCCTCCGCGCGGGCCTGGCGGCGGGACGGCGCCTCGGGCTGCTGGCCGCCGCGCGGTGGATGGCGCTCATCGGCGGCCTCCTCGCCTGCCTGCTTCCCGCCATCCCGGCGGTCGCGCTCCTCGGATTCACCGCTCACGCCGCGACCCTCGAACGTGCCGGGACGCGCCGCGCGATCGCGCGATCGGCCGCCGTCGCGAAGGGGGCCGCCGGCGGGCTGACCGCCGCCGCCCTGTTGTACGGCGTCGGTCACCTGCTCGGATTCGCCCAGTTGCTCCTCCTCGTCGGGCTGGCCGACGGGGTCCGTTCCCTGGCGCTTCCGACCGGCGGAGTACCCTGGACCGCGCGTCCGGAGGTCGTGTGCCTGGCGGCGGCGGTGACCAAGATCTTCGCCGATCCCCTCACCGCCGCGGCGCTCGGCCTCGCATGGGTCGACGGGAGAATCCGGACCGACGGCTTCGACCTCGAGCTCCGGAGCCAACGCCTGGTCGGCGAACCGCTCTCGATCGATCCGGAGGCGGCGTAGGTGGCGACGAGGAGACTCGCCCTTCTCGCCGCCGCGGCGGGGGCGCTCGCCGCCGGTGGAGAGGCCGACCTGGAGCGCGCCGTCTCGCCGGACCGCCTCCGCCACGACCTCGAACAGGGGGCGCGACTGTTCCGGCGTCATCCCGATCCCGTCGCCGCGCGCGCCTACGCCCGGGCGATGACGTCGGTGGTCGTGACCGGGGAGGGCGAGCCGATCGAGACCCGCGACCCGTGGCTCGCCGACGCCGTCGACCGGCTGGAGTCCCTTCCGGAGCCGGCGCGCCGGACGCTCGAGGAGACGATCGCCGAGCACCTCGCCGCCCGCGCGGCGCTCGTCGCGACCGACCGAGCGACGGGCGAGCCGGCGGCGAGAAGCGACGTGCGGGAGGACCTGGACGGCGTGCTCCAGCAGGCGCAGTTCGCCACGGCCGAGGAGGATCCCCGGCTCGCGCGGGCGGCGGCAACGGTGCGGGAGCGGATCCAGTCGGCCTGGGCGCGCGTTCGAGCCGAGATCCGGCGGATCTTCTCCGGCGGCGACGACGGCGATTCGGGCGCCTGGACCTGGATCCGGACGGTGGCGACACTGGTGCTGTCGGCGGCGGGCGTGACGCTGCTCGTCTGGATCGTCGCGCGGACGCTCCTGCGCGCCGCGCTCGACTCCGCGCGGAACGAGGCGGTGCTCGACCTTCCGGAAGATCCTCCGCGGCCGGCCGAGATGGAGCGCGAGGCCCTGGCCCTCTCGCAGGCCGGCGATCTCCGCGGCGCGGTCCGGGCGCTCTACCTCTCGTTGCTCGGACGTCTCCACCTCCAGGGGGCGATCGTCTACGACCGCCACCGCACCAACCGCGAATACCTGGCGGCGATGCGAGCGGACGCGGTCCGCACCGCCGCATTCTCGACGGTGGTCGATCGCTTCGACCGGACCTGGTACGGACGCTCGACCTGCACGCCCGAGGAGCTCGAGGCGTTCTCCGCCGCCGTCCGGGTGGCGGGAGCCTCGACCGGCGCGGAGGCGGCGTGAGTCCGGGGCATGGCGGAGGTCCCCCCGGAAGCGCGAGGCGTGGGATCGACCGCGCGCTTTCGGTCCTCGGCCTGGCGTCGGCCGCCATCGCCGTCGTGCTCATCGCGTTGGCGGGCGCGCCCGCGGAACCGGACCGTCCGGAACGGGCCGGTTCGACGCGGGTCGCCGATCCGACGGGCACGCGGGCGCTGTTCGAGCTCCTTCGACGGCGGGGGTTCGAGGTCTCGACCGTGGAGACGGCCGATCTGGCCGCGCCCGACGGCGCCGCGCTGGCCCTGATCGACGCCCCGCTCGACGCCGGCGAGGCCGAGGCGCTCGTCGCTCGGGTCCGCGCCGGATCGTCGCTGTTCGTGGCCGACGGCGCGGAGTCATCGCCGCTCTGGTCGTCGCTGGGCCTCGTCGCCACCGCCGACGGCACGGCGGGTCGCGTTCGTCCCGCCTGGCCGTCCCCGGCGGTCGATGGGGTCGGACGGGTCGAGAGCGGCGGCGGTCTCCGCGCGCGGTTCGAGGTCGGAGACGACGGAACGAGTCTCGGATGGGTGGAGCTCCTCGGCGACGACGCCGGCGCGGTCGCCGCCGCACGCCGCCTCGGCGCCGGCGAGGTGATCGTCCTCCTCGATCCCTCGATCGTCCGCAATGCCGGCCTCCCGCGCGCGCACAACGCCCGGTTCGCCGTGAACGCCCTGGCATCCCTCGCGGGGGAGGGTCGCCGTGTGGTGTTCGACGAGTACCACCACGGCTTCCGGCTGGAACGGACCGTTTCCGGCTGGATCGCGCGGGCCGGACTGCTCCGTGCCGCGTGGTTCGCGGCGCTGGCGCTCCTTCTCGAAGGCGCGCGGCGCCGGACGCGACGCCTCG
>CAYJRR010000179.1:0-6991 GCA_964372275.1 uncultured bacterium
CTCCTCGAGAGCGAGCTGTTCGGGCACGAGAAGGGGGCGTTCACCGGCGCGGTGGGACGGAAGGGGCGATTCGCCCTGGCCGAGGGGGGCACGATCTTCCTCGACGAGATCGGCGAGATGCCGCTCTCGTTCCAGCCGAAGCTGCTCCGCGTGCTCCAGGAGCGCGAGGTCGATCCCGTCGGCGGCAGCCGGCCGCGACGCGTCGACGTGCGGATCATCGCGGCGACCAACCGCGATCTCGGGGAGATGGTCGAATCGGGCGAGTTCCGCCAGGACCTCTACTACCGGTTGAACGTGGTTCCGCTGTTCGTTCCTCCGCTGCGCGAGCGGTCGACCGACCTGGTCGAGCTGATCGAGCACTTCGCCCAGCGCATCGCCTCCGATCTTGGCAGCCCGACGCCGACCCTCACCCCCGACGCCGTCGAGGCGCTCAGGGGGCATGACTGGCCGGGCAACGTCCGCGAACTGTCGCACCTGGTCGAGCGGATGGTCGTCCTCAACCCGACCGGCATCATCGACGGCGCGGCGGTCCGCAACAGCCTCCGCAGCCGCGGCGCGCTCCGCCGCGCCGGCTCGGAGACGACGCCGATCCCGTTCCCCACCGAGCTGCCCGAAGGGGGCGTCGACCTGCGCACCACGTTGGCGGCGTACGAGCAGTCGCTGATCCGCGCCGCGCTCGAGCGCACCAACGGGAACAAGAATCGCGCGGCGAGCCTGCTCGGACTGAACCGCACCACCCTGGTGGAGAAGATCAAGCGGACCCATCGCGGCGAGCTCGGCCTGAGCTCGTACTGACGTCGACCGGATTCGAGGTGGGCGGGGCCGGGTCGAGGAGCCCGTCCCCGCCCGTCCGTACGCCGGCGACCGCTATTTCTGCTCGCGGAAGTCGCGCGGATTGATGCCGCTCTTGAGGACGATCTTGCGGAAGTTCGCGCGGTCCAGCCCGGCGAGCTTTGCCGCGTGAGCGAGGTTCCCCTTGGTGGTGGTGAGCAGGCCCGAAAGGAACCGGCGGTCGAAATCGATCATCGCCCGCGCCCGGGCGGCGCGGTAGGTGGAGCCCTCCGGGATCGCCGACTCGGGATCCGAGGACTTGCGCGGCGCGCTCAGGTAGGAGGGGAGGTCCGAAAGCCGGATCTCCCGCCCGCGCGCGAGCACAACTGCCCGCTCGACGACGTTCTCCAGCTCCCGCACGTTTCCCGGCCAGTCCCAGGAGATCAGTGCGCGCAAGGCCGGCGCCTCGAACCCGACGATCTCCGGACGGTCGACCCTCGCCAGATTCGCTCGTAGGAACTGCTCGGTGAGCGGGAGGATGTCCTCGCGACGATCGCGCAGCGCCGGGATCTCGATGCTGATCACGTTCAACCGGTAGTAGAGATCCTTGCGGAAGCGCCCCGCCTCGCTGGCCGACCACAGATCGACGTGGGTGGCCGCGATCACCCGCACGTTGACGAAGCGCGACTCGGTCGCCCCGACGCGGCGGACCTCCCCCGACTCCAGCACCCGCAGCAGCCGAACCTGCGCCAGGAGCGGCATCTCGCCGATCTCGTCGAGGAAGACGGTGCCGCCGTCCGCCTCGTCGAACAGGCCCCGCTTCCCGCTCGCCGATCCGCCGGTGAACGTTCCCTTCTCGTAGCCGAACAGCTCGCTCTCGATCAGGCTCTCGGGCAGGGCTCCGCAGTTGACCGCGACGAACGCGGCCGCGTGCCGGGCGCTCGATTTGTGGATGGCCCGCGCGAACACCTCCTTGCCGGTCCCGCTTTCGCCGCGAAGCAGGACGGTGCTGTCGCTCTTGGACGCCTCCCGGGCGGTGTTGATCGCGCGCAGCAGCGCCGGATTGGCGCCGGTGACGGTGATGAACGGATCGGTTTCGTTCGCGACGGGTGCGCCGTTCGACACTCCCGGAATTATACGAGTCCGCTAGGCGGTTGCGCGTCTCCGAATCGCCTGTCGCGGGGAGGGGCGGCAATCCGGCCGCGATGGTCGCAGGCTCATGGGCGAGCGCGCCGGCACGAGCAGGTCGGCGGCGGCCACGCCCAGGCCGAGGGTGGCGCCGAGGACGGCGATTCCGGCGAGCGCGGCACCGAGCGGCGAAACGCCCGCCAGGGAACCGGCCGCCGCGAATCCGGCCGAAAGCGCCGCCGCCGCACCGAAGGAAGGGAGCCAGGGATGCCACGCCGCCGTCTTCATGCCCTTCCCTACGGACATGCGACTCGGTCTATTTCGTCCGATCAGCGGCGGACGCCGATCCCGGAGCCGGCGCCGCCGGTTCGCGCGCCCGAAGGCGCATCCGTCGGCGGAATCCGGAGGACCGTCGGCGCGTTCCGCCGGACGTTGCTGCCGGTGGCGACCGCGGCCGCGATGGGCGGCAGAGGCACCGCCGGCCGCTCGGCCGGGCGCCGGTTCCACACGCCGGAGAGCCAGTTCCAGCCGCGCCCGATTGCCGATGCCACCCCTTTGACCGCGTCGGCCGCCGAGATCTCGACCATCGCTCCGGCGCCAAGCCCGCCGCCGAAGGTGGCGGCCGCCTTTCCGCCGATGCGGACGGTCATCGTCGACCAGTCGACGCGAAAGTAGCCGCGCGCTTCGGCGCCGAGACCGAACGAGGCCTCGGCGGCCAGGGTGGTGCGTACGCCGATTCCGAGGAACTTGGCGGAGCCGACGACCTCCCCGCGGGCCTTGGCGCCGACGAAGGCGCCGGCCTCCGCGACGAAGTTGACTCGCCGCGTGTTGATCGTCGCCTGCAATTCGGCGCGGCCGTCCGCGCCGAGGAAGGCTTTGGCGCGCCCATAGACGTTGGCGTGCGCGCGCGCATCTCCGACTTCGAGGCGCGTGGAGACCGCCTGCAGGCCGACGGCGACCGCCTCGCCCTGCACGCCGGCGCGACCGCCTATTCCGTTGCGGCCGGCGTGGAGACCGGCCGTGTAGTAGCCTTCGACGCGGTCGACGTCGGCGTAGACCTCGCCGGCGCGGCCGGACGCAAGCGTGCGTCGGCCGTTTTCGAATCCTGCGCCGGTGAACCCTGTCGCCCCACCGTCTCCGACGGCGATGAGCTCGACCGGGAAGCGCGTCCGGTCGTCGTAGAGTCCGTCCCGCAGCCGCGCCTCGGCGATCTTCTCTCTCCGGCGGCGGTCGTGCGGTTGCAGGAGGCCGCCCGTCCGCTTGTCGTAGGTGCGGCCGATCGCGTCGGTCCCGAGCACCGGGTCGGAGTTCCAGCTCCAGGACCCCCGCGCATCGCGCCGGCCGTGGTTGCGGATCGTCTCCGGCTCGGTGCGGATGACGGGACGCTCGTGGCCCTTCGGTCCGTCCGCCCAGACCGGCGTGCCGCCGCGTCGATTCAGCTCCTCCTCGAGCCGCTCCTCCGCGGTCAGGCGACGGCCCCCGTTGACCGTCGGCTGGGCCATCGCGTCGGCCGCGAACAGTCCGACGAGCGACGCGATGGCGGTGGTGACCCGGAACCCGGTGCTTCGACGACGACCCATGACGCCCCCCGAGGCCTTCGAGGAGCATGCGGCGTGCCCTCGGCCGGATGCGGCAAGTGCCCGTTTCCGAAGCAATTTGCATCTTCCCGCGAAGGCC
The DNA here is from genome assembly GCA_964372275.1 of uncultured bacterium. GTDB lineage: Bacteria > CAYJRR01 > CAYJRR01 > CAYJRR01 > CAYJRR01 > CAYJRR01. The sequence continues at coordinate 3,577 of CAYJRR010000179.1, forward strand.
GTTCGGCAGGTCGAATTGCCGGTGCCTGAGGGGTCGAAGATCCGCGGGCTTCTGTTATCGTCCGCGGCTTCGACCGATGAAACGAGGCCTCCCCGTTGCCGCCGCGATCGCGGCGGCGTGCCTCCTCCCGACGTCGGCCCTCGCGGGACCCGCCGGGAGGATCACGCGCGTTCGTGCGGCGACGGCCCGTGCCGCCGCGGCCGATGCGGCGGGCCCGCTGCTCGCCGAGATCGTCGGCGTCGAACCGGCCGCGCCGAACTTCCTCGAACCGGCCGCGATCGCGCTCGGTGACTTCTCGCTCGAATGGGTCGGAGAGCCGGTCGCCGACGTCCGCGTCTCGCTCGAGCCCGAGAGCCTGCAATGGGTCCGCGTCGACGACGTGCTCCGGTTTCCGCGGGCCCGTTTCCTCGTCGAGGCGGAGGGGATCGAGGCGGGGCAGGTGGCGGCCGCCGGATTCGAGACGCCGCTCCATGCCGCCGGTCCGCGGTGGCGCGCCGCCATCCTGGTGCCGCTCCTCGCCGGCGAGCGCAATCCGATCGAGGTCGTGGTTCGCCGCGGAGGGACCGAGACGGCCGGCGTGGTGCGGATCCGCTACCGGTCGCCGCGCGACGGCGGCGGACCCGCGCTCGTCGACACCACCTGCTCCTCCTACGGCGTGCGGCTCGAGCCGGTCTCCCTCCCGGTGGACTCCTGGATCTACGTCGGATGCCGGATGGTCACGGCCTCCGCGATCGACCACCGCACCTCCAGCCTGGAGCTGCGGGTCTTCTGGGAGGGGGTCGGGGACGCCGTTCGCGTCGACGGGATCGAGACCTCCTCGGGCGGCGACGGCGTCTGGGACCTGCGCCTCTCCGCCGCGCCGGGACGGGTCGACATCGCGGTCGACCGCGCCGACGGCGGCGTCGGCGGCGGGACGATCCACTACCGCGTGCCCGAGCGCCCGACGAAGGCGTTCCTCGGTTTGGGGGTCGGTCCCTACTACAACGTCTTCGACGGCGCGGGACGCGACGACCGCGCGATCGCGCCGGTGGTGACGGTCTACGCGTCGTACGCGATCTCCAACCTCTCCCGGCTGGTCGCCTTCAACGCCACGCCGCTCCAGCTTCGCGGCGACGCCCGATACACCTACTCCGACACGGGCCTCTACCTGCAGCGTCGCACCTCCGACGCGCTCGACCGGCGACTGTCGGGGAACGTCTTCCTCGGCGCGCACGCCGTCGTCTTCGAGTCGCGCGGCATGCCGACGGTGCGGATCAGCGCGCCGCAGGGGGCGGAGTTCAAGGTGCGCGATCTGGGCCGCGTCGGCTGCGATCTGCTCGTCGGGGGCCTGATCAACCCCGGCATCGGCGGTCGCGCCTACTACAACGGATGGATCCGGTGGGGGGGCGCCCGTCTGTTCGTGGAGGTGAACTACATCGGTTGGCGGGAGACCTCCGCCGAAGGGGAGGAGATCGACCTGCGCAGCGTCGGCCTGTCGATCGGAGGTCCGCTGCTTCGCTTCCTGTGACTCGACCGGGCGGACGGAACCGCAGTAGACTCGGGGGGATGACCCGACCACTTCGATTCTTCTTCGCCGCCGTTCTGTCCTGGGGGGCCGTCGGTTGCGCGCCCGACGACGAGCCTGGGACGGCCACGATCACCGAAGTGATCCCCTACTACGGCGCCACCGGCCAGCAGATCCGGGTTCTCGGCAAGGGGTTCCGCCGCGGGCCCGCGAGCGTCCTCTTCAACGGGATCAAGGCGGTCGACGTCGACGTCGTCTCCGACAAGGAGATCCGATGCATCGCCCCGGAAAGCGCGTTGGGTCCGGCCGACGTCGAAGTCTATTCGGGCGGCAACTCCGGCAGCGTCGAGCGCGGATTCATCTTCGTTTCGTCGGTCGACAACGATCCGTCCGGCGGGAGCGGCGCCAACGACGACTTCATCAACTCGCAGACGATCGCCATGGACTTCGACTTCCGAGGCTGGATCGGCGAGGACGGGGATCTCGACATCTACCACCTCCACACCAACCAGGTGGACGGCCGGCTGTTCGTCAGCGCCACCTGGAACGCGTCCTATTCGTCCGGCGGGTTGCTGGGGCTGCAGGTCGAGTTCTTCCACGGCCCGGATCCGGTGAACGGCGAGGACGCCTACTTCGGCGGCCAGATCGCCATCGCGGGGGACGGGGGACCGGACGTGCCGGCGATCGAGGCGTGGTCCCGGTCGTTCTACTACGAGGACGGGCACGGGCCGTACATCCGCATCCGCGGCATCGGCGGGTCGAATCACGACGGATTCGACGCGCTCTACGGCTACACGCTGCACGTCCGCTTCGACCCGTTCGAGCCCGGCGACCCGCCGAACGAGCTGCCGGAACCGGCTCCCTCTCGCGATAGCTTCCGACTCGCGGGACAGGCATTCGCGCTCTCGACGTCGGAGACGCTGTCGGTCACCAACGAACACCTGCTCGACGAGGACTTCGACTGGTACCGGTTCGAGCCCGGCGCCGACGGGTGGTTGCGGTTCACGGTCTACGCCCCGGACGCGCCCGCGTACTTCCTGGACACCAGCGGGAGCCTGACGTTGATCGAGGCCAAGCTCCACTACGGAAACATCCTCGGCGACGAGCTGGCCGGAACGGTCGATCACGCCTACGTCATCCCCGGCGCGTCGACCCAGGTCAGCGACGTTCCCGGCGCCAGCGCCGCGCGGTTCGAGGTCGAGGACGTCGAGGCGGGGCTCGCCTACCTGTTGCGCCTCCGGAACACGAACTACCCGGAGCTGACGACGATCACCACCGACACCTCGTTCGCGATGTCGTTCGACGTGGAGTACGGCGCCGGCGGGATCGAAGACGGCGACAGCCAGCCGTCGCCGGCCGATTCGGAGATCGACGCAATCGATCTTGGAAACCTCGTCCTCAACACGCCGGTCAACTACAACGCCTATTCGTACCGCGATGGCGACGACGATTGGTTCACCTTCACCGTTCCGGTGGGTACGGTGAACCTGGTCGTCACCTGGAACGTCACCGACATCCGGACCGAAGTCGGCGACTACGACCAGGAAGACAATCCGCTCGGCGGCGGCTGGGGGGCGCTGGTGTTCAACCAGGCGTGGTACGACGCTCCGGGGCACACGTCGTCCTTCCTCGAGACGGTCGGTGGAACGGCCTACGACTACACGGTCGGCGATGGCGTGCGTTCGGTGACGATCCCGACACCGCCGGCCGGCGACTACTGGCTCCTCCTCGACACCGTGACGGGCCTGTCGATGACCAACGACTACACCGTGACCGTCACCGCCTCGAGCACCTGATGGGCGACTCGAGCAAGTTCGATCCGTTTTCGAAGGGTCTCGAAGGGCTGCTCGGCAGGGCGGCCGAGGTCCTGGCGAAGGGGCGCGAGGAGCTGCTCAAGCAGTCGCGCATCGC
>CAYJRR010000180.1:0-6890 GCA_964372275.1 uncultured bacterium
TCCACCGGAAATGGCGCCCCACGGTCACCGGATTCCAGGCCGAATAGAGCGAGGCGGTTCCCCCTCCGGGGAAGGTCATCGCCGTCGGGCACCGCTCGTCCTCCCCGAGCTCCGCGAGCTCGGGCCACATGTCGAAGGTCGCGTTCTCCGCCGCCGGCGTCTGGTTGCGGAACCAGTGCACCCACCGGTCGGTCGGCGCGCCGTCGTCGGGGCAGGCGAACCAACCCTGGTAGCCGAAGACGACCTTCTGGTGGAGCGTCGTCGGATCGACCGGCAGTTCGCAGGTGACCGCCACCTGCGCGGCGGCCGTCTCGCCGAACCACCGCACCCCCTCCTCCACCATCCGCCAGTCGGTGAGGTAGGTCCCGGGCTGGTTCGGCGCCACCAGCGGAACGGAGAAGGTGTGCGAATCGCCCGGGCCGATCGCGGCCTCCTCGGGAAGGAGGATCCGCACGTCGGCGGTGAAGAGCGGGTCGGCGTCGTCGACCGCGCCGAGCTTGTACCCGCCGGCGCGGGTCCAGGTTGCGGGTCCGTGGTTCTTCACCGTCACCGTCGCGGTGCCGGCGGCCCCGCACGCGAGGAGGTCCGGAAAGACGTACGATTCGATCGTCGCCTCTTCGACCGTCTCCGGCGTCGGCTCCGGCGTCGGTCCACCCGGAAGCGGGTCCGGCGTGGCGACCTCGCACGCCGCAATCGACAGTCCGAGGAGGTGGACGATCCGGACGCCGACGCGTGCGCGCATGCGTGCGCCACCAGCACGATCCGAGCCCACCCTGGGCGTCGCGGAAGTCACCGTCCGCACGGACGATGCGGAAGAATTGACACGGATGTCAATGGGGAGGCGAGCCCCCTACGCCGGCGTCGGTTGGGACACGGACTCGCCAGGGAGTCCGATCAGCGCCGCCGTCCCGCCTCGCCGCCGGTCGCAGGCTCACCGCCGGTCGTCCCCGTCACCGCGGTCGGCGCGCGTCGCGCCACGTTCGAGCCTCCGCCCGACTCGCCGCGCGCCGCCGTCGCGACGGCGTCACCGACGAAGAACCGGAACCGGGTCCATCGGCTGTTCCCGTTCGACGGGGCGAGACCGAGCACCCACTCGAGCCAGCCACGGAAGCCGCGGGGGCGAACCTCCACGGAGATCGAATCGTTCGACGGCGGTTTCCGCAACGTCAACCGGGTCTCCCACAGCTCGCCGGACTCCGGATCGATCGCCGACGCGAGCCGGGTGCGCCGCACCGTCAGCCCGCCGCCCACCACCCGGACGGCGCCGAGCCTGCGATCGCGATCGGTCCTGCTCTCCCAGGTCCGGAGGACGAGCGATTGTCCCGGGAGGAGCGGATACAGCTGGCCGTACAGCGCTCGTCCCGGACCCTCGTCGCCCGGACCGAACGTCCCGAGATTTCGGTCCCCCGAGAGGCTGAAGAAGGCGATCGGATGGGCGCGGCGCCATTCGTCAAAGCCGTCGTCTCCCGGTCCGTAGAGGGAGTTCGCCGTCGTCTCGTAGTGGCGGAACGACGCGGCCACCGCCCCCCGCTCGGCCGCCGTCAACCCCTTGCCATGGTCGACGAGAATCGAGCGGAACAGGTGGGCCATCGCGCGGTATTCGGACGACACCGCCGGGCCGAGATCGGCCCGCGTTCCCAGGAGAAGGCGCTCGGCGTCGGCGAGCTCCGCCATGAACCCCGGGCGCATGACGCGCGCGAGCTCCGCGCGAAGCGAGGCAAACGTCGCTTCGCGCGCCTCGAGGGCCGCCGCGCGCGCGGCCGTCCCTTCCGCCTGCGCGGACGGGGCGTGCATCGCGGATCCAGCGACCAGAGCTGCCAGGGCGAACGGCCTCGCGATCATCGGTCTCCTCCTCGGCGCCGCCGGCGGCGCGCAGGGTGCGCACCGCCGCGGGGGGGGCGCGACCAGCAAGTCACATGCCGCCACCTGGGTTCGCCACCATCGACCGGGGCCGCACGGGGAATCGATTCGAAACTCCGTCGGAATCCCGCCCGGTCGGCGGGCCCCCGAAAGCGCGCAGACAGGCCCCCTCCCGTCGCAGGTTCGTCGCCTGGACGTCCCCGGTGGGACGCCTGAGTCTCAGTTCAGGGTGAGGTCGGTTCGGCCGGTTCGGGTGGTTCGACCGGTCCGGGAGGTTCGCTGGCGCGCGCCGCGGTCTTCTCCGCGCAGTAGCGATGCACCACCTCGAGCAGCCGGTCGACGTCGATCGGCTTGCCGACGAACGCCTCCACCCCCGGAAGGTGCTCCTTTTCCCGGGGCCAGGCGGACAGTACGACAACGGGGACGGAGCGCAGGACCGGGTCCTTCTCCCGCGCGTAGAGGAACTCCGCGCCGCTCATCACCGGCATCATCAGGTCGAGCAGCACCACGCACGGGCGCTCGACCGAGAGGAGGTCGATCGCCTCGCGGCCGTTCGAGGCGGTCAACACCCGGCCGAGGCACGGCTCGAGCAAGTCTTCGAGGGTGAGCCGCATCACCTCACGGGTTTCGAGGTCGTCGTCGACCACCAGCACCGAGCACGGCGAACGGTCCGCCCGTCGGCCTTTCGCCGTCGTCACGACCGCAACTCCGCGCCGGTCGCCCGGGGGGGGTGCGTTCCGTCGATTTCGTTCGTGGCCCGCGTCGCCGCCGCCGGCCGCCGCGGGAGCTCGACCGTGAACCGCGCCCCCTCGCCCGGACGGCTCCAGACGTCGATCCGGCCGCCGTGCGCCAGCACGATCTCGTGCACGATCCACAAGCCCAGGCCGAACCCGCCGTAGTGACGCACCGGCACCAGCCGCTCGAAGCGCTCGAAGATCCGCGCCTGCGCCTCCTTTTCCATGCCGATCCCGTGGTCGCGGATCGTGACCCTCCCGACCGTCTCGTCGCCGGAGCAGTCGATTTCGACCGGCTTCCCCGCGCCGTACTTCAAGGCGTTGGAGAGCAGGTTTCCGATCACCTGCTCCAGCCGAAGGCGGTCCCACGCGCCGCGGACGGGATCGGGGGCGGCCAGACGAAGCTCGCACCGTGCCCCCTCGATCTCGGTCCGCATGCGGTCGACCACGCTGCGCGTCACGTCGGCCAGGTCGAGCTCCTCCCGTTCCAGGCGCAGCTTTCCGATCGTCACGCGGGAGACGTCGAGCAGGATCTCGATCTGCTTCTCGAGCTGGCGCACCGACCGCTCCGTCCGTTGCAGCTGCCGCTCGAGCCAGTCCCCCGGGAGCGGCTCCGTCGCCTCGCGGACGCGCCGCCGGAGCGCGGTCACCTGCATCAGCACCGGGGTGAGCGGCGTCTTCAGCTCGTGCGCCGCGAGGGCGAGAAAGTCGTCCCGCGCCTGGATCCCTTCGGCCAGCTCCCGCAGGATGCGCGTGCGCTCCCGTTCGATCCTCCGGCGATCCGAGATGTCGAGCGCGAAACTGACGATCCCCGGCTCGGGCACGTCGATCGTCGCCGCCCCGACCAGGACGGCCACCCGGCCCCCGTCCCGCCGGACGTACTCCGCCTCGTAGGCGCGGCACACGCCGTGCGCGCGAAGCTCCTCCATCGCCCGTCCCTCGACGAGGTCGTGCTCGGTGGGGACGAGGTTCCGCCGTTTGACGGCGCCGGCGCGGAGGTCCTCCCGCGCGTAACCGACCAGTTGCAGGAACGCGTCGTTTGCACGGGTCACCGTCCCGTCGGCCCGCTCGAAGGCGATCGCCAGGACCCCGGACTCCTGGAGGCGGGAGAAGAGGAGCTCGCTGTCCCGGAGCGATTCCAGGAGAAGCTTGTATTCGCTCACGTCCTCCAGGATCACGAGCTCCAGAGGATTCCCGTCGCGATCTCGAAGCAGCGAGACGGTGGCCACGATCCACGCCAGGGTGCCGTCCCGCCGTCGGAACCGGTATTCGGCCCGGTGCTTCGTCTCGAGCCCGGCCGACACCCTCCGGACCGCCGCCTCGAGCGCGGCCCGTTCCTCCGGGACGACCAGGTCGATCAGACTCCGCGCCCGCACGTCGTGCGGCGGCACCTCGAGGATCTCGGACAGTCGGCGGTTCAACCGGATCCAGCGGCCGTCGAGCGTGGCATGACCGATCCCGATCGGCGCCTCCTCGAAGGTGACGTCGTACAGCGACTCGAGGAGCTCCAGCTCCCGCTGCTTCGAGAGGCGGAGGAGCTCGCCACGCCGCTCGATCTCCCGCGCCTGCCGGTGGAGCTCGGCGAAGACCGCCACCTTCGACCGGACGACGTCCGGTTCGAACGGCTTGGGAAGGAAGTCGACCGCGCCCACGGCGTAGCCGCGCAGCAGGTTCTCCCGCTCGTAGCTCGTTCCGGAGAGGAAGATGATCGGCGTCTTCCACGCGCGTGGACGCGTGCGGATCAGCTTCGCCGTCTCGAACCCGTCGAGCCCGGGCATGACGACGTCCAGGAGCACCAGCGCCACGTCGTCGCGCAGGAGCGCGGCCAGCGCCTCCTCTCCGCTGGCGGCGAGGACCAGATCGTAGTCCGGACGCTCCAGGACGGCGCGAAGCGAAATCAGCTGCTCGGGCTGGTCGTCGACCAGCAGGATGCGGACGGGCAGCGGCGATGCCTCCAGGGACGGAGAGACCGTCACGCCGTCCCTCTCATTCCGACGGCGATCCCGCCGCCCCCGCCGAGTCCGCCCGGATCGCGCCCGCGCCGGCGGGTCTGCGCGAGCGCAGGCGCCGGCGGAGCACGGCAATCAGGTTCCGGATGTCGGCCGGCTTCACCACGTAATCGTTCATCCCCGCATCGAGGCACCGGGCGCGGTCGGCCTCGCTCGCCTTGGCGGTGAGCGCCACGATCGGAAGACTCGCCCATCGCGGACGGCGCCGGATTTCACGGGTGGCGGCCAGCCCGTCGATCTCCGGCATCATCACGTCCATGAAGACCAGGTCGATCTGCGGATTCCGCTCCAGCTCCGAATAGGCCTCCCGCGCGCCGGTCGCCGGGATCACCTGGACGCCGTGACGCTCGAGGAGCCCGGTGATCGCGTAGAGGTTTCGCGGATCGTCCTCCACCACGAGCACCTTGCGTCCCGCGATCTCGACCGGAGCCTCGGCCTGCGCCGCCGCGACCGCATCCGACTCGGCCGCTGGCGACGGTTCGCGCGCGGTTCCGGCCTCGGGCATCGCGCCGATCGCTCCGGGTCCGGCCGCGATCTCCCCCGGCGCCCGCGGGGCTGCGGGATGCGCCGTGCCGAGCACCAGTCGCCGTGCCGCCTCCCCGACGAGCGGCAGGAACAGGATGAAGGTGCTGCCGATCCCGACGGTGCTTTGCAACGCGATCTCGCCCCCCAACACCCGCGCGTACTCACGACTGATGGTGAGACCGAGACCCGTTCCGCCGTACTTCCGGGTGATCGTCGGGTCCCCCTGCTGGAACGCCTCGAACACGAGCTCCTGCTTCTCCGGCGGGATGCCGACGCCGGTGTCCTCGACCGAGAACGCGATCACCTCGTCCGCACGTCGAAGCGAATCGCTCCGGTATTCCGAGCCCGCCGGCGCCGTCCGGATCCGGAAGTCGACACGCCCCTGCTCCGTGAACTTGAAGGCGTTGGCGAGCAGGTTGCGAAGGATCTGCTCCAGGAGCTGCCGGTCGGTGACGATGGCCTTCGGGAGGTCCGGCGCGATCTCGACCCCGAAGTCGAGTCCACGTTGCTGGGCCACCGGCCGGAAGTTCCGATCGACGAACTCCCGCAGCTCCTCGATCCGGTAGGGCTCGGGGTGGATCTCGATCCGGCCGGCCTCCACCTTCGACAGATCGAGGATCTGGTTGATCAGCGCCAGCAGGTCGCGGCCCGCGGCGTGGATCGTCGTGGCGTACTCCTGCTGCTTCGAACTGAGATTTCCATCTTCGTTGGCCGCCAGCATCTGCGACAGGATCATCATGCTGTTCAGCGGCGTCCGGATCTCGTGAGACATGTTCGCCAGGAACTGCGACTTGTAGCGGGAGACCTTCGACAGCTCCTGGGCCTTGATCTCCAACGAGCGGCCCGTGCGGGCGATCTCCTGGTTGCGCACTTCGAGGAGGCGGGCCTTGTCCTCCAGCTCCGCCCGTCGCCGCTCCAGCTCGACGTTCGATCCTTGCAACTGCTGCAGCAGCTCCTCGGTGCGCATGCTGGTGCCGATCAGGTTGATCGCGAGGCCGATGTTCAACATCAGCTGTTCGAGGAAGGAGAGCTGCACCGGCGAGAACTCGCTGAACGAAGCCAGCTCGATGACGCCGCGCACCTGGTCCTCGAACAGCACCGGGAAGACGACGACGTTGCGAGGTGGGGCCTCCCCGAGCCCGGAGCTGATCGGAACGTAGTCGTCCGGAACGTGGGTCACCACGATCGGCTTCTTCTCCAGGGCGCACTGCCCGACCAGACCCTCCCCCACCCCGAACCGGTTCGAGAGGTGCTTGCGCCGTGCGAAGGCGTAGGTGCTGACCAGCTTCAGCACCGCGGAGCCGTCGGCCTCGGCGAGGTAGAAGGCGCCCAGCTGCCCGCCGACCACCGGCGTCAGCTCCGAGATCACCTGGGTGGTCAGCGATTGCAGGTCGCGCTGCCCCTGCATGATCCCGAAGAACTTGGCCAGGTTGGTCTTGAGCCAGTCCTGCTCCTTGTTGGTGCGGGTGGTGTCGCGGAGGTTCGCGATCATCTGGTTGATCGTGTCCTTCAATCCCAGGACCTCTCCCCGCGCCTCGACCGTGATCGTCCGCGAGAGGTCCCCCTGGATGACGGCGGTGGCCACCTCGAAGATCGCCCGCACCTGCGTGGTCAGGTTCGCGGCGAGCTGGTTGACGTTGTCGGTCAGATCCCGCCACGTTCCGGCGGCGCCCGGCACCTTGGCCTGACCGCCCAGCCGCCCGTCGATCCCCACCTCCCGCGCCACCGTCGTCACCTGGTCGGCGAAGGTGCGCAGCGTGTC
>CAYJRR010000181.1:0-6861 GCA_964372275.1 uncultured bacterium
CGTGAACAGCAACATGCTGACGGCACTCGAGGTGCCTCGAGGGGGCGCTCTCGTGTCGTCCGGAAAATCGTGCTCGGTCGCCAAGAAGATGGCGCAAAGCGATGTGCTGGGCGCGTTCCATATCGAAGAAATCGATCTCCCTTCGTCGGAACAGCTGGACATCACGGGGAGTGGAATCCCGGCCGGGGTGTTACTGGCCGTTTCCGTCGTCGTGCAGCAGGCGGCCGTTCGAAATGCAGCATCGCCCGAACAGGTAACGGCATCCCTGACGCAGCTCATTGCGCAGATCGGAAACGATCTCCGGGACGGAAGCCTCGATTCCGCGCCATTGAAGGCCCTGCTTTCTCGGGCGAGTCGCTACCTTCTCACCGAGGAGATCCGAGCCCATCTTCAGGCCCGATACGACGTACTCGGTTCTCCAGTGGCCGTCGCGGACTTCGCCGCTTACATCGACGGAGATGGCGACGGTCTCGTGGATGGACTCGACGGAGATCCGACGCTCACGCTTTCGACCGCAGACGGACAGACTCGCTACGGTGCGGTGACTGCGCCCTTGCCTGGTGAAAGGCTGCTTCTCGCCGGAGGAAACTTTTCGAGCGGGTTAACGACGACGGCGGTGGCTCTCGATCTCGGCACTCAAGGTTTTCAGACGGTCGGCTCCGTCCATTCATCACACGGCTCCGGCGCGGGTGCGGCTCTCCTGGACGGGCGTGTGCTCGTCGTAGGAGGCGGTTACCTCGACGATCCGCCCGGCGCGGGGGCGTCCGCGGAGATCTATCTTCCGGATTCCGCGGTGTTTACGACGGCGTTTTCCATGGCGGCGACACGTGGACAGGCGCTCAGCGCCGTCCGGCTGCTGGATGGGCGCATCTTCATCCATGGCGGCCTACCCGGTACGACACTCCAGGGGGAGATCTTCGACCCTGGTCTTTCGACGTTCTCGCTCGTCGGATCTGCCGCCACCCTGCGAGGCGACTCGACCGAGACGGTGCTCCAGGACGGGAGGGTGCTGATCGTCGCCGGAGTCGACATGAACAACCTCGGCGAGGGTCTCCAAGGGGTCGTCGGAACCGCCGAGATCTTCGACCCGGATTCGGGGGCCTTTTCGCCAACCGGTTCACTCAACGAACCCAGGACGGGACATACGGCAACGCTCCTTCCGGATGGTCGCGTCGTCATCATCGGAGGGATGCACGGGAACTACGAGTGCAACCGGTTCGTAGAGATCTTCGACCCGGAAACGGGGACGTTCGAGGTCGCCGGCGATACGCTCGAGATACCGAGGTCCGACCATGCCGCTGCGGTCGTCCCAGGAGGGAAGATCGCCGTTGTCGGGGGACTGCGAGGCAACGGGTACGACTGCCTTGCGTACGAAGAGACGAACTCCATCGAGTTCTATGAAATGCAGAGTGGGAGCTTCTCGGACGGAACCCTGGATCTCCCTTCGCCGAGTCGGATGGGCGATGCGTTCACCTTCCCGAGCGGAGCGGCATCCTTCGTGACGGAAACCGCGGACGTTCACACGATTCGAGCGGAATGATTCGGCGACTTCGGTTCGTCCTGATCATTCGACGCCTCCGGAGTGATCGGCCGGTCGGTCCCGCTTCGGTGAATGCCGCTTTCCCGCATCCGCCGATACCGGTTTCCCGCAGGCCCGGATACCCGTTTCCCGCACCTGGAAATACCCTTCTGACGCATCAACGGATGCCCTTTCCCCGCACGGTCGCCCCGGCGGCGCTCGCCTCCGGGGGGGAATCGGGCTAGGGTGCCCGTTGGAGGCGGGTCATCGAGATTCATGGAAACACGCTGGGCTTGAAGCCGGCGGACGTTCACGATCTGGAGCGCACCTACCGGCGGCGGGTGCTGCCGGATGAGGTCTGCTCGCCGGAGCTGGCGCGGCACCTGGCCTCGGTGAGTCGGGCGATCGGGCGGCAGGTCGGGGTGTTGCTCGGGCGCGACGGGCACGTGCAGTCGGTGATCGTCGGCGACGCAGCGAAGATCGAGCTGCCGGACGTGGGGCGACTGCGCGGCGGGCCGACCCGGTTCCGGGGCATCCGTCTGGTGCACACGCATCTCAAAGGGGAGCCGCTCACGCAGGACGACCTGAACGACCTGGCGCTGCTGCGCCTCGACCTGGTAGCGGCGATCGAGGTCTTGCCGTCGGGGCTGCCGGGGCGGATCGACGCAGCGCACGTTCTCCCGGCGCGTCCCGAGCCGGTCGGGGGCGAGGCGCGCGCCGGAAAGGGCGACGGCGAGGCCTACGCCCACTTCAGCGCGCCGGCGGTGCACCAGCTCGCGATCGACTTCGGCGAGACGATGCGGGCGCTGGAGGCGGAGTTCGCGCACGCGGAGCGTGGGCGCGGGGCGGCAACCGGGCGCGAGCGGGCGGTACTCGTCGGCGTGCAGCCGGACGACGAGGCGTTCGCGGAGATGAAGGAGCTGGTCGCGGCCTCCAACACCCATCTGGCGGGAGAAATCCGGCAGAAGCGGGACAAGATCCACCCCCGCACGGTCGTCGGGAAGGGGAAGCTCGACGAGATCGCGCTGCTCGCCATGCGGCGCCGCGCGGAGACGGCGATCTTCGACATCGAGCTGAAGCCGGCGCAGGCCCGCGCCTTCGAGGACGCCACCGGCCTCAAGGCGATCGACCGCACGCAGCTCATCCTCGACATCTTCGCCCAGCGCGCCCGCAGCCGGGACGGCAAGCTGCAGGTGGAGCTGGCGCAGCTCAAGTATTCGCTCCCCCGCCTGTCGGAAAAGGACACCGGGTTGTCGCGCCTCACCGGCGGGATCGGCGCGCGGGGTCCGGGCGAGACGGTGCTCGAGATCTCCAAGCGGCGCATCCACGACCGGGTGCGGCTGCTCGAGCGCGAGATCGAGAAGCTGTCGCAGCAGCGCGACCTGCGCCGCAGCCGCCGCCGATCCGAGAACCTGCCGGTGATCTCGATCATCGGCTACACCAACGCCGGCAAGAGCACGCTGCTCAACGTCCTGACCCGCTCGGAGATCGAGGCGGCGAACAAGCTGTTCGTGACGCTCGATCCGACCAGCCGGCGGCTCCGCTTCCCCCGCCAGGGAGAGGTGATCGTCACCGACACCGTCGGCTTCATCCGCGACCTGCCGGACGACCTGGTAAACGCCTTCCGCGCCACGCTGGAGGAGTTGTCCGAGGCCGACCTCCTGTTGCACGTCGTCGACGCCGCCGATCCGCAGCTCGACGCGAAGAGGCGCGCCGTGGAGAAGATCCTGGGCGAGATCCGGACGCGCGATCTCGGCCCCGCCACCGAGACCGGCTACCGCCGCGCCGACCGGAAGGGGGAGGCGCCCGAGCGCACCGCCGCCGACATCCCGCGGTTGGTGGTGCTGAACAAGTCCGACCTGCTCGATCCGCTCGAGGCGCGCGCGCTCGCCGACAGCCTGGGCGGGGTCGCGGTCTCGGCCACGGAGCGCCTGGGGATCGACGCCCTGATCGAGCGCTGCGAAGAGATCCTCCGCCCGACGCGCAAGCGCCTGCAGCTCTCCGAGCCGACGCTCCCCGGCTGACGCCGCCGCTACTCGATCCTGACGGCGCCGGCCGCGCGGCCGCCGCTCGCCTTCACCGCGCGGTTCAGGAACTCTGTCCACAGCGCCACCTGCTCCGCGCGTCCGAAGCGGTCGAAGGCGATCGCGGTCATCGGCTGGTTGAACGTGGTGACGCTCTCCACCGCCACCCGCACCCGTCCGTCGTCGAGCGACGTCACCTGGAACCGGTTCTCGCCGGCGAGCGGGTGTCCGTCGAGGGTGGTGACGACGATCGACCGCGTCGGGCCCGTCGTCCGCACGCCGGTGACCACCACCGCCATCTGCGGGTCGTCCGGAACCAGGCGATCGAACGGCCGGTGCGCGTGCGTCTGGATCAGGAACCGGTCGCCGAGCCTCACCGGACCGCCGGTCGTCTTGTAGAAGTGGGCGCGCGCCGGATCGATCAGGTCGGTGAATCGGGTCGAAAGCGTGCGGAACAGCCGGTCGGCGTCGGCGCCCTCGATTACCACCGAATACCTGTGGACGGTCGCCATGCCGACCCCCAGCTCCAGGATCTGGAACGGAAGCGCCTCGACTCGCCGTGCCGCCGCGCCGCGGATCCGGGAGTGCGGCGCGGTGTCGGCCCCTGAAAGCGTCTCGCCGATTCTCGACGCCGCCGTCCGGACGTCGTCCTCCGTCCACGGCTTCGCGCGCGTGACGGATGCGAAGGCTCGGTCGAGTCGTCCGCGCTCTCCGGCCGAGAGGGCCGGGTCGCCGTCGGCGTCTTTCACGCGGTAGACCAGTTCCCGCAGCAACGACTCGGCGCGACCGGGGCGCGCCCGGCCTCGGAACGACTCCCACGGATCGGAGACGGTCACCGGAATCCGTCGCACCGTGGAAAGAGCGTAGAGCAGCTCCGCGAGCGCGTCGGTGGCCGAACGATCGCACTCCGCCCGCGCCGTCGCCGGCAGCAACAGCGCGAACAATACCACCCATCGTCGAACCGTACCGCCCATGACCCGAACCTCCCGGCATCGATAGGGGCAATGCCGGTGCCAAGCTCGAACGGACGGAAAATCATGTGGTTGCGGGATCACCTCGACCGTCATCGCGGCGCGCGGATCCCGACGCCGACAGATCGAGTTGCCGGGCCGGCCGCCTCGCGTTTTCGGACGACCATCGGCTACGCTCCACCGCGTGCCGACGCATCTTCCCGGGACGCTTCGCCTTCGCTCCGAGGACGGCGCGGTGCTGGAGGTTGCGGCGGGCTCGCCGCTCCCTGCCGAGCGGTCGCTCTCGCACCGGGTGGGCGAGGCCGAGCGGTGGTCCGTCGAGCTCGAGTACCGCGCTGCCGGGGGCGTCCCGCTCCGCCGCCGGCTCCCGCTGCTTCTCTGGGACGGGCGCCCCGCCGACGGACACGCGGTCGCGCTTTCGCTCTGGGTCAGCCCCCACCGCGCCGCGTTCGTGGAGATCGCCGTCGCGGACGAGCGCTACCGCTACGACCCGATCGCGCTCCCCGACGGACTGGGACGCCTGGGGATCGCGCCGCCACCGTCCGGCGGACTTCTCGTCGAGCGCGGCGTCGTCTCCGCCGCAACGCCGACGCCGGAAGGGTTGCGCCTGGTGACCGCGTGCGACGCCTGCGCCGAGCCGTTTGCGATCCGGCCGCGCCACGCCGGGCACGCCGAGCTCGACTTCTTCTATTGCGATCGATGTCCCCGCGCCGCGCTCGTCTCGCGCGGCGATCCCAAAGCGATCGGCTTCTGGAGCGGCCTCGAGACGCGACGGCTCGACCTGGTCGACGATCCGTCGAGCACCCCCGAAGCCGCGGTGCGCGACAACCTCGCCGTCTACGCCGCGATCGAAGCGGCGCTCCGTCCCTGCCCGTGCGGCGGCCGCTTCCGCTTCCTCGCCGACCTGCGAGCCCCGTGCTGCGCCGCCCCCTACACCGCCTTCCGGGGCGATCTCTGGCGCCGCCTTTCCGAGACCCACGTCGCGCTGGTCCGCGGCGTCGAGCCGCTCACCTCCGACATCGTCTGGCGATAGGCGGGGGCGCCGAGCCCCCGTGGTCAGATGTCGAGGTTGCGTACGTCGAGGGCGTGCTGCTCGATGAACTCGCGGCGCGGCTCGACCTGGTCCCCCATCAGGACGGTGAAGATCGAATCGGCCTCGACGGCATCGTCGACGTGGACCTGGAGGGAGATTCGGTTCTCCGGATTCATCGTCGTCTCCCAGAGCTGCTGCGGGTTCATCTCACCCAGCCCCTTGTAGCGCTGGATGTGGACCCCCTTCTTCCCCGCCTGCAGCACCGCCGCGAGGGTGTCGCGTAGGTGGGTGAACGTCTTCTCGGCGCCGTTCTCGTGGGTCACGGTGTAGGGACCGACGCCCAACTCCCGTTTCAGCGCGCCCCCGGCCGCCAGGAGCTCGTCCATCTCGGGACTGGTGACGAAGGCGTGGTCGAGGCGGGTCTCGGTGGCGTGGTGGGCGTCCTTGGAAACGAACGTCACGCGGAAACCGGTCTGCTCCGGATCGGCATCGATGGCGAACGAGACCGACAGCCCTTCGTAGGCCCTGGCGGCGTAGGCGACCGTCGCAGCCGCCTCGGCCTCGAGCTGCGCTTGGTTCTTGAGCGTGCTCGGCACCAGCCGGCTCCCCATCACCGCGGCGTCGAGCACGCGGCTGTCACGCCGTCGCTGGATCTTTTCCAGCGCCTTCGAATAGCGGAGGATCCGCTCCACGATCCCTTTGAGTTCCGGCCCGCCCACCGGTTGGTCCTTGGCCGTGGTGGAAAGGGTCACCTCCTCGGTGCCGCGCCCGACGAGATAGGTCTCCATCTCCGCCTCGTCCTTGACGTACCGCTCCGACTTCCCGCGTTGCACCAGGTAGAGCGGCGGCTGGGCGATGTAGATGTGCCCGCGCTCCAGGAGCTGCGGCATCTGACGGTAAAAGAAGGTCAGCAGCAACGTTCGTATGTGGCTTCCGTCGACGTCGGCATCGGTCATCACGAAAATCTTGTGATATCGAAGCTTGGCGATGTCGAAGTCGGGTCCGATCCCCGTGCCGAGCGCGGTGATCATCGTCCCGATCTCTTCGTTGGAGAGCATCTTGTCGAGCCGCGCCCGCTCGACGTTCAGGATCTTCCCCTTGAGCGGCAGGATCGCCTGGTTGCGCCGGTCCCGCCCGGCCTTGGCCGAGCCGCCGGCCGAGTCCCCCTCCACGAGGTAGAGCTCGCTGTTCGCCGGGTCCTTCTCCTGGCAGTCCGCGAGCTTCCCCGGGAGGTTCGACACGTCGAGCGCGTTCTTGCGCCGCGTCAGGTCCCGCGCCTTGCGCGCCGCCTCGCGCGCGCGCGCCGCCTCGACC
>CAYJRR010000182.1:0-6794 GCA_964372275.1 uncultured bacterium
CTGCTACCGACGTTTCCTCCAGATGTTCGGAAACGTCGTGTTCGGGATCGACAAGGACGCGTTCGAGCACGTTCTCGCCAAGGCGCGCACGGCCGCGAAGGTCGAATCGGACGCCGGCCTCCCCGTCGACCGCCTCCGGAAACTGGTCGCCGACTACAAGAAGGTCTACCGCCAGGTCGCCAAGCGCGCCTTCCCCGACGACGTCCACGAGCAGCTCGGTCTCGCCCGCGATGCCGTCTTCCAGTCCTGGAACAATCCGCGGGCGACGACCTACCGCACGCTCAACGGGATTCCGCACGACCTCGGCACGGCGGTGACGGTGCAGGCGATGGTCTTCGGGAACACCGGCGAACGCTCGGCGACCGGCGTCGGCTTCACCCGCAACCCGGCGACCGGGGCCCGTGAGTTCTACGGCGAGTTCCTGCAGAACGCGCAAGGGGAGGACGTGGTGGCGGGGATCCGCACGCCGCGCCCCTTGTCCGAGCTCAAGTGGGTTCTCCCCGAGGCCTACGCGCAGCTGCTGGAGATCGCAGGCCGGCTGGAGCGGCACTACGCCGACATGCAGGACTTCGAGTTCACGATCCAGGACGGCCGCCTGTTCATGCTGCAGACCCGCAACGGCAAGCGCACCGGTTTCGCGGCGGTTCGAATCGCCTGCGACCTCCTGGACGAGGGGCGGATCGGCGAGATCGAGGCGCTCGAGCGGATCGACCCCGACAGCCTGAACCAGCTCTTGCACCCGGTCTTCGATCCCGAGGAACGGGCCAAGGTCCTGTGGGACGCGCGCGGGCTCCCCGCGTCGCCGGGGGCCGCCACCGGACGGGCGGTCTTCACCGCCGACGATGCCGTCGCGCGCGCGGCGCAAGGGTGGGCGGTGGTGTTGGTGCGGCAGGAGACCGAGCCGAACGACATCCACGGGATGCACGTGGCGAAGGGGTTCCTCACCGCCACCGGGGGCATGACCAGCCACGCTGCGGTCGTCGGCCGGCAGATGGGAAAGCCGGCCGTGGTGGGCTGCGGCACGCTGCGCATCGACGCCAAGCGGAAGCGCCTCACCATCGGCGCCAAGACGATCGGCGAGGGGGATGCGCTGTCGATCGACGGTTCGACCGGTGAGGTGATCCTCGCCGAGGTCCCGACCGTCCCCTCCGAGGTGATCCAGGTGGTGACCGGGCGATTGGCCGCGGACGAGAGCCCCATCTACCAGGGGTTCTCGCGGATCCTGTCGATCGCCGACCGCCATCGCCGCCTGAAGGTCCGCGCCAACGCCGACGTTCCGCGCGACGCCAAGGTCGCCTTCGGCGCCGAGGGGATCGGGCTCTGCCGCACCGAGCACATGTTCTTCGACGAGGACCGCATCCCCAAGGTGCAGGCGATGATCCTCGCCGAGACGCCGGCGGAGCGGGAGAAGGCGCTGGCGGCGCTGCTGCCGTTGCAGCGGAAGGACTTCCAGGGGCTGTTCGCGGAGATGGACGGCCGGCCGGTGACGATCCGGTTGATCGACCCGCCGCTCCACGAATTCCTCCCCAAGAAGGCCGAGATCCAGGCGGAGATCGCGCGCCTGTCGACCGCCGACGGGACGGTCCCGCCGAAGCAGCGGAAGAAGGTCCAGGCCCTCCAGAAGCTCCTGGAACGGGTCGAGGATCTGCACGAGTTCAATCCGATGCTGGGGCACCGCGGATGCCGGCTCGGAATCACCTTTCCCGAGATCACCCGCATGCAGACCCGCGCGCTGGTCGAGGCGGCGTGCGACGTCGCCGCGAAGGGGATCCGGGTGCTGCCGGAGATCATGGTGCCGCTGGTCGGCGACGCGAACGAGCTCAAACACCAGCGGAACGTGATCGTGACCGAGGTCGCCCGCGTGCTCGCCGAGCGGAAGGTCGAGATCGAGTTCAGGGTCGGCACGATGATCGAGCTGCCGCGCGGCTGCGTCACCGCCGAACGGGTCGCCGCCGAGGCGGAGTTCTTCTCCTTCGGCACCAACGACCTGACGCAGACCACCTTCGGGATGAGCCGCGACGACTCCGGGTCGTTCCTCTCGGAGTACGTCGCGCGCGGGATCCTGCCGGCCGACCCGTTCGCGCGGCTCGACCGCGACGGGGTGGGGGAGCTGATGCGGCTGGCGTCGATCAAGGGTCGAGGCGCCCGCCCCTCCTTGAAGCTCGGGATCTGCGGCGAGCACGGAGGGGACCCGAGCTCGATCGAGTTCTGTCACGAGCTGGGGCTCGACTACGTCTCGGCCAGCCCCTTCCGGGTGCCGATCGCCCGGCTGGCGGCGGCGCGGGCCGCGATCCGGGACGAGAAGGCCTCGCTTTCCGGGGCCGGGACGGGGACGCGCGCGACGGTTGCCGCCGGGTCGGGCGCGGCCGCGCGTCAGTAGAAGAAGCAGCCGAAGCTCAAGGCCGACTCGAAGACGTAGAGCTTGGGGATCGTGAGCCCGGCCGTCTGGTCGGGACGCCGGGTCGGGAGGCTGGCGCGATGGCGCAGCTCGAATTCGAGGAACACCACCGTCCCGATCCACCCGCGCATTAGAAGCCGCCGCTGAAGGTCGACTTCCAGGTGCCGATCGACCCCTCAAGCGTCGTCATCAGCGTCACGGCGTTCGAGGAAAGGTTGCCTTCGATCGTGAGGGTCGACGCCCCATTGCTCTCCGAATGGGAGAACGATCCATCGGCGCGCACGGGCACGAGCACGTTCGATCCCGACGCGATGCCGGCCTCGAGTCTCAAGAAGATCGAACCGGGTCGATCGGAGAGAAGCGTCACTTTGCCGCGCACCGCCTCGGGGGCCGCCTGCCCGGTGGTCGAGATCCAGGCTTCGCGGGTGCCGGTCAGCTCGATCTCCTTCTGCACGAAGGTCGAGGGCACCGGCGTGCCGTCGGCACGAACCGCCCCCTGCCAATCCCAGTGCTTCTTGGAGATGACTCCGCGAACTTCGCCGGTCGAATCGTCCCTGTCGAGGTTGACAACGTCCTGGGTGGCCCGAACCACGAGCGCGCCCCCTTCGACGGTGACCCTGCCGGAGTGTCTGTTGGAGCTGCTGGGGAACCGCACGTCGCGTCTCGTATCGTCGATGAAGAACGTTCCATCCGCCTCGAGGGGAACGGTGAGATTTCGCTGGTAGCCCGCGCTGACGGTCACGGTTACGGAGCCGCCGGTCTTGGTCACGACGTAGCTGCGGGTGGAATCGAGAAAGCGGGTCGTGACGACGTACTTTCCGTCGGCGAATCCGTCGAGCGGTCCCGCCGCGGGACGCAGGCCGATCACGGCCAAGGTGTCGTCGATCGACTGCGGGCCGGGAAGCGGGCCGTCGGTGCAGATGCCGGAAGCGAGCGCGAGCATGAGCGGCAGCGTTCTCATCGAGGTCTCCGAGTTGTTTGCTTCCGAGTTAGCAACGGCCGGGCCGATGAGAAAACCGCGGAGAAACATGCGCATCCGCTCGTGAGACCGATGCATATGCGTCATCGGCCCCTCGGCGTGACCTATCCACCGCACCGGACGAGCTGCCGCGCGGCTGTGTCACCGCCGAGCGGTCGCCGCCGAGACGGAGTTCTTCTCCTTCGGCACCAACAACCTGACGCAGACGACCTTCGGGATGATCCGCGACGACGCCGGGTCGTTCCTCTCGGAGTACGTCGCGCGCGGGATCCTTCCGGTCGACCCGTTCGCGCAGCTCGACCGCGAGGGGGTGGGGGAGCCGATGCGGCTGGCGTCGGCGCGAGCCGCGATCCGGGCGAGAAGGTCGTCGACTCGACCCGTATCCGACCGGATCGGATCCGAACCTGTAACCGCTATCGATCGGGTCGGGTCTTAGTAGAAGAAGTAGCCGAAGCTCAAGGCCGACTCGAAGACGTAGATCTTGGGGATGGTGAACTCGGCCGTCTGGTCGGGACGCCGGGTCGGGAGACTGGCGCGGTAGCGCAGCTCGAATCCGACGAATCCGAACTCGACCACCCGCACGTCGAGTCCGGTGCCCAGGACGAACTGGAAGAACGGCTGCGTCCCCTTGCCGGTGACGGTGTCCTTGGAGCCGGCGTTGGTCACCTTGCCTTCGGCCTCGGTGTAGAGCGGACCCATCCCGGAGTAGAGCTTCGGAAGGAAGACGGCCCTGCCGGTGAATCCGGAGGTCAGCGGAATGGTGAAGGCGTAGAGAAAGGCAGGGGAGTAGACGTGAAGCTTTCCCTCGAATTTGGAGTCGGGGGTGACCGCGGTCCGGAAGAACATCGGCCGCGGATTCTTCATGTCGTGGAAGCTGTAGCCGAAGTCGAACCAGAGCTGGTTGGCCGGCGAGATCTGGGCCATCAGCCGGAAGGAAAAGCCGACCCCGCTGCGGAAGCTCGTCTTGACCACATCGCCGGCGAGGCTGACGTAGGTCGGCTGGATCCCGACGCCGAACGTCCGCTCCTGCATCCGGTAGCGCGTCTTGTAGTTGCGGCGGCGCGCGCCGATGCGCGGGGCGGCACCGTCCGGTTCCGGCGCATCGACGGGGGCGAACTCCAGCCCTTCCAGTTCGAGCGAGGCCTTGGCCAGCGACTCCTGCCACGCCGCCGAGACGAGGCGTGGCGCCGGCGGACCGGACTCCGAACCCGTCCCGGAGGCGGCCTTCGCGTCGGGCATCGCCGCGGCAGCGGCAAGAACGGCGGCCAGCAGGGGCGTGGTCAGAAGCATTCGTTCCATTCGCAAGGGCATTGGGGCGTGGCGGCCGCCCTGGTGTCGACGAACATCACTTCGAGCGGGAAGCCGTAATGCGGGTCGTCGGGATCCGGGGCGAGGACGTAGTCGAACCAGCAGAAGTCCGGCGTACTACACGCCGGGGAGGTGTCTTCGCCGTCGGAGCACAGCCGGTTGGTGCCGAATCCGTTGCCCTTGGCGTCGAGCTCCCAGGCGTCACAGACCGGGAACTCCCCCAACGTGACGTACGAGGGGCGGAGCTGGTTGCCACTGTCGGACATCTCGGCGGCGTCGACCTTGCCGATGAACCGGCCGTTCAGCCGGATGTCGGCCGACCCCTCGGCGAAGTAGTTCACGAACCGGATCCGAAAATAGGACCCGTTCATGAAACCGTCGCACGCCCCGATCTCGTCCTCGGCGCAGGAAAACAAAACGACAGCCGCCGTCGCCGCGAGAAACAAGCCGAATCGACGCATGCGAGACCATTCTATCGAACGGCCCCTTGCGGGGCAAAAACGCATCGGCTAGCGTCGCCTGCCCGATGCCTACGACGTCGCGATATGCCTGGATTTTCGCCGCTTCGGCGTTGGCCCTGGCGGCCTGCAAGCCGGAGCGGAAACCGGGGGCGATCGGGATCTCGATCGAGACGCCGTCGTCGTTGGCCCTCGCCGGCTCCGGCCCGGACGGCGTGCTCCTGGTGAGCAACGCCAACTTCCAGCTGCGATACGCGACCGGATCGCTCCTGGCGATCGATCTCTCGGCGGTCGACGAGGGGTCGAGGCTCAACCGGATCGAGAACGTGGCGTCGGCGGCCGCCGAGCTCCCGTCGTTCGTGGGGCCGGTGGCGCTCGCGCCCGACGGAGTGACGGCGCTTGTCACCAACCGGCTGACCGAAGGGGAGGCGCGGTCGGCCCCCGACCGGCTGTTCTTCGTCGACGTGAGCGATCCGTTGCAGCCGGTGGCGCTCGATCTCGACGCGGCGACGGCGGGGACGCAGTCGTCGATCCTCGTCGGCGAGGACCCGTTCGGCGTGCGCGCCCTGCGGTTGCCTCCAGCGGGCCCCGGGTTGCCGGCGCGGGACCGCGCCTTCGTCGCCAACGGCAACAGCTCGTCGATCAGCGTTGTCAATCTCACCGCGGGGACGTTCTGCGCCGACGCGACGCCGGCCCCCTGCCGGGAGGACGCGGTGCCGGCGCCGCGCGCGTCGTCCGCCCTCTTCGAGGACGCCGGACCTGCCTCGGAGCTCGACCTGGTCGGGCCCGGCCTGTCGCCTTCGCGCACCCGGACGGAACGGTGGACCGTCACCTTCGTCGAGGGGGCCGGTTTGTGCCCGGCGCCCGCCGATCCCACGATCCCCGACGGCTACTGGCGCGTGGAGGGTTCGGTCAGCGGGGTGCTGCGCAGTCATGCCTGCACCGGCGTGCTCTACGTCGGCGATTCCCTGCGCGTCTCGTTCACCGTGCAGCAGGTCGGACCCCCGCCCACGGAGGGGGACGCGTTCACCTTCGAGACGTTCGAGGGGGACCTGGACGTTCCGTCGGACGTGAAGCTGACCCGATTCGTCGACGGGGCGTCGATCAGCGGCAACGGCGTCGGCCAGCTCCTCTACGACGAGCCGAGGCGGCGGGTCTACGCCACCAGCCGGCGCACCAGCGTCGTCTACGTGCTCGACGCCGAGTCCTATCGTTTCCGCGGCGCGTTCTCGGTCGGGGCCGACTTCTCCGGGGTCGACTCGAGAGGGATGGCGCTGTCTCCCGACGGGACGGAGCTGTACGTGCTGAACCGGGCCCCGGACGCGCTGCTGGTAGTCGACCCCGACGCCCTGGAGGACCGCCACGAGGCGACCTTCGTCCGCAACGCGGTCGTCGATTCGATCCACCTGTCGGCGGCGCCGTCGGAGATGGTCGTGTCGGCGAACGGGCGGTACGCCGTCGTCACCTCCTACGACGCCAATCTCGTCGAGGTGGTCGATCTGGTCGCACGCACGCGCTTGCGGACCGCCCCCACCAGTCGAGGTCCCTTCGCGATCGTCCCGTCGGCGGACGGGACCCGCGCCTACGTCGCCGCGTACCTGGAGTCGGCGATCGACGTCGTCGACACCGATCCGGCGAGCGCGCGGTTCGG
>CAYJRR010000183.1:0-6549 GCA_964372275.1 uncultured bacterium
GGCACGGACCTGACAGTTCAGCTCGGCGAATATGGGATCAACGTGCAGTACGGCGGCGACGAGCTGTTCGGCGTCTCGAACCTCGGCCAGGTGGTGCCCCCCGCGGGCGCCGTCTTCCCCGGGGAGACCGGCGGGCTCTCCCCCAACTTCAGCCTCTCCAGCGCGGTCGGGGTGATGGTCGGCGTCCCTCGCTACAACGTCGCCGGATTCGTCCGCGCGCTGCAGGGGAAGGGGCTGGTGAAGATCCTCGCCGAGCCGTCGCTGATCGCGACCTCCGGGGAGAAGGCGTCGTTCCTGGCCGGCGGAGAGTTCCCGATCCCCATCCAGCAGGGGAACAACGCGATCTCGGTCAGCTTCCGCGAGTTCGGCGTGCGCCTGGTCTTCACGCCGACGGTGCTGGGGAAGGATCGCTTAAGCCTGCGGGTGGCGCCGGAGGTGTCGTCGCTCGACTTCGGGTCGGCGGTGCAGGTCGGCGCCTTCAGCGTGCCGGGCCTCAAGTCGCGGAAGGTCGACACCGTGGTCGAGCTGGCCAGCGGCCAGTCGTTCGCCATCGCGGGCCTCATCAACGAGGAGATGACCTCCCAGATCGACAAGTTCCCGCTGCTCGGAGACCTGCCGATCGTCGGGGCGCTGTTCCGCTCGACGCGCTTCCGGAACCGGCAGACGGAGCTTCTCATCCTCGCCACGCCCCGGATGGTGCGCCCGATCGCCTCCGGCCGGCGACCGCAACTCCCGGGAGACGGAATGCGCGCGCCGTCGAACTTCGAGCTCTATCTCCTGGGAAAGACCCACGGCGGAGTCCATCGGAAGATGGAAGGGCCCTGGGGCTTCGAGCGGTAAGGGTCCCCACCGCGGGGGGTGATGGCGCCATCCGCGGAATGAAAATGGAAAATGGAAAATGGAAAACCGGCCAATTGAAAATCGGCCAATTGACCGCGGGTAGGCCGGCCCGCCGGTTTTCCATATTTCATTTCTCATTTTCCATTTTCCGGTTTTCCATTTTCCATTTTCCATTTTCCGTTGCTGTTCATTCGCTCGCGCGACAGCAGTCCGGCATGGTCGCGGTGCTGGTGCTCGGGTTGCTCATGGCCTTGGTCGGCATGCTCGCCCTGGTGGCCGAGTCCGGCTACATCTACACCGCCAAGAGCCTGACCCAGACGGCGGTCGACGCGGCGGCGATCGCGGCGGTTCGCCAGCTGCAGAAGTGCGAGGCGGGGACGACCGAGTTCAACGCCGCGAAGTCGGCGGCGCAGACGATGCTGACCCAGAACCCGGTGATGGGCCAGGCGCTCACCATCGACACCACCGCGGACGTTCGGATCGGGCGGCGCTATCCGTTCCGGACCGACGCGGAGTCGGACTTCGTCGTGACCAGCACCCAGCCGAACAGCGTGGAGATCACGCTCCACCACGACGAGGTCCGGAACGGCCCGCTCACCTTGAGCCTGGCGAGCCTGTTCGGTCTGTCGTCGGTCTCGTTCCAGGCAAAAGCGACCGCCAGCCGCAACCGGCGCATCATCGGATTCCGCACCCCGGGAACGGAGCGCCACCGGCTCATCCCGGTGGCGGTGAGCGACCGCCTCTGGACGCCGGTCGCCGGCAACAGCTTCCAGATGCGGTGGAAACCCTCGCAGCCGTCGACCGATCCGGGCGGCGAGGCGTGGGGGGTGCTGACGCTGGTGTCGAACGGCTTCACCACCTCGTCGTTCAACAGCAACGCCACGCTCCTCGACCAGGTGACGAACGGTTTCGACGGCGACGTGATCCTCGACGTCACCAACGGGTCCAACACCAACGGCACGGTGAAGCACCTCGACGACCCGGCCTGGCTCGCCGCCTTCCAGTCGAGGATCGGGAAGGTCTCGATCATCCTGTGGTACGACACCCGTCCGCAGGCCGGGAACGACGGGGTGTACCACGTGAAGCGATTCGTCCCGATCCAGATCACGTCGGTCGTCACCACCGGGGTGATCATCAATCGCGGGATCTTCGCCACCGTGCTCCGGACCGAGGACGACCGGGCGATCACCGACCCGAACGCCCCGGAGGAGTGTTTGATCTCCAAGATCGAGCTGACGACGTAGAATGGCGGCGATGGATCGACCGACCATCCTGGCGGCGGCCGACGACCCGGCGGCGGCGGCGGCGCTCGACCGGGCGCTGCAGGAGGAGGGGGGGATCGCCGCCGACGTGCGGCCGGTCGCGCTCGGGCTCGCGGTGTCGGCGCTGCGCGCCGGCGAAGGGCAGATCGCGGTCCTGTTCCTCGACCGCCTGGACGAGGTCGGAGAGGGCCTGGTTCGCGACGCCGTCGCGGCGCGCCCCGACGTTCCGGTGCTGGTGGCGCTCGCCAAAGTGGAGAAGAGCACGCTGGTCTCGCTGGTGAAGCTGGGGGCGGCGGACGTGCTCGACTTTCCGCTCGTCCCGCACGAAGTCCGTGCCACCTTCGCCACGTTGATTGCCCGGCAGGCGCCGGACCGTCCGTCGCACGGAAGCCGCATCTGGTCGGTCTTCGGCGCCGGCGGCGGCTGCGGGGTGACGACGGTCGCGGTCAACCTCGCCGAGCGCCTGGCGCACCGGGGCGGTCGGGTGGGGATCCTCGACCTGAACCTGGAGCTGGGGGACGTCGCCGTCTTCCTCAACATGAAGCCGCGCTACACGCTGACCGACCTGGTACAGAACGTCGGGAAGCTCGACGGCGCGTACCTGAGCAGCGCCATCTCCACCCACGGATCGGGCCTGCGCGTGGTGCCCGGGCCGCGGGAGATCGAGGAGTCGGAGGACGTGCGGCCCGAACGCCTGCGCGCCATCCTGCGTCCCCTGCGCGCCGCCTTCGACCACCTGGTGATCGACACGCCGAGCGTCTTCAACGAAACGGCGATCGAGGCGCTCGACCACTCCGACGGCGTCCTGCTGGTGGCGATGCTCTCGATCCCCAGCGTGCGGAACGCCAAGCGCATCCGTGCCGCGTTCGATCGGCTGAAGTATCCGGCCTCGAAGATCCGCCTGGTGGTGAACCGGTTCGAGAAGAAGGCCGACATCTCGGTCGACGAGGCGGCGGCGCTGGTCGGGCTGCCCGTCTTCCACACCATCCCCAACGACTACCCGTCGGTGATCCGCGCCATCAACGTCGGCGAGCCGGTGGCCGCGGTCAGCCCGCGGGCGCTGGTGACGCGCGCCATCGAGGCGCTGGCGGAGAAGCTCCGCAACGACGGCAAGGGGGCGGAGCCGGCCGCCGCGCCGCCGGCGGCGAAGACGGGCGGCTTCTTCTCCGGCCGCGGCAAGTCCTCCAAGGAGGGATAGCGCCGTGCGACGTCGACCGACCGCACGATTCGGGGGTGCCGATGCTGCGTGACCGCTTCCGCCGCGGAACGACGGAGACGGCCGACGGGGGGACACCGGAGGAGGTCGACCCGCCGGCCCAGCGCACCTACCAGGAGCTGAAGAGCCGCATCCACTCGCGGCTCATCGACCGTCTCGACCTCCCCAAGGTGGAGCGACTGCACCCGGACGAGCTGTACGCGGCGATCTCTCCGGTGATCCGCGATCTGCTGGTCGAGGAGGGGAGCGCTCTTTCCCGCCTGGAGACGGAGCGGCTGACGCGCGAGGTGCTCGACGAGACGCTGGGACTCGGGCCGCTCGAGCCCCTCCTCGCCGATCCGACGATCTCCGACATCCTGGTGAACGGTCCGGACCGGGTGTGGGTCGAGCGCGGCGGCGTCATCGAACCGACCCGCGTCAGCTTCAAGGACGAGGCGCACCTGCTCAAGATCATCGACCGGGTGGTGACGCGCGTGGGGCGCCGGATCGACGAGTCGTCGCCGATGATCGACGCCCGGCTCAAGGACGGCAGCCGCGTCAACGCCATCATCCCGCCGCTCGCCATCGACGGGCCGATGATGTCGATCCGCAAGTTCCGGAGCGATTCACTCTCGATCGATGACCTGATCCGGATCGGCACGATCAGCGAGGGCATGGCCGTTTTTCTCGAGGGGTGCGTGCGCGCCAAGCTCAACGTGCTGATCTCCGGCGGCACCGGCTCGGGGAAGACGACGCTCCTCAATGCGATGAGCCGGTGGATCCCGCGCGCGGAGCGGATCGTCACCATCGAGGACGCGGCGGAGCTCAAGCTGCAGCAGGACCACGTCGTCCGCCTGGAGACGCGGCTGCCGAACGTCGAGGGTCGCGGCCGGATCACCCAGCGCGACCTGCTGGTGAACTGCCTCCGGATGCGACCCGACCGGATCATCATCGGCGAGTGCCGCGGCGAGGAGGCGCTCGACATGCTGCAGGCGATGAACACCGGCCACGAGGGATCGATGACCACCATCCACGCCAATTCGGCGCGCGACGCCCTGCGCCGGTTGGAGACGATGGTCCAGCTCGCCGGTTTGAGCCTCACGACGCGGGCGATGCGGGAGCAGATCGCCGCCGCCATCCAGGTGGTGATCCAGCCGCAGCGCCTCCCCGACGGCGCGCGCAAGGTGATCGAGGTCTCCGAAGTGGTGGGGATCGAAGGGGAGACGATCTCGCTGCAGCCGATCTTCGAGTTCAAGGAACAGGGGGTCGGCGCCGACGGCAAGTTCCAGGGTCGGCTGCGCGCCACCGGCTTCCGCCCGCGCTTCGCCGACCGGATCGAACGCTACGGCACGCCGCTGCCGCCGGCGCTGTTCAAGGAAGGGTGACCGCCCGCTGGATCTGCTGATCTACATCGCCGCCGGGATCGCGGCCGCCCTGGTGGTCCAGGGGAGCTGGTTGCTCCTCGTCGGCGACGCGGCGCGCGCGCGGCGCGTGCGGTCCCGCCTCGACGCGTTGCGGGACGTGCCCGCCGGGACGGTCGACCCTTCCACCGTCGTCAAACCGACCCCGCGCATGACGCGGGCGCAGGCCGAGGGGATGCTCTCGACGCTGTTCGGTCTGTCACGGCTGGAGCGGCTGCTGTCGAAGTCGGGGATGGCGCAGCGTCCGTCGACGATCGTCGGATGGTGCGCCGCCGCGGCGATGACCGGCTTCGCGCTGGGGACGGCGCTCAGGCTCCCCGCGTTCCTGGCGCTGCTGTTCGGGGTGGTGGCGGCCGCCGGGCCGGTCGGCTACGTCGGATCGCGGGTGCTGGCCCGGCAGAAGCGATTCACCGGCCAGATGCCCGAGGCGGTCGATCTCCTGGTGCGCAGCCTCAAGGCGGGGCATTCGCTGGCCAGCGGATTCAAGGCGGTCGGGGAGGAGTTGGGGGAGCCGATCGGACCCGAGTTCGCCGCGGCGCACGAGGCGATGAGCCTCGGTCGGGAGCTGGAAAAGGTGATGGAGGACCTACGGCTGCGCGTCGACACGCCGGAGGTGCGCCTGCTGTGCACGTCGGTGCTGGTGCAGCGCGAGACCGGCGGCAACCTGGTGGAGATCCTGGAGAAGATCGCCGAGATGATCCGGCGCCGGCTGACCTTCTCCGACAAGCTGGCCGCGCTGACCGCCGAAGGGAGGCTTTCGGGCCTGATCCTGGTCGGACTGCCGCCGCTGATGGTGATCGTTCTGTTCGTGGTGAACCGTCCGTACGCGCGCGAACTCCTCGCCCCCGGCCGCCTTCGGGGGCTGTTGGTGGGGGCGGTGATCCTGCAGGCGATCGGGGCGGTGTGGATCCGCCGCATCGTTTCGGTGAGGTACTGACCCGCTCGTGACGACCTTGATCCCGATCCTCGCCTTCTTCGCCGCCGCGGGGCTGGTGGTGGCGATCGCCCGAACGGTCCGCTCGCACAGCCAGGCGGTGAAGCGGCGGTTGGAGGATCTTCGCTCCGAAGGATCTCCGCCTCCCGCCGAGAGGTCGTCCCTTTCGGCGCGGATCGCATCGGCCGCGCGCGCGGCGGTCCGAGGACTCCGTCGTGGGGAGGCGCCCGGGGTGCTGCGCGAACGGGAGGACACGGCGGCGCAACCGGCCGCATCGCCGGCGCTGAAGCTCGGGCTGATGGTCGGGCTGCCGGGGGCGTACCTGGCGCTGCTCGCCGCCTTCGGCGCCCTCTCCGGGATCCTGCCGGCAGGAAGCCTGCTGCTCGCGCCGGCGGGGTTGTTCCTTCCGGAGATCCTCGCGGCCGAGCGCGCCGGCCGGCGGCGCCAGGAGATCCTGCGCACGCTGCCGGACGTCCTCGACCTGCTGGTCGTCTGTCTGGAGGCGGGCTTGAGCCTCAACGCCGCCTTCAAGCGGGTGGCCGACCGGGTCGCCGACGAGGCGCCCGGATTATGGGGGTTGGGGTTGCCGGTCAATCCCGTGTGCCCGGCGGGCCGCCCCCGCGCGGCCGCGGGGGGGGCGCTGGGGGCGGGGTCGGGCATCGACGAGATGCGCTCGCTGGCCTCGATGATGGTGCAGACCGACCGCCTGGGGACGAGCATCGCCAAGGCTCTCCGCGTGCACGCCGACTCGATCCGCACCAAGCTGCAGCACCAGGCCGAGACGCGCGCGGCGCGGGCCTCGGTGCAGCTCGTCTTCCCGCTCGTCTTGTGTATCTTCCCCGCGCTGCTGGTGGTGGTGGTGGGACCGGCGGCGCTGAAGATCCTCGCCGCCTTGAG
>CAYJRR010000184.1:0-6504 GCA_964372275.1 uncultured bacterium
GGCTCCACCCCCATGTCGATCAGGCGGGCGAAGGTGCCGGCGGCGTCGTTGGTGTGGAGCGTGGAGAAGACGAGGTGGCCGGTGAGCGCCGCGTTGATCGAGATGTCGGCGGTCTCCCCGTCCCGGATCTCGCCAACCATGATCACGTCCGGGTCGTGGCGGAGGATCGACCGGAGGCCGCTGGCGAAGGTCAGGTCGATCTTGGGGGCCACCTGGATCTGCGTCACGCCCCGGAGCTGGTACTCGATCGGATCCTCGACGGTGATGATGTTCAGGTCCGGCGTGTTGATTTCGGAGAGCGCGGCGTAGAGGGTCGTCGACTTTCCGGATCCGGTGGGACCGGTCACCAGGATCATCCCGTGATCGGCCTGGATCAGCTTGCGCAAGGAGGCGAGCTTCGCCCCGGTGACGCCGATCTCGTTCAGTCGCAGAACGGTCGAAGTCTTCTCCAAGAGTCGCATCGTGATCTTCTCGCCGTGCGCGTGCGGCACGGTGGCGACGCGGATGTCGACGTCCTTGCCGGCGAGCTTGATGCGGATGCGGCCGTCCTGCGGGAGGCGCTTCTCGGCGATGTTCAGCCCGCTCATGATCTTGACCCGGCTCACCACCGAGGCCTGGAACCGCTTCGGCGGGCGGATCACCTCGCGCATCATCCCGTCGACGCGGAAGCGCACGCTGATGTCGCGCTCCTCCGGGGTGATGTGGATGTCGGTCGCCCGCTCCTTCACCGCCTGGAAGAGGAGCGAATTGACCAGGCGGATGATCGGCGCCTCGTCGTCGGCGTCGAGGAGATCCTGTGGTTCCTCCAGCTCGTGCGCCAGCGTGTCGAGGTTTCCCTCCTCCAGACCGTCCATCATCGCGTCGGCCGAGCTGGCTCTCCGGTCGTAGGCCGCGTTGATGGTGTCGATCACCACCTTCGGGCTGGCGATCTGCACCCGGACCGGCAGCCCGAACAGGACGCGCAGGTCGTCGAGCGGATGGAGGGCGAGCGGATTGGCCGTCGCCACCTCGACCGCTCCGTCGACGCGGCGCAACGGTACGACCTCGTTCTGCTTGGCGAACGAGATCGGCAGCTTCGCAAGGAGCTCGGCCTCGACAGTACGGGCGTCGATGTCCTCCAGCCACGGCAGTCCGCTCTGGATGCCGAGCGCGCGCCCGACGTCCCCCTCGGCGCAGGCCTTCGACTCGACCAGGATCTCGCCCAGACGGCGCCGGCGGCCGCCGACCTCCTGCGACTCCGACTGTTTCGCCAGCGCCGCCTCGACCTGCGCCACGCTCGCGGCGTGGATGCGCACCAGGACCTCGCCGATCCGAGGACGACGGACCTGCGTCACCTCGGTGGGGGCGAGCCCGGCCTCGGGGGTGTCGATGGCCATGGCGTCAGCGAGTCTCCTCGGCGGCGGGGGTCGGCGAGGGCTCTGCCGGAGAGGCCGGCTCGAGCGGAAGGCCCCCCGGCGGCGGCGCCGCGTCCGGCGCGGAACCGGCGGACGGCGCGGCGCCACCGGCGGGCGCGGCGCCACCTCCGGGATCGGATTCGCGTGCGGATCCCGGTTCGGACACCGTCCCGGATACGGATCCCGGTCCCGATACGGACTCGGACTCGGCCCCGGCGCTCCCGGCGCCCGCCCCGACGGGACGCCCGGTCGCCGGATCGAGCTGCTGCACCGGCACGAACAGCGTCTTCGGCGCCGCCTCCGTCTCCTTCTTCTCCGGATCCCCGTGGCGGTAGCGCTCGAACGTCGACGTGCGGCGCTTCTCCTCCTTGCGCACCGACCGGTTCGCGTAGAGCCGCGCGAACTCCTCCCGCTCCCTCATCCGCCGTTCGTAGATGGCGCGCATGTCGCCGTCGTCCTTCACGATCGTCGGGGTGAGGAAGATGAGGAGGTTGGTCTTCTGCGCCTTGCGGCTGGAGCTGCGGAACAGCCAACCGAGAAACGGGATGTCCCCCAGGAGCGGCACCTTCGTCTCGCTGCGCGTGTCCTCGTCGGAGATCAGTCCGCCGATCACGATCGTCTCGCCGTTCCGCACCTCGACGTTGGTCTTCACCGAGCGCTTGCCGGTGTCGACCAGCCGCTGCAGCGGGTTCGACCGGTCGTCCTTCACGATCGACTTCACCTCCTGGAAGATCGCCATCGAGACGTTGTTGCTCTCGCTGATCTTGGGGGTGACCTTGAGCGTGATGCCGACGTCCTCCTTGGTGATCGAGAAGTTCTGCAGGCCGGTCTGCGAGATCGTCGATCCTCCCGGCACGGCGACGGAGGTGGCGACCACGATCTCCGACTCTTCGTTCTCCTTGGCCAGGATGTTCGGACGCGACAGCACGTTGGTGTCGCTGTCCTGTTGCAGGGCGTTGAGCACCACGCCGAACGGCGGCACGGTGATCGGGGTCGTCGTCCCGTCGGGATTGGGGAGGTTGAACGTCATCCCCCCCGGACCGAGCAGGCCGAGGGCGAACCCGGACGCGAGCGCCGTCGGATCGAGCAGCAGCGCCTTCTTGAAGTTCAACCCCCCGTAGCCGATCGCCCCCTCGCCGACGTCGGCGCCTCCCGCGAAGCTCAATCCCAGGTCGCGCGCCTTCTGGAGCGAAAGCTCCATGATGACCGCCTCGACGTAGACCTGCTGGCGGCGGATGTCGAGCTTCTGGATCACCTGCTTCAACGACTCGAAATCCGACTTGCTCGCGGTGATCACCAGGGCGTTGGTCGACTTGTCGGCGGTGATCTTGACGTCCCCTTCGAGGACGGCGACGCCCCCCCCGGGCGCACCACCGCCCCCCGGCGCCGGCGGCGCGCCCGGCTGCTGCGGCGGCGTCCCCTCCCCCCGCGCTCGCCGTCCCCCGGGCTGGCCCGCGTTCCCCGCCGCCAGGTTCGCCAGGACGGCGGCGAGCTCTTCGGCGTCCGCGTTCTCGAGGTAGTAGACGTGGATCCCGCCGCCGCCCTCCTGCGCGACGTCGATCAACGCCAGGAAGTCGCGCACCGCAGCAATGGCGCGGTCGCTCCCCTGGAGGATGATCTGGTTCGACCGCGCGTCGGCGACCACCTTGGAGATGAGCGGCGTCGCCTCGGCCGGTGTTCCGGCCGCGCCGTCGGCGGGGGCCGCCCCATCCTTCCCCTTGGGCGTCGGCCGGCGGATCGGCGCCGCCGCCGCGCGCCCCGCCGCCCCCGCCGGCGCGCCGGGGCTCTGGCTGCCGAACAGCTGCTGGATCTTGTCCGCCACGTCGGCGACGTCGGCGTAGTGGATCCGGACCACCTCGATCGTCTCCTCGCCGCCGGAGCGGTCGAGCTCCTCGATGATCTTCGCCAGACGCCGGATGTTGTTCGCGGTGTCGGTGATGATCAGGCTGTTCGTCTCCGGGAACGACTGGACCTGCCCGTCCTTCGCCGCCAACTGCTGCACCACCGATTGGATCGACGCCACCCCGACGTTCTTCAGGCGGATGATCCGGGTGACGAAGGAGTCGTTCCAGGGAACGGTCGTTCCGATCTCGGTGTCGAGCGGCTTCTCCTTGGCGTCGCGGCGCGGAAGGATCCGGGTCAGGTTGGGACCCACCTGGACCAGCGTCAGCCCCGCCCCCTCCAGCGCCGTTTGGAACGCCTGGTAGGCCTCGAGGACGGTCAGGGGCGACGGCGCGAGGATCGTCACCTTCTGGTTGCGCACGTCCTTCTTGTCGTAGATGAAGTTCCGCGCGGTGGCCCGGGAGATGGTGCGGATGACCTCTTCGAGGTCGGAGTCGTCGATCTGGTTCAGCGAGACCTTCTGGGTCCACGGCAGCGGTTTGGTCGCCTTCGGATTGGTCTCGACCAGCCCGTTGCCGATCCGCGTCCCCGACGAGGATCCGGCGCCCGACGGAGCGGGGGGGGCGGCGCCGCGCTCGCCGTCGCCGCCGCGATCGCGACCGCCATTCCGTTCCTCCTGCGCGGGGGCCGGCGTGGGGCTCGCGGTGGGGCTGGCGCTGGCGCCCAGGCGTTCGCGGATCCCTTGCGCCCCTTTGGGCACGCGCAGGCTCTCCAGCCGCTTCCGGAGCACGTCGGGGTTCGAGCCGCCCGGCGCCCTCGGGGTCGCGGCCGGCGCGGGCTCCGCGCCCTCCTCCTCCGCCGACTGCGCCCACGGCGCGGCGGGAACGGCCAACAGCAGCCCGACCAGGATCGATCCCGCCACTCGTCGAAAGGTGATCGTCACGTCCAACCTCGTCTCCCGCTTCATCGAATCGTGTAGCTGATCGACTTGTTCTGCCCGTTCCGGGTCAGGTCGACCTGCACGTTCTTCTCGCTCTTGAGCAGCCCGTACACCTGCAGCGCCTTCTCCGGGCTGGAGATGTCGTAGCCGTTCACCTTCTGGATCACGTCGCCGTTCGAGAGCCCGATCTTCGACAGAAGCGAACCGGGCTTGATGCTGTAGAGCTTGAACCCCTTCGACTGCCCCCCTTCGAAGTAGGGGACGATGCGCACGTCCTGGGCCATCGTGGCCAACCCGCCGCTCATGATCGCGTCGATCTCCGACTGCGCCACCTCGAACTGCGTGTCGCTGATCCGCTTCACCGAATCGCCCGTCGGCGCCGCCGGCGCGGACGCGACCGGCATCGACGCGCCTCCGCTCTTCGCCGGCGCGGTACCCGCGTCGGAGCGGCAGATCTCCGTGCGTCCGTCGTCACGGCGAAGCTGGCAGATGCTCACCAGGCCCAGCGAACCATCGACGTACTCCTCCGCGACCGAGACGAGCGTCGCCTGGTCGGCGATCCGTTCGCCCACCTGCACCACCACGATCGCCGGCGGCGACGCGGAGTTGTCCATCAGCGTCGCGAGCGAGAGCTCGGGCTGGTTCACCACCACCACCGTCGCCAGGACCTGGATCGGCAAGGTGCAGGCGTCGGCCGGGCCGCTCGGGGCTTCGACGGCGCCTCCGCCCACCACCTCCTCGTCGGGGATCGGTTCGCCGTGATTGAAGATGTTCCGGCTCCGGATCGGACCGAGATAGTGCTCGACGCCGTGGGTCGCGACCGTCGGCGCCGCCGCCGGGGAACGCTTGGCCGGCGCCGTCTCCCGCGCGCTCAAGCGCGCCGCGATCACCGCGTTCGCCGTGCCGGCGAGGAGCCACGCCGCGCCGAGGATGCCGGCGACGTTCACGAGCCAGAGCCAGCGTTGGGAGAGCCGCGCCATCGTCCTGTCCGAGCGGACGAGGAGCAACCGACGTGCCGGCACCGCCCGCCGCGACGACGACTCAAGTGTTCGAGAAGGTTATACTTTTCGCATCGTTCCGGCGCGCCGACGCGCGGCCGGCCGGACAAATTGTCAAGACCCGCCGCGAGACCCCGCCCCCCCCGGACAAATTGTCGGCCGTTGCCCGTCGCCCTACATCACCGGAGGGGCGATCCGCTGCGGATCGAGGGTGGCGATCACGCCCGGGATCTCGTCGCGCAGGCGCCGGCGCAGGGGGAAGGTGAGCGTGAGACGTCCCGCGAGGAACCCCTTCATGTCCTCCGGATGGACGCCGGCGGCCGACGCGAGGCGGTGCGACGTCGCGCCCGCCGCGATCGCCCGGCGGGCGGCGTCGAGCGCCTCGTGCACGTCCCGTCGCTCGTCGTCCGGCACGTCGCCCGCCTCGGAGGCCGCGCCGCCCGGATCGTCCCGCGGCACGGAACGCAGGCCGGAACGCGGCGCGGAACGCGGCGCGCGGCCCGCCGCCCCCGTCGTCCGGGCGCTGCCGCCCGCGCCGTTCCTCTTGCGCCGCCTACGTCTCCCCATCGTCCGCGCTCTCGAGCTGCCGGTAGATCGTGCGCGCCGCGATCTTCAGCAGGCGGGCGGCGAGCTCCTTGTCACCGTTCACCTGTTTCAACGTCTCCAGGATCGCCGTCCGCTTGATCTCGGCCAGTGGCGTCCCGATGGGAAAGGTAAGGGTCCGTGACGGGGCCGCCGCCCCCCCGCCGGCGCCGGGCGACGAGGCGAGCGGCAGGTCGGCCGCCCCGATCGTCTCGCCTCGGCTCAGGACGACGGCGCGCTCGATCGCGTGCTCCAGCTCGCGGACGTTCCCCGGCCAGCGGTGGCGCGCGAGCGCCGCGAGCGCCTCCGCGGTGAAACCGCGCAGCGCCTTCCCGTTCTTCGCCGCGTGCCGTCGCAGGAACAGCTCCGCCAGGAACGGCACGTCCTCGGGCCGGTCGCGGAGCGGCGGGACGTGGATCCGGATGACGTTCAGCCGCCACCACAGGTCCTCGCGGAAGCGTTTCTCGGCGATCAGCGCCGGGAGATTGGCGTTGGTGGCGGCGACCACGCGGACGTCGACCTTGGTCGGCCGGGTGCTCCCCAGGCGATCGACCTCGCCGTCCTGCAACACGCGCAACAGCTTCGCCTGGACCGGAAGCGCCAGCTCCCCGACCTCGTCGAGAAACAGCGTGCCGCCGTCCGCGAGCTCGAACCGCCCAGGCTTTCGCGCCACGGCGCCGGTGAAGGCACCGCGCTCGTACCCGAACAGCTCGCTCTCGATCAGCGTGTCGGGGATCGCCGCGCAGTT
>CAYJRR010000185.1:0-6494 GCA_964372275.1 uncultured bacterium
ATCAAGGCCGCCACCGTCCGCCTGCTCCACCGGGCCAAGCGCGATGGAATCGAGTACCAGCTCAACCTGATCGACACGCCGGGCCACGTCGACTTCAACTACGAGGTCAGCCGTTCGCTCGCCGCCTGCGAGGGGGCGCTCCTGGTCGTCGACGCCTCGCAGGGGGTCGAAGCGCAGACCCTGGCCAACGTCTACCTGGCGCTGGAACGGGACCTCGAGATCGTGCCGGTGATCAACAAGATCGACCTGCCCAGCGCCCAGCCGGAAGTCGCGCGGGAGGAGATCGAGGAGATCGTGGGGATTCCGGCCGACGACGCGCTGCTCGCCTCGGCCAAGGAGGGGACCGGGATCGACGAGATCCTGGAGGCGATCGTGGAGAGGGTGCCACCGCCCAAGGGGGACCCCGAGGCGCCGCTCGAAGCGTTGATCTTCGACTCCTGGTTCGACGCCTACCTCGGCGCGCTTACGCAGGTCCGCGTCTTCAACGGCACCGTGAAGAAGGGGGATCGGATCCGGATCCTCTCCACCGGGAAGGAGTACGAGGTGACGCGGGTTGCGGCCTTCTGCCCGGAGCCGGTGGAGGTGGCGGCGCTCTCGGCGGGGGAGGTGGGGGTGATCGCCGCGGGGATCAAGGAGGTGCGCGACACCAAGGTCGGCGACACGATCACCGCGGCCAAAGGCGGTGTCGAGCGGCCGATCCCCGGCTTCAAGGAGCCGCAGCCGATGGTCTTCGCCGGGATGTTCCCGGTCGACAACGACGACTACCACGACCTGAAGGAGGCGCTGGAGAAGCTCAAGATGAACGACAGCGCCTTCACCTTCGAGCCGGAGACCTCGGCGGCGCTGGGGTTCGGCTTCCGCTGCGGCTTCCTCGGCCTGCTCCACGCCGAGATCGTGCAGGAGCGGCTCGAGCGCGAATACCACCTGTCCCTGATCTCCACCGCCCCGACCGTCGTCTACCAGGTGAAGCGGACCGACGGCGAAGTGGTGCGGGTCGACAACCCGGCGCTGATGCCCGATCCCGGAACGATCGACGAGATCCGGGAGCCGCTCATCCGCGCCACGATCCACGTCCCCAAGGAGTACCTGGGGAACGTGATGGCCTTGTGCCAGGACCGGCGCGGGCAGCAGGACAAACTCGAGTATCACGCCGGCGACCGGGTGATGATCACCTACCGCATGCCCTTCAACGAGATGGTCTACGACTTCTACGACAAGCTGAAGTCGTCGACGAAGGGGTACGCCTCCCTCGACTACGAGATCCTCGACTACCAGCCGGGCGATCTGGTGAAGGTCGACATCCTCATCAACGGGGACCAGGTCGACGCCCTGTCGATGATCTGCCACAAGGATCGGGCCTACGAGCGCGGCAAGGGGCTCGTCTCCAAGATCAAGGAGCACGTGCCTCGGCAGCAGTACGACGTCGCGATCCAGGCGGCGATCGGCGGGCGGATCATCTCGCGCGAGACCTCCAAGGCGCTGCGCAAGGACGTGACCGCGAAGTGCTACGGTGGCGACATCTCGCGCAAGCGCAAGCTCCTGGAGAAGCAGAAGGAGGGAAAGAAACGGATGAAGCAGCTGGGGAACGTGGAGCTGCCGCAAGAGGCGTTCCGCGCCATCCTGAAGGTGGACGTGTGACGGAGGGGGTGCCGGTGGCCGAGGCGGCCAAGGACGCGGAGAAGGAGTCCTCCTGGGCCTCCGAGACCAAGGAGCTGGTCAAGGCGTTGGCCTGGGCGCTGGCATTCGCCTTCGTGCTGCGCTCGTTCGTCGTCGAGGCCTACAAGATCCCGTCCGGCTCGATGCTGCCGACGCTCGAGGTCGGCGACCACATCTTCGTCAACAAGTTCATCTACGGTTTCATGATCCCGTTCACCACGGTGAAGATCGGAAAGTGGCGCCAGCCGACGCGCGGCGAGGTGATCGTCTTCAAGTACCCGAACAACCCCTCCCAGGACTACATCAAGCGGGTGATCGGGGTCCCCGGCGATGTGGTGGAGACGCGTGGGCGCGACCTCTACGTCAACGACGTGAAGATGGAGGACGTGCCGGTCGGACCGTCGCAGGTGGTCGACCAGGGCTGTTACCCGACGCCGGTGGAGCGGTTCGAGGAGCGGCTCGACACCGGTATCACCCACGCCAAGATCCATTTCCAGGGTCGGCCGCCGGCCCTCTCCCCGGGCACCTGGACCGTGCCCGAGGGGAGCCTGTTCATGATGGGGGACAACCGCGACAACTCGCAGGACAGCCGGACCGGTTTCGTCGTCCCCTACAACTACGTCAAAGGGCGTGCGATGTTCGTGTGGCTCTCGTGGAACGGTTGCGAGTCGTGGTGGCCGTTCCACAAGCTGCGTTTGAACCGGTTCGGACAGGGGGTCCAATGAGGGGGGGACGTTGAGGGTCAGCGTCGCGCAGCTGCTCGGTCTTTGCCTGCTCGCGGTGGTGGGGTACGTCGCGCTCAAGTACCTGCCGGTCGCCTCCCACTACCTGACGATGGGGGAGATCGCCCGCACCACGTCGGCGGCGATGGTGCTGAACTTCGACGACGGCGCCCTCACCAAGTCGGCGGTGGAGAAGGCCAAGGCGGCCGGGGTGACGATCGAAGCGAAACAGGTGAAGCTGACGCGCGGCCGCGATGCCGGATCGCTCACCTGCACCCTCCGCTGGACGGAACGCATCCAACTCGTCGGCGGCCGTACGCACGTCTTCCCCCTGGAGGTGTCCGAAACCACCCGGCCCCAGAAGGAAGCGCTCATGAGGAATGCACCGTGACGAAAACGGAGCCGCTTCGAGGCGCTGAAGAAGCCGGTGGTTCCGTCGGTGTTGCTCGCCCCGGCATCGTGACGGCCGCGACCCTGGCGCTGGCGGACGGGCGGCTGTTCCGGGGGCGATCCTTCGGGCACACCCCTCCAGGGGGTGGAGGGGCGGCCGCGGGCGGCCCTGCGGCCGTCGGCGAGGTCGTCTTTCACACCGGCATGACCGGTTACCAGGAGATCGTCACCGACGCCTCCTACCGCGGACAGCTGGTGGTGATGACCTATCCCCACATCGGGAACTACGGCGTCAACGACGACGACGTCGAGAGCGGGCGGGTGCAGGCGGCCGGACTGATCGTGCGCGAGGCGTGCGAGATCCCGTCCTCCTGGCGCGCGACCCGCTCGCTCGGCGACTACCTCCGCGCGAACAAGACGGTCGGGATCACCGGGATCGACACCCGCGCGCTGACCCGCCACCTGCGCACGCACGGCGCGGTGAACGGTGTGATCGGGCTGGGGGAGCCGTCGCCGGAATCCGACGCGAAGTGGGTGGCGGCCGCGCGCGCGGTTCCGCCGATGGAGGGGCAGGACCTGGTCGGCGCGGTGACCTGCGTCGACGGCTACGACTGGAGCGAGCCCGACCCCGACCTCGGCCCCTTTCGGGGTTCGCGGGCGCGGGTGGCGGTCTTCGACTTCGGAGTGAAGCGCAACATCCTGCGCTCGCTCGTCTCCCACGGCTTCGACGTGTCGGTCGTCCCGGCGCGGACGAAGGCGTCGGAGGTGCTGGCGATCGAGGGGCTCGACGGGGTCGTCCTGTCGAACGGGCCGGGCGATCCGGCGGCGATGCCCTACGCCGTCGACGCCGCGCGCGCCCTCCTGGGGAAGCGGCCGATCCTCGGAATCTGCCTCGGCCACCAGCTGCTCGGCCGCGCGCTGGGGATGAAGACGTTCAAGCTCAAGTTCGGTCATCACGGCGCGAATCACCCGGTGAAGGAGCTCCAGACCGGGAAGGTGTCGATCACCTCCCAGAACCACGGCTTCGCCGTCGACGGTTCCCAGGCCCCGGCCGGGGTCGAGGTGACGCAGATCAACCTCTACGACGGCACCTGCGAGGGGTTGGCCGCGTGGGACCGCCACGCC
Source organism: uncultured bacterium (assembly GCA_964372275.1). Taxonomy (GTDB): domain Bacteria; phylum CAYJRR01; class CAYJRR01; order CAYJRR01; family CAYJRR01; genus CAYJRR01. The sequence goes on from CAYJRR010000185.1 coordinate 3,894, forward strand.
TTCTCGGTGCAGTACCATCCCGAAGCGGCCCCCGGGCCGCACGACGCCGAGCCGCTCTTCGGACGGTTCCGCGCGCTCGTCGACGACTGGAAGAGGAAGAGGGCGTGATGGACGGAGCGAAGGCCTACGTCTACCTCGAGAAGCTGATCCAACTCGCCACCGGCGAGGCCTACCTCGATCCCGTACGCGAAGCGAAGGCCCGCTACTTCAAGGCGACCGGCGAGGTGTTCGAAGACGATCCGTTCTTCGAGCCGCGGATGAACGGCTTCGTGGAGTACTACCTCTTCGACTGGCCGGCCGCGGCGGGCGGGAAGTCGACGACGGCGCTGGTGATCGAGCGGGGGCGCGACACCCTGCCGGAGGAGGAGCTCAAGGCCTTCGTCGGCTTCGACCGGTCGATCCACTCGATCTTCGAATACAAGAAGCAGAAGGGGGAGCGCATCACCGTCGAGAACCTGTTCGACGGGGAGAAGTACGAGGTGGAGGAACGGCGCGCGCTGGCGGGGCTTTCGAAGGGGGACATCTTCGAGGCGAGGCTGCTTCCCTTCGGCGACCGGATCCACTTCTCCAACGCCTTCATCTTCCATCCGCGCGAAGTGCGGAAGTTCATCGCGCAGGAGCTCAAGAACGCGCGCGCCGGCGGGATGGCGCGCGCCACCGAAGTGATCCATCGGCTGGCCTACCTCCGGCTCAAGTTCGACCGGTTCCGTCGGGTCGACGCCACGCGGATCTACTCGCGGGACACGCTGGCCCAGATCGAGGCAGAGGCCAAGCGCGAGGCGGAGCGGGAGGCGGCGCCGGAAGGGGTCGGACTGGTCCCGCGGGTCAAAGGGGGAGGGGCGTAAGGAGCCATGCCGCGGCGGACCGATCTCTCTTCGATCTGCGTGCTCGGGTCCGGACCGATCGTCATCGGACAGGGGCCGGAGTTCGACTACTCCGGCACCCAGGGGTGCCGCATCCTCAAGAAGTTGGGCTACCGCATCGTCCTGGTGAACTCGAATCCGGCGACGATCATGACCGACCCGGAGTTCGCCGACGCCACCTACGTCGAGCCGCTCGACGTCTCCTCGGTGACGCGGATCCTGGAGCGGGAACGTCCGGACGCGCTGCTCCCCACCCTCGGCGGGCAGACGGCGCTCAATCTCGCCGTGGCGCTGTCGGAGAACGGGACACTCAAGCGCCTGAAGGTCGAGCTGATCGGCGCCGACCTCGAGGCGATCCACAAGGCGGAGGACCGGCAGGCGTTCAAGGAGGCGATGCGCCGCATCGGGATGGACCTCCCCAAGTCGGCCTACGTGAGGAGCTTCGACGAGGCGATCGCCTGCTCCAAGGAGATCGGGTTCCCGGCGATCATCCGCCCGTCGTTCACCCTCGGTGGGACGGGCGGGAACATCGCCTACAACCACGAGGAGTACGAGCAGTTCGTCCTCTGGGGTCTGGCGGCGAGCCCGAAGCACGAGATCCTGATCGAGGAGTCGATCATCGGCTGGAAGGAGTTCGAGCTCGAGCTGATGCGCGACCGCAAGGACAACGTCGTCATCGTCTGCTCGATCGAGAACCTCGATCCGATGGGGGTGCACACCGGCGACTCGATCACCGTGGCGCCGGCGCAGACGCTGACCGACCGCGAGTACCAGCGGATGCGCGACGCGGCGATCGCCATCATCCGCGAGGTCGGGGTCGAGACCGGCGGCTGCAACATCCAGTTCGCGGTCGATCCGGTGTCGGGGCGCCAGGTGGTGATCGAGATGAACCCGCGCGTTTCGCGGAGCTCGGCCCTGGCGTCGAAGGCGACCGGGTACCCGATCGCCGCCATCGCCGCCCAGGTGGCGGTCGGCTTCACGCTGGACGAGATCGTCAACGAGATCACCGGGACGACCCCGGTCTCGTTCGAGCCGACGATCGACTACGTCGTCACCAAGATCCCCCGTTTCGCCTTCGAGAAGTTCCCGGAGGCGCACAACGATCTCATCACCCAGATGAAGTCGGTCGGCGAGGCGATGTCGATCGGGCGGACGTTCGAGGAGAGCCTGCAGAAGGCGCTCCGATCGCTGGAGATCGACCGCTACGGGCTGGAGGAGAAGTTCAAGCCCTCGGAGTGGCGGGTGCGGCGCGCGGCGTCGGCGCCGGACGTCCCGCCCAAGCTGGAGGACCGCCTGCGCCACCCGACGCCGGGCCGCCCCTGGTACGTCGCCGAGGCGTTCCGCGCCGGGATGTCGGTGGAAAAGGTGCACGAGCTGACGCGGATCGACCCGTGGTTCCTGCGGGCGTTCGAACGGATCGTCGCCTTCGAGCGGAGGTTTGCCGACGTTTCAGGCGCTGGACTTCCGCTCTTGCTGAGGGAGGCCAAGAGGCTGGGGTTCTCCGACCGGCGGCTGGCGCAGCTCGCGGGGCTGACGGAGCTCAAGGTGCGCGAGATGCGCCGGTCGGCGGGGATCCGCGCCGTCTACAAGACGGTCGACACGTGCGCCGCGGAGTTCGAGGCCCGGACGCCGTACTTCTACTCGACCTACGACGGGGAGGAGAACGAAGCGGTCCGTTCGGACCGGAAGAAGGTGGTGATCCTCGGCGGCGGCCCCAATCGGATCGGACAGGGGATCG
>CAYJRR010000186.1:0-6195 GCA_964372275.1 uncultured bacterium
AAGCTTGAAAAAATAGCCCGCGCCCGGCGGCTCAGGGACGGCCGGCTGGCGCGCGTCGGGCCGACCGCGCGAAAGCGGCGGCCCGAGGATCCCCTGATGCGTGCGAGGAGCGAACGCCATGCCGGAGCAGAGCCTCCAAGACCGCTACGCCCCCTCCCTGCGCTGCTTCGGCTGCGGCCCGGCCAACGAGAAGGGGTTGCGCATCAAGAGCTTCCCGAAGGGCGACGACCCGGCGTCGGAGGTGGTCGCCTCGTTCGTCCCGGAGCCCCACCACCTGGCGTTCGACAACGTCCTGAACGGGGGGATCGCCGGGGCCTTGCTCGACTGCCACAGCAACTGGACGGCCTGCTGGCACCTGATGCGGAAGTCCGGCCGGGAGACCCCGCCCTGCACCGTCACCTCCGACTTCCACGTGACGCTCAAGCGTCCGACGCCGATGGACGGTACGATCCAACTGTCCGCGCGGGTGAAGGAATCGACCGACGACCGGGCGACCGTCGAGGCGACGCTCATGGCCGGCGGCAAGGTGACGGCGACCTGCACCGGCCTGTTCGTGGCGGTGAAGCCGGGGCACCCGGCGTTTCACCGCTGGTAGCCCGACGGAACCGAGGTGGCGGAGCCGCCACGTCGTCAGGCCGCGTCGGAGCCGACGCGGTCGCCGCCGGGAGCGCCGGCCCCGGGGGTCCTTCGGCTGGAACCTCTTGATCCACGCCGGGTTCCCCCGCTAGGCTGCCTTTTCTTCCGCGGGCCCGTGACTTTCCCCCGGAAGGCGCGTTGTTCGAACAGACCGTTTCAACCCCTCGCGAGGTAGACATCCATGGGTTTCTTCTCGGCGGTAAGTCATCACTGGCACGGCGGCGGCATCTGGATGTACCCGATCGCCCTGATCGGCCTGTTCGGGATCGCGGTGGCGATCGAGCGGTTCATGGTGCTGTTCATGAAGTCGAACATCAATCGCGACGGCTTCGTGGCCCAGCTGACGACCCTCATCGTCTCCGGGAACCTCGACAAGGCGATCAAGTTCGTCACCGGTCAGCCGGCGACCCCGCTGACCAACGTCGTCAAGGCCGGCCTGATGAAGGTCAACAAGACCGACGCCGAGGTGCAGTCGGCCCTCGACGAGGCGACGCTGCGCGAGCTGCCGAAGCTCGAGAAGCGGACCGGCTTCCTCGCGATGTTCGCCAACGTGGCGATGCTCGCCGGTCTGCTCGGGACGATCTTCGGGCTGATGAAGTGCTTCGCCTCGGTCGCCAAGCCCGGCGTCGATCCGGCGCTGAAATCGCAGATCCTGGCCGAAGGCATCTCGGAGGCGATGAACTGCACCGCGTTCGGTCTGTTCACCGCCATCGGCTGCCTCCTCGCCTACTCCTTCCTGAACGGCAAGACCCAGCACCTGATCGACGACATCAACGAGACGGCCGTCTCGACGCTGAACCTGGTCGTCTCCAACCGGGACAAGCTGAAGGTCTAGGGCGATGGCCGGCGTATCGATCCAGGACTCGGGTGGATCCCGAGGCAAGAAGTCGTTGGACGTCGAGATCCCTCTCGTCCCGTTCATCGACCTTCTTTGTTCGCTGATCGTCTTCCTGCTGATGACGGCCGTCTGGACGCAGATCTCCCGGCTGGAGCTGAAGCAAGGGAACGCCGCCCCCGACCAGCTCGAGAATCCGCCTCCGGAGAAGAAGGAGCTGGTCGACCTGCGGGTCGAGGTGCACGAGAAGGGATTCACGATCGTCGAGAACAACAAGATCGAGAACCCGATCCCCTGCACCCAGGAACCCTGCACCACCGCGGAGAAGAAGAAGAACGAGGACGGCATCGAGATCGAGGAGCTGACCTCCTTCTACGACTACGCGGTGCTGCTGACGAAGCTGAAGGAGACCAAGGACAAGTACAAGGACCAGAAGAACCTGGTCGTCGTGGTCGCCGACGGGGTCCCCTACAACGAGATGATCCACACCATGGACACCGCGTTGGAGGCCGGGCTCGACGGACTGTCGGTATCCGGAACGCCGCTGTAAGGAGACTGTCCAGATGCCCATCGTCGTCCCCGGCCGCCGAATCGGAACCGCCTACTCCACCAGCGCGGCGGCGAAGAAGCGGCTGCAGCACGGCAAGCGGTCGGTGAACTCGGCGCTCATGCTCACCCCGATGGTGGACATGTTCGTCATCCTCGTCCTCTACCTCATCCAGTCGTTCTCCGCGTCGGGGCAGATCCTGTTCATCGATCCGACGCTCAAGCTCCCCGACGCGAAGCGCGTCGCCGAGATGGTCGGCAATCCGCCGGTGGTGACGGTCGGCAAGACGATGATCTCGGTCCAGGGGAAACCGGTGGAGGCGACCGACCAGTTGATCAAAGACGGCTACTGGGCGGCGCCGAAGCTGGAGGAGAAGCTCAAGGAGATGCGCGACCTCTCCACCCGCGTGGCGAACGCCACCGGCGGCCAGGTGACGACCGAGAGCGCCCAGGGCGTCCTCCTCCTGCAGGCCGACGTAAACGTTCCCTACATGCTGGTGAAGAAGGTGCTGTTCACCGCGAACAAGACCGGCTTCACCCAGGTCAACTTCGCCACCAACCGCAAGGCGTCGACCGAAGTCGCCGTCGCGGAGTAGTGAGCGTCCCTCCGCCCCGCAAGATCGTCACCTGGAGCCGGCGGGTCCAGCGGTGGTTCATCGCCGGGCTGGTGCTGCTGGCGCCCAGCGTCCTCACCTTCTGGGCGCTGTTCAAGATCGTCGACCTCGTCGACAAGCCGGTGCGCAACGCCGTGCTTTCGCTCACCGGCCTCAAGCTTCCCGGGATCGGCCTCGGCTTCACGCTGCTGATCATCATCGTCACCGGCGCCATCGTCTCGACCTTCGCCGTGAAGGGGACGATCGCCTGGTTCGAAGGGCTGCTCGACCGCATCCCGCTGGTCCGGACCCTCTACTCCGCGGTGAAGCAGCTGCTGGCGCCGTTCGGCGAGGAGAAGTCGACGCCGTTCCGGCAGGTGGTGATGGTCGAGTTCCCGAACGACGGCTCCTATTCGCTCGGATTCCTGATCAAGCCCGACGTGGCGATCTCCCCCGACGGGCACAGCTTGAGCGCCGTCCTCGTTCCGACCAACCACCTGCACCTCGGCAACGTCGTGCTCTACGAGTCGAAACGGATCCACTCGGTCGACATGAGCGCCGAGGAGGGGCTCAAGTTCCTGGTGTCGATGGGGATCGCCCTCGAGCACAAGCTCGCGCTCGGCGCCCGTCCGATCCACGAGCTCACGAAGGGGTGAGCCGGACCGGTCCTAGCGCCGCATCGCGAAGGCGAGCGCCGGCGGGGTCACCATGGTGGTGACGATCACCATGATCACCGCCGCGGAGAACGTCCCGCGGTCGACGACCGGATGACCGCCGATCGTCAGCGTCATCCCGATGTTGGCGAAGATCAGCCCCACTTCGCCCCGTGGCACCATCCCGAACCCGACGGCCCACCGCCGGATCCCCTTCCCCACCCCGAGCGCGCAGGCCTGTTTCCCGGCGATCGCGGCGACCGTGAGCGCCGCCGCCAGGACGAGGACGCCGGGATCGGCGAAGGTGCCGAGGTCGGTCCGCATCCCCATCAGGACGAAGAAGATCGGAACCAGGAACGACGAGATCGGCCGGATCTCCTCCTCGAGCCCGTGCTCCCCCTTCGAGCGGAAGTCTCGGTAGTGCAGGTCCTCGAGGATCAACCCCGCCGCGAAGGCACCGACGATCGGCGCCAGACCGAGCAGGCTCGAAGCCCACGCCAGCAGGAAGCAGAACGACAGTCCGGTCGCGAGCAGGACGCCGCGGCTCTTGAGCCGTGACGCGAGCTGGAACAGGCGCGGCGAGAACTTCACACCGAGCGCCAGCGAGCCGAAGAGGAACCCGCCGGCCTTGAGCAGGATCGCGGCAATCTCCCCCATCCCGAGCGTGCCCCCGGCGTTCGCAGCCCCGATCACCCCGGCGACGGCCGCCAGGATGACGAGCCCGAGCACGTCGTCGATCACCGCCGCGCCGAGGATCACGCGCGCCTCCGGCGACTGGGACGATCCCAGGTCCTTGAGGACCCGGGCGGTGATCCCGACGCTCGTCGCGGTCAGCATCGCCCCGAGGAAGACGTGGGTGTAGATCCCGGCCTCCGGGACGAGCCACGCGCCGACCCCCCAGCCGAGCGCGAACGGGGCCGCCACCCCCAACAACGCCACGGCCAGCGACGACCACCCGACTCGCAGCATCTGGGCGACGGTCGACTCCAGCCCCACCTCGAACAGCAGGATCAGGACCCCCAGCCGGGCCAGCATGTCGAGGTGAGGATCGGCCGGGAGGGCACCCACCCAGGCCGGACCCCACCCCCCCAAGTTGCCGAGCAACATGCCGACCAGGAGCTCCCCCAACACCGCCGGCTGCCCGATCCGGATCGCCAGGTCGCCGCCCAGCTTGGCCGCCGTGAGCACCACGACCAGCCCCAGCGCCAACGACGCGACCGGATCGGCGTGCGCGTCGGCGGCGCCCCCCTCCGAGCCCCACCCGGGAACGGCGGACAGTACAAAAAAGGCTAACAGAATCAATGGAATGGGTCGATTTCGAAGCACGGCCGCCGGTAGGATACCCGCTCCGGTCGGGCACCGCCAGTTGGCAACGCTCGGCCGTCGTGGTGAACTAGCGATCCGTCGAGATGGAACCCAGCGACATGTGGCGCCTGGGCGTGGCCGGCTTGCTCGTCCTCGCCAACGGGTTCTTCGTCGCGAGCGAATTCGCGATCGTCAAGATCCGGTCGACCCGCCTCCAGGAGCTCGCGGACGAGGGGAGCGGCCGGGCCAAGACGGCCCTGAAGGTCGTCCGGCGGCTCGACGCCTACCTCTCGGCCAACCAGTTGGGGATCACCCTGGCCTCCCTGGGGCTGGGCTGGATCGGGGAGCCGGCGCTGGCCCATCTGATCGAACGGCCGCTCACCGCGATCGCCGGGAACCTGGCGGCGGCGACCTCCCACGTTCTTGCCTCGGGTCTCGCCTTCGCCGCCATCACCTTCCTGCACACCGTCGTCGGGGAGCTGGCCCCCAAGAGCCTGGCGATCGCCAAGGCCGAGCAGACGGCGCTTTGGACCGCCGCGCCGCTTCACCTCTTTTTCCGCCTTTCCTACCCGATCATCGTGACGCTGAACGGGTTGGCCAACCTGCTCCTGCGCGCCTTCGGCCTGCCCCCGGCGACCGGCCAACGCGACGCCGTCCACTCCGAGGAGGAGCTGCGGCTGATCTTCGAGGCCTCCGCGCAAGGGGGGGGACTGTCGGAGAGCACCCGCGACCTCCTGACGAACGTCGTCGACTACACCGGGCGGGTCGCCCGCGAGGTGATGACGCCGCGCGCGCGGGTCGAGGTGCTCGACGCCCGCAAGGGGTGGGACGAGAACATCCGGGCGGCGATCGCCGGCGAGTGGACCCGCTACCCGCTGGTCGAGGGGGAGCGCGGAAAGATCATCGGGTTCGTCCACACCAAGGATCTGTTCAAGGCGGCGATGGACCCGGGCGCGTCGCGCGATCTGCGGAGCTATGCCCGCCAGCCCCTGATCGTCCCGGAGCAGATGCCGCTCGACAAGCTGCGGCGGCGCATCCAGTCGACGCGCACCCAGATGGCGCTGGTGGTCGACGAGTTCGGTTCGTTCGTCGGCGTGGTGACGCTGGAGGACTGCCTGGAGGAGATCGTCGGCGAGATCCAGGACGAGACCGACCAGGAGGCGCCCCTGATCGTGCGCGACGACGCGTCGGGGACGACCGAGGTCGACGGCTCGCTCCTCTTGGACGAGGTCCACGAAGAGGTGGGGCTCGAGATCCCGGAAGAGGAGCGCGATGGGGTCGACACCATCGGCGGCTACGTCTTCGCGCGGCTCGGCCGGCCGCCGCTGATCGGCGACGTCGTCGAAGCCGGCCGCTACCGGCTCGTCGTAACCGGCGTCGATGGCCTGCGCGTCGCGAGGCTGCGCATCACCGAGATGCCCCCGCCGCCGGAAGAGGGCGAGGAAGAGGAGAGCCCCGCCGCCGGCAAGTAGGCGCCAAAGGAAACGGGATCGCGTCCGGGATCGCGGTCGCGACCGAGGCCGAGGCGGCGACCGCTACCGCGGAGTGGCCCTTCTACCGAGATCTTCGCAGCAGGGTCATCCCTAGGGTGCGGACGCGGACGCCGGAACGGCATCCAGATCGGAAG
>CAYJRR010000187.1:0-6081 GCA_964372275.1 uncultured bacterium
ATGACGCGGCACGGTTTTCCCGGGTGCGCGTCGGCGTCGCCCTCGGCCGGATCGCGCACGACGCCTGGCTCGACTCGCTGGCCGCGCGCGGGGTGCCCGTGCGGCGGCGCGACCACCCCTTTGCGCACGGCTCGATCCATCGGCCGCCCGGCGCGCCGATCCTGGTCGACGCCTATCACCCGAGTCCGCTCAATACGCGCACCGGACGCCTGACCGCCGCGGCCTGGCGCCGGGTGTGGCGACGCGCCGCGCGGCTGGCCCGGGGAGGGGCCGGCGGCACGCGACCCGTGGCGACGGCCCCCCGGGGGCGCGAGGTGGGCGGCTGGTATGTCTACCTCCTCCGGTGTGGCGACGGCACGCTCTATGCCGGGGTCACGACCGACCCGGAGCGCCGCCGTGCGCAGCATGCCGGCGGCTCCGGTGCGCGATACACGCGGGGACGAGGTCCGGTGGAGATCGTCTACCTGGAGCGTGCCCCGACCAAGGGAGCGGCGCTGTCGCGAGAATACCGAATTCGTTCGTTGAGCCGGGAGGGGAAGCTGGCCCTGGTCCAGCGTCAGCGGGCCGCGGATCCGGCGCTGGTGTCGATCACCATGTCGAACGGCGCGCCGGCGTCGTCCGCGCCGTCGTCGTCGGTCTCGCGCCGCCTCAATCCACCCGGCCGAGGATCTCCAGCGCCGCGGCGGTCAAGGCGGTGATGCCGGTGCGCAGCGCGGGGTCGATCTTGGGGGCGAACAGAGGGGAGTGGAGTGACGGGAGGGGCTCCTTGGCGGCGATGGCGGCGGGATCGGCGGCGCCGAGCCACAGGAGCGACGACGGAATCCCGGCGCGCGCCAGCTCGCCGAAATCCTCCGCCCCCATCACCGGACGGCCTTCGACCACCTTCGACTCGCCGAGGACGGTGGCGATCGCCCCGGCCAGCCGTCGCGTCAGTGCCGGATCGTTGTAGGTCGCGGACGGCCCCTCTTCGACCGTGACCTCCGGTTCGCGTGGCGCCCCGGCGGCCGACGCCTCCGCCTTGACGATGCGACGGATGGCGTCGAGCAGCTTGCGGCGGACGTCGTCGCGGTAGGAGCGGACGGTGAGCTTCAGCGTCACCCGGTCGGGGATGATGTTGTGCTTGGTGCCGCCGTGGATCGCGCCGACGGTCACCACCGCCGGGTCGAGCGGGTCGTTCTCGCGGGAGACGATCGTCTGCAGCGCGAGGACGGTGCGGCTGGCGATCACCACCGGATCGATCGCGGCGTGCGGGGCGGCGCCGTGCCCGCCCCGGCCGAAGATCGTGACGTCGACCGAATCGACGTTCGCCAGCGCGTAGCCCGAGACGTGCTCCACCGTGCCCGCCGCCGCCGTGCCCGAAACGTGCAGCGCCACCGCATGGTCGGGACGCGGGAAGCGGGTGAACAGTCCGTCGGCGATCATCGCCTTCGCCCCCGTGCCGAGCTCTTCGGCCGGCTGCCCGACCATCACCAGGGTCCCTCGCCATCGGGCCTTCGCGCGCGCCAGAAGGGTCGCCGCGCCGAGCCAGGAGGTCATGTGCACGTCGTGGCCGCACGCGTGCATGACGGCGACCTTCGAGCCTTCGCGGTCGGTCGCGGTGGCCCGGCTGGCGAAGGGGAGACCGGTCCGCTCCTCGACCGGGAGGGCGTCGAGATCGGTGCGCAGGAGCGCCGTCGGACCGGCGCCGTTCCGCAGAACGGCGACGATCCCGTGCCCGCCGACGCCGGTCGTCACCTCGAATCCGAGCGCGCGCATCCGCCGGGCGAGGAGCGCCGACGTCTTGGCCTCCTGCTTCGACAACTCGGGTGCGCGGTGGAGATCGCGGTAGAGGCTCTCGAGCTCGGGAAGGAGCGGGTCGAGAGGAGCGAGGGCGGCGCGAACCGCGGCGGCGGGGGAACCGATCGGAGCCGTAGCGGTATCGGCAACCGATCCGATCGGAGCCGAGCCCGTATCGGTAGCCGATCCGATCCGATCCCCGACGGCCGCGTTCGCGGCTACGGACGCCGTTACGGCCACGGTCGCGACCGCGACCGCCGTCGCGGGCCGAAGACGAAAGCAGCGCCTCATCGGTTCTCCTTCTCCTGCGCCGCCTCGGCGGCGATCGCCGGATCCGGGTCGTCCGCCGCCCGGCGCAACGCGTCCCGGTCGGCCGGATCGTCGCTTCCGATCGATCGAAGCGCGCGGAAGGCGGAGCGTCGGACCTCGACGTCCCGGTCGGCCGTCGCCGTCCGCAGGATCTCCCGTGACGTCGCGTCGGGAAGGCGCGGGAGCGCCGCGATCAACGCCAGGAACGGTCGCGGCGAGAGCGTCAGTCGCGGCGACGCCTCGCGCCCCGACGCGTTTCCGCCGCGCGGCCCGGCGCGGGTCACGCCTTCCGTGCGCTCGGCCGGCCGGATCCGCGCGATCAGGCGGTCTCGCACGCGCACCAGGTCGGACCCTTCGCCGAGGGAAAGCGCGGCGATCGCCGCCTCGTCGTCGTCCGGGTGCCGGTTCAGGAGCTCCTCGAGCATCGGCAGCAGGTCGACCATGCCGGCCTTCCCGGCGAGACGCGCCGCCCGCGTCCGCCTCGCCGGGTCCTTCGACCCCAACTCGTCGGCGACGGCGCCGACCAGGTCGGGCCGCTCGAGGTAGGCCGCCGCCGCATCGACGATCTCCTCGCGATCGCGGGCGCGCGCCCACCGGCGAAGCTCCGCCGCCGCCTCGGCCATCTCCAGGTCGGCCGGTCCTTGCGGCAGCCGCTCGCAGAAGGCGCGGACCGTCGAGCTCCCGTCGGAGAGGTCGTCGAGCGTGCCCGCGGGTCCGCCGTCGACTGCGTCGGCCGCCAGCCGGGCCAACAGCCGACACGCCCCGGCCAGCGTGTCGCGCGTGATCCCGCGTGCCTTCAGCGCTCCGGAAAGGTCGCAGCGCTCGGCGATCCCCAGCGCGAGGTACCCCTCCAGCGCGCCGGTCCGGTCGAGCCCCTTGGTGATCAACGCCTCGCCGAGGTCGAGGTCGTCGATCCGCATCAGACGCTCGACGACGTCGACCTTGGCCCAACCGTCGGTCTCGTCGAGGAGGGCGACCAACGCGGCGCGCGCCGACGGCCGCGGGTCGTTGGCGAGCGCGGTGGTGGCGAAGAGGCTGAACTCGGGGTGGCGCGCCATCGTGCGGAAGAAGGGGATCGTCTCTTCCTCCTGGAAGGGCCCCAACATCGCCATCGACAGCTTCAGCGCGCGCACCCGGTCGGTGTGGAGCGCGATCGTGGACAGCGCATCGAAGAGCGGCTCCCAGTCGGCGAGATCGAGCCCCGAGATCCGCTCCAGGAGGTCGTCGACGATCGCCAGCGCGTCCTCCCGGTCGAGCGCTTCTTCCAGGCGCGCGATGGCGGCGTCGTCCGGTTCGCGGTGCGACGAGATCTCGCGCACCCGCGACTCGATGCTCTCGAGGGCGTGCGCGCGGGCCGTGGGGTCGACCTCCGGCAGCCCGTGGTAGAGGGCGATGTGATCGAGTCCGCCGGGCGAGAAGCGCGCCCCCGCCTCGGCCTCCGCCCCCGGGAGCGCCAACGCCTCCGGCGGCAGCCCCGGGCGCTCCTTGCGGATCGAGCGAAGGATCTTCTCGTAGATCGCCATCGGCGCGCGGAGTATAGCCGTTGGTTTCGGTGATACTGTTCCGTCCGTGGGACGCACGGGGCGATTCGCGCTCGCCGCGCTGGCCGCGCTCCTCGGAGGATCGGGGGCGCGGTCGGCGATGGCGGAGCCGGTCGAAGGGCGGTGGAGTCTGTTCGTCGAGCCGGGGACGGCCTTCCCGCTCGACGTCGGCGCGCGGGTGACGTTCGACCGGGGCCGGGTCCGCGTGGGGGGCGAAGTCGGCTACCTTCCGGGTCCGTACGTCCAGGCGATCAATGCCATCGTGATCGCGCTCGGCGGCTACGACGAGGAGACGGCCGAGCTGATCGAGAAGTCGCTTCAGTCGTCGCTGGTCGTGCGCGCCTCCGCCGGCGGCCGGCCCCTGCGCCGGTGGGGACTCTACCTAGAAGGGGGCTACACGCTGGTAACCCTCGGCGGCGGCGTCGGCGGAGAGGACCTGATCGCGCTCGCGACCGGGGCCGAGCCCCCGGACGGCACCGGCGGCGAGCGGGACTACGACGTCGCCTCGACGCTGCACCTGCTCGGCGCCGAGACGGGATGGGAGTGGCGGTTGCGCCAGGGACGCCTGCAACTCCGCGCCGGCATCGGTTTCGTCACCACCGTCGCGGCGTCGACGTCGGTCGAGCCCCGTTTCCAGCCGCTGCTGCCGCAGCTCCAGGAGGCGTTCACGTCGGACGCCGAAGCGTACCTCGACGAGACCTATCTCACCTACGTGCACGCGCCGACGGTGGTCCTCTCCGCCGGCTGGCGCTTTTGACGCGGCGGTCGCGGAGGTCCCGGGGGATGGTCGTGGTAACGTTCCGCCCCGTGCGTGCGACAACGATCGCGCTCTTGTTCACGTCGATCCTCGCGCCGCGCGTGGCCGGCGCCGGCGCCACCGTCCGCATCGACGACCAGCGCTCGCTCACCGTCGCCCTGGCGCTCCGATCGAGCCTGACCACGACCGAGAAGGGGGCGCCCGACGGACGAAGGAATTCGTTCGATCCGATCACCGACGGCGCGGTGGTGGCGGCGTCCGGCGAGCTCGAGAAGCGGATCAAGGTCCAGCTCAACCTGGTGCGTGCGACGGCGGGGGACGCGCGGGTGATGGACGCGATCCTGATGATCGAGCCGTCCGAGCGCTTCAAGCTCTGGACCGGCCGGTTCCTCGTCCCGGCCGACCGGGCGACGATGACCGGACCGTTCTTCGGGGCGGCGTGGGATACGCCGTTCACCGCGGTGTGGCCGTCGGCCTTCGCCGGTCGCGATGACGGCGTCGCCGCCTGGGGACGGATCGGGCCGGTGCGGTGGCACGGGGGGACGTTTCGCGGTCGCGATGGCGGCACCAACGTCGCCGACGATCCGCTCTTCGCCGGTCGGGTGCAGCTCGACCTGCTCGATCCGGAGCCCGGCTACTACGCCGCCGGAACCTGGTTCGGGAGTCGCCGCGCGCTTTCGATCGGACTCGCCGGCCGCGCGCAACGCAACGGCGCCGGGACCCCGGCCGATCCGGAGAAGGGGGTCCCGCTCGACCGCGGCTCGTTCGCCGGATGGAGCGCCGACCTGATCGCCGAGCACCGGCTCGGCGTGGCCGGCGTCGGAACGGTCGAGGCGGTCTTCTTCCGCTACGACCTCGACGGCGCCGCCGATCCGGCGCTGGTGGAAGGGGACGGCTTCCACCTGCTCGCGGCGTGGCTCGCTCCGTTCCCGGTGGGCCCGGGACGCGTGCAGGCGTCGGGGCGATGGCAGTCGTTCGACGCGGCCGAGGGACCTCGCCGCACGCGGTGGGACGCGGGTCTCGGGTACGTGGTGAACGGACACTTCACCAAGGTCGGGCTCGTCCTCTCCGGCGAGGACAAGGGGGCCGGCGACGGCGAGATCCGCTCGGCCAAGGTCGGCGTGCAACTGGTGCTCTAGAAAAGGACGGCGAGGACGACCGATGTCGACGTTCACGATCCTGGGAATCGGGCTTCTTCTCGCGGCGCCGGCCGCGGGCGCCGCCCGGAAGCCGGAGGCCGCGGCGCCCGCCGCCCCGCAGGCCGACACCGAGCCCGCTCCCGCGGCCGCGGTCGCCGACGCGCTCGGATCGGCTTTGAAGTCCCGCGATCCGGCGAAGGTCGGCGCGCTGCTCACCCCCGACGCGGCGGTGGTCTTCGTCGTCGACGCGCGGGCGGTGAAGCGCGTTCCGGACGAAGCGTTCCTCGGCCGCGAGCAGGTCCGCGACTTCCTCGACGCCTACCTCCCCGGATTCGACGGCGAGATGGGCGCCATCACCGCGTCGGGCGACCGCGCGAGCGGGACCCTTTCGTTCGGCTGCGACCGGTTCCGGCGCCTGGGCCTCGACCGCGTCGAGGTGCAGCCCGCCGTCGTGCCCCGCGGCGGAAAGGTGCTCTCCCTGACCCGGACCGCCGAGCCCGCCTAGTCCCAGCGGCTGGTCGACGCCATCCCGTCGGGGAACAAGGCGGTGGTCCGCGAC
>CAYJRR010000188.1:0-5961 GCA_964372275.1 uncultured bacterium
AGCGCGAGTGTGCTCTTTCCTGATCCGTTCGGTCCCATGAGCGCATGAATTTCCCCCGGCCGTATGGCCCAGGAGACATCATTGAGCACCTCTTTGCCGGAAATTTTGACAGAAAGGTTTTTTATTTCGAGCATGCGTAAGCAGGAATCCGTAATTCCGCATTTAGGAGCTAGGGCCGGATTTCTGTACAAAACTCGCAAGCGTGGTCTCGGTAAAGAAAGAGTTGACGTTGTTATAAAGCCGTTGCCACACGGGATGGATGGGACAGATCATCGGGCGGCGTTTCCCTTGCTTCGGCAGTTTCGGCCAGGGGGCAATCTCCTCGCCAACAGCTTGGAAGATTTCAGAAAGCGTCACGGTCGCCGGGTCGCGCGCGTCGGAACAGGCCGACCGCCGGGGCGGGGAGGCTGCCGGCGACCACCGAGACGCCGTCGTCCGATGCGTTCCGCACCGAGGTGGTGTTGGACGCGTTCACGGCGGCGAAGCCGGTCCCGGGCCGGTCGCAGTCGAGGAGCTTCGAGGAGAAGAACGCCTCCGAGTACCGGAGGTCGGCGTGCGGACCGACCTTGTTCACGGTGCCTTGCGACAGTCCCGCTGCGCGGAGGTCGGCCAGTGACTCCATCGGCCCGTGCGCCGCGATCCAGGTCCGGATCTTGTTCGCGTTGACGGAGCCGATCGAGGGGAGCCCCTGCAGGTCGGCGGCGGAGGCGTGGTTGATCGCGACCATCGAGGTCCCGAACTCGGTCCCGTCGAAGGCCTCGTCGGCGAGCGCCGCCGCGGCGGGGACGCGCCCGCGCAGGTCGTCGGCATCGGCGAAGCCGCCGTTCGCCACCCGCTCGTTGAAGATCTTCCGGGCGGTGGAGGTGGAGACGCCGAGCGCCCCCTTCAGCCGCGCCACCGAGGCGTTGTTGAGGTTGAGCGGCTCGTCGGCGAAGGTCGGTCCCATGACCGCGATCGCGCCGTCGACCGCCTCGCTCAGCTCCTCGAGCGTCGGGATGACGTCCGGTTGCGGACAGAGCGAGAAGACGGCGTCGTCCGGCAGGAGCGTCGGTTGCGGCGCCGGCCCGGGATTGGGACCTGCGCCGGCGGCGAACTTGTGTTTCGCCATCAGCCAGGTCTTGAGCGCGCGCGCGTCGTCGCCCGAGAGCGTCACGGCGGCGTTGTGGAACATCGCCCCCTGCTCGGCGGCGAAGGCGCGGATCAACTCCCGCTCCGCGGGAACGTCGCGGTGGAAGCGCATCAGGTTCTCGTAGTTGCTGTCGTTCGCCGTCGGCGACCAGTTGAACGATCCGGTGAGCATCTCCACCGGCACTCCGTCGATCACGAAGACGATCCCCTTGTGGTGGTCGAGACCCTTGGTCTTCGCATGGTCGTAGACGGCGCGCCCGAGCGATGCGTCGTAGGTGTAGGGATCGTCCTTCTTGTAGCGGACGTGGACGTTGGTCACGGGCTCGCCGCCGAGTAGGTTTTCGAGCCGCTCCACGCATTCCGCGCGCGTCGTCGCCGAGCCGCCGAGCATGGCGCACGCCTGGGTGTAGTTCCCCTCGGCCGCTGCTTCCAAGTAGGGCGGGGCGTGCAGCGAGCTGGGGGAGAGCATCGACCAGTCGGTGACGATGTTGACGGTGAGATTGGGGTTCGCCTTCGCGAGCTCCAGGACCTTTTCGCGGATCGTCGGGTCGGTGAACGAGAAGATGTTCACCGCGAACTCGATCGGGCGTCCTGCCGCGAGCTCGACGTTCCGTTCCATCGCGTCGACGATCGTGCCGGTCAGGTCGGTATCGGGGTCCGAGTTGAACCAGACGCCGGCGGCCGAGGCCGACGAGGAGACGAACCACGTGGACAGGGCGAGGACACGGATCGACCGAACGGTTCGCATGCCCGCCCGCCGAGCAGAGTACGTGCCATCGCACGAGCGCATCGAGCCCTGAAATTCCGATAGGTTGCGCGAATTCGGAGCGACGACGCCGTCCCACGCCTGTCCCATCTGCGGCCGCTGCGGTCGCGGCGGCGGCCTCGACCATCGACGGTACCGCCGCCCCGAACGCGATTCCCGGGGGCCGAAAAAAATGGCCCGGTCCGAGCCGGACCGGGCCGCGGGACGCCCGAGCCGCAGGACGACCGTCTGTCGCGCCGCGGGGACGTTTTCGAGTCGGCGCTAGCTCGCCGGACGGCTTTCCACCAGGGAGACGCGCACCGGGATCCCGGTGTTGCTCGCGCGGTGGCTCTGGATCTTGTCGGTCATCGTGGAGACGAACGCTTCGTCGCTCGGCAGGAGTATCTCGCCATCGAAGATCGTCGACGTTGCCGACATCTGGGCGTAGCTCTGCCGCTTGTCGAGTCCTCCGACCAGGATGAAGGTGATCTCCTCGTCCACGATCTCGGGGAAGTACTCGGTGTAGAAGGTCGCCGACTCGTCGGTCGGGAGGTACTTCACGTTCGTGGCCCGGATCCCGTCCATCTCGAAGGCGCTCTTTCCGACGCTCCAGCAGGAGAAGTTCCCGACCAAGAGCGCCGCGTCGCCCCGGCCGGAGACCGTGTCGAAATAGTGCGCGTAGTCGATCGTCGCGTGCCCACCGGGTGAGCTGTCCCCTTCGCCGCGCGAGTTGCCGAGCACCGTCAAGCGGTGCGTCTTGCCGTCGGGGCTCTTCTTCTCCATCACCACTTCGATCCCCGTCTTGTTCACACGGAGCATCCCGGCGTCGTAGGCGTAGCCGTTGGCGTGGGCATCCTTGACGAAATAGTCGACGCGGGGCTTTCCGTCCTTCGTCTCCCCCAGGAGGTCGAAGAAACGCGCCTTGAGGTCGACGTTCTTCTTGCGGGAGACGATCTTGAAGCCGAGCTTCTTGTAGGCGGCGACTACCACGCCTCCGTCGCGGGTGTGGGTGCCGCTGATGTGGATCCCTTCGAGCGCGCCGTCGGCGAGCATGCCGTCGTAGGGGGGCTTGTCCTCCCGGAGAATGAAGTCGATCGGCTCGGTAGAGTCGGGCCTGGGCGGGATCGTCAGCCGCACCCGCCGCGCGACGCCGACGTCCCGGCAGGTCAGGGACACGTCGTAGCTTCGGGCCTTGTCGGTCTTCGCCCCGGCCGGCTCGCGGAAGACCAGCTCCGAGAGCGGGTAGTCGCCGTTGTGGCGGTAGCTCTCCGGATCGTAGATCCCGCGCGGGTCCCACTCGTGGCCGGAAAGGACCTCGCCACTGGAGCCGTCGTCCTTCACCGTCTTTACCGACGTCAGATCGCACTTTCCGGGGAAGACCACCCGTAGGTTGTCGTTGGAGTCGAACTTCGAGCCGACGACCGCCAGCGCGTCGCCGTTCCGGTCGGCGGAGGCGACGGGTGGGAGGCCGAAGCGGGCACGCAACGGTCCGTTCACGCCGTCGGCCAGCGCGCGCGTCATCTCCGCCGAGGGCTTCGCGACGTTGCCGTCGTCGGCGAAGTAGGTGCGCATCACCAGGTCGGCCATGTACGGGCCGGTGGTATCGGCGCCGAAGACCGGCTCCGCGCGGGACCAGTCGGCGTAGTGGGCGCGAGCGGCGTCGATCGCCGGGACGAGCTTGTCGAGCTCCTTCGGACCGTTCGCCAGCAGGTGCGCGATCCAGGCGAGCTTCAGCGCGCCGGTCAGCGCATCGTCCTTCGCGGCCGCCGCGTCGCAGAACTCGGCGTAGAAGCCGGCGGCGCCGGTGAGGCGGACCGGCCGGGTCGAGACGTAGGTTTCGACCAGCTCCGCCGGGAACGCCTCGGTGGTCGGGGTCTCGAGGCGGGCGTACGTCTGGCTCAGGAAGCGGACCCGCGGATCGTCCTCCGCCACGCCGCCGAGGCGGCGGTAGTGGTCGATCTTGGTCTTCGCCGTGTTGAGCGACCAGCTCGAGGAGGGGGCCGCCAGCCGGGCGCGCGCGCCGTCTAGGAGCGCCTCGACGGCGAGGGCGTAGGCCCCTTCCCGCTCGAACCAGGTCGGGACGTCGTCCGCGCTGGGCGGGCTCCAGCCGCTGGTGCTGGTGGCCGCCTCCCGGTACTTCCGGAGCGACGCCGGGATCGTCGTGCCCCGGACCGTCAACGAGTCGCCCCAGCCTTCGCTCGGACCGGTCAGCCAGGAGTAGAGGTAGGACTGGGTGACGGCCGATTCGCTGGCGAGCAGGGCGTCGGCGCACTCCTCGACGAGCGGCGCGAAGTCACGCGCCAGCCGGTCCTCGGCGGCCTTCGACGCGGACGGATCGGTTCGTGCGCAGAGCGAGCGGCCGAGGGCGGTGATGCGAGGCTCGAACTCGAGGACGCGCGCGGTGCACAGGTCGGCGCCGGAGATCGGCGCGGTGGCCGCCGCGGGTTCGGTCGGAGGGCACTCGGCCGTCGTCGGCTGCGCGTGCGCGGCGATCGACGCGGCGAACGCACCGACGAAGAGCGGGAGACGGGCGTTCATCGGGCCCCCTTGCGGCAGCGCCTGGCGATCTCGGCGTCGAGGCTGCCGAGCCGGTCGACCGACTCGTGTTCACGGTCGAGGAGCTCGGACAGCTCTCGGCGCAGACCATCGCGGCGGCGCGTGAGCTCCTTGCGGCGCGCCGGCTCCTTGGCCTGGGCGAGACCGTCGGCCGTCTCGCCGAGCTCGAGGTTCTTGGCTTCGACCCGGGCGGTGAGCGATTCCGACGCCTGCACCAGCCGGATTCGCTCGGAGGCGAGATCGGCGCAGCTGCGCGCGTCGACCGCCGTGGCGCTCGGAGCGGGATCCGGCGACGGCGCGGCGGTGGACGGGGAGGCGATGGCGAAGAGGCTGGACAGGGGGAGCGCCGCCAGGGCGATCCGGAACGCGGCTCGGGTCATCGGCTCTCCTTCTCCCGGGAGGGACGGACCGCCATTCAGCAAGCGACATGCCCAGCGGAAGTGGCTGAAAACAAGGGCATCCGCCGCCCGGTGGGACGCGCCGTATCCACCGAAACTCCGCGCCGGTGGGACCGCCACGCCACGCGTGGCATTCACACGAATGTTCAGCGGATCAGTAGTCGACCTTGAACAGGCGCCAGATCGTCGTGCCACCGGCGCTGCCGGCCTTGTAGCGCACCTCGACCGTGGCGGTGGTGCCGGCCGGGTCGACCGTGGTCTTTCCGATGCCGAGGGTCCCGGTGAGTCCGTTGTTGGGGCAGGAGATCGTTCCCGTATCGTCGATCGTGGTTCCGTCACTGCGCAGAGCGACGATCTGCACCTCGCTGCCGTTGACGTCGGAGACGCAGGCCGCGATCAGCGTGATCGTCGGATTGCCTGTGGGCTTGTCGAAGGCGACGATCTTGGTGGCGGTCGTCGCCGTCCCGCTTCCGGACCACTCCAGGTTCACCTTGGCCTGCGTGACGTTCTTGTCCTTGATCTTGGCGGTCGTCACCGCGTCGGTGGCGAGCTCCGCCTCCTTGACCTCGCCGTCCAGGATCTCGGCGGCGCGGACCGCGTCGGTCTGGATCTCCGAGGCGCCGACGGCGTCGTCGACCATCTCGGCGTTGCCGATCGCGTTGTCGAGCATCTCGGCGTTGCCAACCGCGTTGTCCGCCATCTCCGCATTGCCGATGGCGTTGTCTGCCATCTCCGCGTTGCCGATGGCGTTGTCCCGCATCTCGGCGTTGCCGACGGCGTTGTCGGCCATCTCGGCGTTGCCGATCGCGTCGTCCCGCATCTCGGCATTGCCGACGGCGTTGTCGGCCATCTCGGCGTTGCCGATCGCGTCGTCCCGCATCTCGACGTTCCCGACCGCGTCGTCGGCCAGCTTCGCGTTCGTCACCGCGTCGGCGAGCAGCTCGCCGCTGCCGACCGAATCGTCCCGCAGCTCGCCGGCGCCGACCGCGTCGTCGACCAGCGCCGCCTGGTCGACCGAATCGGCCGCGAGCTTGGCCAGCGTCACCGCGCCGTCGGCCAGCGCCTCGGTCGCGACCGAGCCTGCCGCCAGGCTTTGGCCTCCGACGCTACCCGCCGCGAGCTGGGCGGCGCCGT
>CAYJRR010000189.1:0-5881 GCA_964372275.1 uncultured bacterium
AACGACGTGACGGCCAGGAAGACGAGCGGGCGCATCGGGGGATCCTCCGGAAGTGAACGCGCGTTCAGCAAACCGCGTGCCGGCGCCAACTCCGCGATCGGAGAGCGATCGGTCCCGGCGTCGAGCCTTCGCGGGAGGTCGGAGCCTGCCCGCGCGTGTCCCGCGCGTCCGTCGTGCCGCAGGCGCTATCGCGGAGCGCCGCCGCCGCTCGGCGTGCCGGCCGTTCCGCCGCGCGGGATCCGCGAGGGGTTGGTGCCGGGCGGGCGGGTGTCGGTATCGCGCGAGGGGTTCGCGCCGTCGCCGGCGGGAGCCGGAACGGTCGGGGCGATCACCCGCTCGACCTCTTTCCGTGCGAAGTGGGCTCGCGCCTTCTTGAAGAGGGACCAGCCGATCTTTCCGATGCCGACGACCGCCAGGCCCACGCCGACCACGGCCGCACCGGTGACGATCACCGGCGCCGCGCCGAGGGCGGCCGCGCCGAGCGCAACGCCGCCCGCGACCGCGCCGATGGCGGTGAGGCCGGCCCCCCACTTCCAACCGTCGTCGTTCGCATCGCGCTCGATCAGGACGAGGTCGTCGGGCTCCGGAGGACGCGCCTCCGCCACCGCCGTGCCGAGGACGGTGGTGGCGAGGACGGCGGCGACGACCCGAGAGACGAACGCGAGACGCATGGGAACCCCTCCCCGAGTGGACGTGATGGCCCGTGCCGGACGCGCCATCCGTGCAACGGCGGTGCCCGGCGACGCGTCCGCTCTCGGGGTTCGCGGACCGTTCGGGAAGAGATCGGCTTTTTCCCCGGGATCGGGGACCGGTACGGGCGTGTCGCAGGGGTCCGCAGCCACCGAAAAACGCGCCGGTTGGGACGTCCAGTCCGCAGGGTCAGCGGTTCACTCCGGCGCCTTCGCTCCCTGGAGCGGTGGCCCTGGCGCCGGCCGGGATCGGATCGAGGTCGGAGGACGAGACGGTCGCCTCGTTCCGTGCCGCGTTGGAGCCGGCCGCACCGGCGCGGGCGCCGTCGATGTTCCGGGCGGCGCGCTTCGCCAGGTAGAACGAGCGTCCGACCTGGAGCAAGCCACCGATCGCGTGCACCGCGCCGGCGGCCCCCAAGGCGAGCGCGATGCCGGGGCTCGCGCCGGCGATCGAGATCACGACCGCGGCACCGATCGCCACCGAGCCGGCCGCGATCAGGAAGGCGCCGGATTCGGCCGCGTCCTGGATCTGGCGGAGCTCGGCCGACGGAAGAACGTCCGTCGTCGCGTCGGCGACGCTCGAGGAGGCGATCAGCGCCGCGCAGGTGAACGCAATCGATCGACCGAACCGGAATGACATGACGAACTCCTTCGACGGCGCGCGGTGCGCCGCACGGTCGAAGTGCAACGGGGGTGCCATCGATTCGGCCGTGGCGAACGGCGGCGCCGACCCGGCGGTGGGCGGGGGAGGCGCACCCACCCGACGGACGGCGATCGCCCGGGCTACGGCGTCGCCGGGGCCGAGGCGCGGCTGGCGATCGGTTCGAAACGAACCGGATAGTTGACGTCGATCTCGGTCCCCGGCGCGGTCGCCGGCAGCACCGCGGCCCGTGCGGCGTCGAGCAGGCAGCGCTGCAAGACCGCCTGCGCGGCGGGAAGACCGGAGACGCGCAGGTCCTTCGGTCCGCCCGCTTCGTCGACGCGGAACGCGATCTGCGCGCGCACCACCAGGTCCGGCGTCCGCGCCAGCGCCTGCTCGTAGCAGAAGCGCATGGCGGCGCCGCGCTTCTCCATCGCGTTTTCGACGGCGATGCGGTCGAGGCCGGGGACGGCGTGGACGGCGGGATCGGCCTTTCCGATCGCGGCCGCGCCCGGTTTCGCCTCGCGCGGCCCGACCGTGCGGGCGGCGATCGTCGTCACCGGCGGCGGCGGCGCCCGGTCCGGGGTCAGCGCGCGGACCCAACCGAGCGCGTCGATCGACGGTTCCGAGACGACGATCGAGACCGGCGGCATGCCCGGTTTGAGCTCCGCCTCCTGTCCCGCCTTGACCTCGGTCTCGCCGTCGGGACCGCTCACCACCACGCTGCCGCGCGTCACGCCGACCACCGTCCCGCGGGGCTCCACCTTGACGTCGAACTGCGTCCCGGTGACACGCACCGTTCCATTGGGGGTGCGGACGTGGAAGCCGTCGATCGTTCCCTTCGGCAGGTCGACGAAGATCTCGCCTCGCGCGACGGAGACCAGCGGCGAGCGCGCGACCCCGCCCAGGAGCAGCGTGGCGTCGCCCCGCAGGACGAGCAGCCCCTCCCCTTCGATCGAAAGCGCCGCACCGTCGCCCGCGGAGAACAGCCCCGGCGGCAGCTCGTCGCCGACCTTGAGCGCCGGCATCACCGAACCGTCGGCCGGCACGTGCGTCACCTCGCCGTTCGCGGCGGCGAGGATCACCGACGGGGCGACCGGCAGCGCCGCTTCTCGCGCGGCGACCGCGGCCGGCGACGGCGCCGGCTTCGGCACCAGGTCGGGACCGATCACCGCGAACGCGATCAGCGAGGCGGCGAGCGCCAGCCCGACCGAGAACCCCACCGCTTCCCGGCGCGATGCGGAGGCACGACTCCAGGCCGCCGGCATCGGGCCTGCGCCCGGCGTCGTGCGCGCCGCCGCCGCGACGACCGTCTCCACCGGCGCGTCGGCGCCCGCCGGGGCGTACCGGCCCGCGAGCACCCGCTCCAGGATCTCGTCCAGCCGCGCCTCCGACGGCGGCGCGAAACGATCGCGCAGCTCGTCCCCGAGCGACCAGAGCCGCTCCATCCGCTCGACCGCCCGGCGGCAGTCGGCGCAGGCGCGCGCGTGCTCCGCGGCCGAGGTGTCGAGCAGCCCGTCGGCCAGACGGAGTCCGTAGGCCTCGCGGGCCCGGCGACAGTCGTCCGGCGGCATCGGTGATTCCAGGCGGCTCATGGCGAATCGTCTCCCGGCAGATCGAGCTTCCCTCCGAGGATCCCCGCCAGCGCGGCGGTGGCCCGGGCGACGCGCATCTTCGCCGCGGCCACGGTGGTGGCGCAGGCGGCGGCGACCTCCTCGTAGGTCAGCTCCTGAAGTCGAACCATCACGAAGGCGTCCCGCTGCGCCTCGGGGAGGGCGGCGACCGCCTCCATCACCCGGGCCGCGAGCTCCCCGCGCTCCGTCGCGTCGTGCGGCGACTCGGGCGGTGGGGCGGCGTCGAGCACCTTTTCCGGCTCCTCGGTCAGCCGCCGGCGCACCGTCGCGCGCCGCCCCGCATCGCGGGCCAGGTTGCGGGCGATGGCGAACAGCCACGCGCGGAACGAATCCCCCTCGCCGCCCCGCCGGCCCTCGCGCCAGTCGTCGCAGTTGCGGCAGACGCGGGAGAAGGTCTCCTGCAGGAGGTCCTCCGCCGCCTCGCGGTTCGAGGTCGACGCCTGGAGGAAGGCCAACGTCGCCGCGGCGTGCCGGCGAAAGAGCGCGCGGAACGCCGACTCGTCGCCGGCCGCGAACGCGCGCATCAACGACTCGTCGGACTCCGCGGGAAGGGTCACGGGCATGCGGGGGCGAGGCCGGGAGGAGATCCAAGCCGGCGCGAAGAAAGGGGGAATCCGGGCGACACTCGCCACCATCGTACGAGACAACGCGCCAGGTCCGAAAAAGTAACGTCCATCCAGGAAAATCGTAGAGTTACAAGTGCTTGACGCACCGGTCAAACGGGCGGGCGTTCAGGGCGTGTCGAGCTCCTCGCGCGCGGTGGCCGCGACCGGGCTCTCCGGGAACTCGGCGAGGATCGATCGGTACGCCGCTTGCGCCGACGAAGGATCGACTTCGCGCAGATCGCGCGCGCGCAGCAGGCGGACGGCGGCGCGAAGATCGGGGCCTTCGTGCCGGCGCAGGAGATCGAGCTCCCTGCGGATCGCCTGCAGCGCGGCCGGCGGCCAGGGCTTCGCCGCCAGATCGGCGAGGAACGCACGCGCCGCCTCGGCGTCCTCGCGCTCGAGGAGGCGATGGCGCTCGAGCGAGTAGGTGGCGAGGTGGAGGGGGTGGGTCGGGTCGAGGCGGTGCTCGTCGAACAGGCGGCGCACCCGTTCGATCGCCGCTCGCTCCTCGGCCGGGTCGTCGATCTCGGTGACGAGGAGTCGAAACCCGTCCCATGCCGCCGCGAGGCGCATCCGCAGGGCCGGGTCGACGCCGAGGCCCTCGGTCAGGTTTCGCGCCTCGATCGCCAGCACGCCTCCGAGGGTGAACGGTTCGGGGGAGGCGGCCGGATCGTCGGCGAATCGCGCGGTGGCGGAGATCGCACGGAGGAGGGCCTCGCGCCGGGCGCCGTCGTCGATCGACGGCGCGGCGGCGATGCGCCGGTAGAGCCAGGCGAGGAGGAGACGCGCGTCGTCGGCGAAGGGCCCGGTGAGCGATCCGTCGGCGAGGCGCGATTCGAGACCGGCGGCGATCCGCTCCAGGCGGGCGCGGTAGCGCGGGGCGGCGAGCGGCCGCGCGATCGCCCGCGCGGCGAGCGAACCCAGGCTCGCCGGACCCCACCCGGGGGCGGCGACCATCGCCGACCGGAGGATCTCCTCCGGCGAGGCCGGTTCCCCCACGGCGACGCGCACGGCGACCGTGGCGACGAGCAGCAGTCCGGGGGTCTGACGGCGGCGTCGCGACGCCGGGCGCGCGACGGCGAGCGCTCCGGCGGCGGCGACGGCGGCGGCGGCGGCGAGGAGCGCGGCGCGGGGGACGCCGACGCGCGCCAGGACGGACGGCGCGACCAGGATCGCGGCGAGCGCCGCCGCGACCGCCGCCAGGGCGGCGGCAAGCCCGGCTTCGCCGAGCGCGCGATCCCGGTCGGCGGCATCCCGGACGCCGATCCGCGCGGCGGCGACCGCCGCCGCCGGGAGCGCCGCCGCGGCGATCAGGAGGATCCACACCACGGCCGGGAGCCTTTCAAACGGCGCGAGCGGATCGAGCGGCGCCGGCACCAGCAGCGCCGCCGCGACCAGCACCGGCATCGGGACGAGCACCGTCGCCGGCGATCGAGGCATGACCGCGATCGAAGCGACGGTCACGCACGTTGTCAAACGGGGGGCCCGCGCGGTATGGAAGGCGTCGACCCATGAGGATCAGCCGCGAGGAAGTCCGGAGGATCGCGAAGTTGGCGCGTCTGTCGCTCGACGACCGGGAGGCGGAGTCGATGACCGCGCAGCTCGACCGCATCCTCGAGCACGTGGAGCAGCTCCGCGCCCTCGACACCGCCGGCGTGCCGCCGACCGCCAGCGTCGCGGAGTACGCCACGCCGATGCGCCGGGACGAGCCGCGGCCGTCGCTCCCGCCGGAGACGGCGCTGGCCAACGCGCCGGCCGCCGCCGGGGGCGGGTTCCTGGTGCCGCGCATCCTGGAGGCCGAACGAGGGGACCGATGAGCGCCCTCGACGCGCTCCCCGCGCTTCCGCTGACCGAGCTGGCCGCGAAGATCCGCGCACGGGAGGTCAAACCCAGCGAAGCGACCGATGCGTACCTCGCGCGCATCGACCGCGTCGACCGGGAGATCGGGTGCTACCTGCGCGTCGACGCCGACGGCGCGCGCGCCGCGGCGAAGGCGCTCGACGCGCGGCAGGCCAAGGGCGAGGACCTGGGGCCCTTGGGCGGCGCGCCGCTGGGGATGAAAGACATCTTCGCCACCCGCGGGCTCGAGACGACCTGCGCTTCGAAGATCCTCGCCGGCTATCGACCGCCGTACGACGCAACCGTCGTCGCGAAGCTCCGCGCCGCCGGGGCAGTGATCCTCGGGAAGCTGAACATGGACGAGTTCGCGATGGGCTCGTCGAACGAGAACAGCGCCTTCGCGAAGGTGAAGAACCCTTGGGATCCGGCGCGGACGCCCGGCGGAAGCTCCGGCGGGTCGGCCGCGGCGGTGGC
>CAYJRR010000190.1:0-5837 GCA_964372275.1 uncultured bacterium
CGCGGTTCGCGTCGTCGTTCTCGAGGAACGGCACGAGCGAGGCCGCGACCGACACCAGCTGGTTGGGGCTGACGTCCATCAGGTCGACCTCCTCGGGCCGTACCATCAGGAACTCGCCGCCGCGCCGCGCCGAGACCAGCTCCGTTTCGAACCTGCCGTCCTTGCCGACCGCCGCGTTGGCCTGGGCGATGACGAACTTCTCCTCCTCCAGCGCCGAGTAGAAGTCGACCTGGGTCGAGACCTTCCCCTTCTCCACCTTCCGGTAGGGGGTCTCGATGAAGCCGTAGTCGTTGACCCGGGCGAAGGTCGAGAGGCTGGCGATCAGACCGATGTTCGGACCTTCCGGCGTCTCCACCGGACAGATGCGGCCGTAGTGCGTCGGGTGGACGTCGCGCACCTCGAACCCGGCCCGCTCGCGCGTCAGGCCTCCGGGCCCCAGCGCCGAGAGGCGCCGTTTGTGCGTCACCTCGGAGAGGGGGTTGGTCTGGTCCATGAACTGCGACAGCTGGCTCGACCCGAAGAACTCCTTGATCACCGCCGAGACCGGCTTGGCGTTGATCAGGTCGTGCGGCATGAGCGTCTCGATCTCCTGGAGGCTCATCCGCTCCTTGATCGCCCGCTCCATGCGCACCAGGCCGATGCGGTACTGGTTCTCCAAGAGCTCGCCCACCGCGCGGACGCGCCGGTTGCCGAGGTGGTCGATGTCGTCGATCGATCCCTTGTTCTTCTTGAGGTTGATCAGGTAGGTGACGGTGTGGAGCACGTCCTCGCGCCGGAGCACGGTGTGCTCCAGCGGCATCGTCTCGCCGAATTTGTGGTTGATCTTGAGACGCCCGACCTTCGACAGGTCGTAGCGCTCGGCGTTGAAGAAGAGATTCTCGAAGAAGTTCTTCGCCGTCTCGAAGGTCGGGGGATCGCCCGGACGCAGACGCTTGTAGATCTCGATGATCGCGTCCTCCTGCGTCTGGATCTTGTCCGTCAGCAGGACGTCGCGCAGCGCCGCCGTCACGTTGATGCCGTCGATGAAAATGAGCGCGAAGCTGGCGATCCCGCGCTTGGCGATCTCCTCGAAGACGTCGGGGGTCAGCTCCTGGTTCGACTCGGCGACCACCTCGCCCGTCGCCTCGTCGACGACGTCGTGCGCGATCACCCGGCCGAACAGCTCCTCCTTGTCGACTTCGATCGAGTCGATGCCGGCCTGCTCCAGACGCCGCACCGCCCCCTTGGTGAACTTCCGCCCCTTCTTGACGATCACCTCGCCGTCGGCGTCCTTGATGTCCCGACTGGCCTTCTGCCAGGGGAGCAGGTCGAAGACGACCTCCTTGCCGATGCGGTCCTTCTTCTTGTCGAGGGTGATCTTCTCCGACTGGTAGAAGAAGTTGAGCATCTCCTCCGAGGAGTAGCCGAGCGCTCGCAGCAGCACCGAGACCGGCATCTTCCGCCGCCGGTCGATGCGGACGTAGAGCACGTCCTTGTGGTCGAACTCGAAGTCGAGCCACGAGCCGCGGTAGGGGATGATGCGGGAGCTGTAGAGCAGCTTTCCGGAGCTGTGGGTCTTCCCCTTGTCGTGGTCGAAGAAGACGCCCGGCGAGCGATGCAGCTGGCTCACCACCACCCGCTCGGTCCCGTTGACGATGAAGGTGCCGTTCTCCGTCATCAGCGGGATCTCGCCGAAGTAGACCTCCTGCTCCTTGACGTCGCGGATCGAGCGGACGTTGGTCTCCTCGTCGACGTCCCACACCACCAGCCGGATGACGACCTTGAGCGGCGCCGCGAAGGTCATCCCCCGCGAGCGGCACTCGTCGACGTCGTACTTCGGCTTCTCCAGGCTGTACCCGATGAACTCGAGGCTCGAGACCTCGTTGAAGTCCTTGATCGGGAAGACGCTCTTGAAGACCGCCTGCAGACCGACGTCACGCCGCTCTTCGGGCGCGAGGATCGCCTGGAGGAACTCTTCGTAGGAGCGCTTCTGGATGTCGACCAGGTTCGGGATGTCGACGATCTTCTTGATCCGGCCAAAGTTCCTGCGGATGCGGTAGTTGGTCGCCGGTCGGGACATGCGCGTGGGTACCCCGTATGTGACGGAAAAGACGCGAAGGGTAGACCCCGAGCCAGGGTCTACCGCCCGCGCTGTTTAGCGAACTTTCTCCAAGAAAACCACTCTTTACTTCAGCTCGACCTTGGCGCCGGCCTCCTCGAGCTTCTTCTTCATCGTCTCGGCCTCTTCCTTGTTGACCCCTTCCTTCAGGGTCTTCGGAGCGCCGTCGACCAGGTCCTTGGCCTCCTTCAAGCCCAGCCCGGTCAGCTCGCGGACGACCTTGATCGCCCCGATCTTGTTGGCGCCGGCCTCCTTCAGCACGACCGTGAACTCGGTCTTCTCCGCCGCCGCGGGGGCCGCTCCGGCCGGGCCTGCCGCCACCGCCACCGCCGCCGCCGCGGAGACGCCCCACTCCTTCTCCAGTTCCTTCACCAGCGACGCGATCTCGAGGATCGTCAGCTTCCCGAGCTCCGCCTTCAGTGCATTGATGTCCGCCATGGTTTTCTCCGAATCGAGTGCCGTGTGTGAGAGTTCGTTCGTTGTTCGTGGAATGGAATCGCGTCAGGTAGCCGCGGGCGGTGCCTCGGCCGCGGCCGTTTCGGCGGGACCGCCGCCCGCCGCCGGCGCGCCACCCTGCTTCTTGACGTACTGGTCGAGCACCCGGACGAGCATCGCCGCCGGCTGCATCAGCAGGCCCAGCAGGCGCGACCGCGAGCCCTCGAGGTTCGGAAGCTGCGCCAGCTCCTTCACCTCGTCGACCGAGAGCAGCTTCCCGTCCAGGCTTCCGCCCAGGACCCGGAGCCCCTTCTCGTTGTTCTTGACGAACTCGTCCAGCGTCTTGGCCGGGTGGACGACGTCGCCGTAGGACAACGCCACCGCCACCGGTCCCTTGAAGCGATCCTTCAGACCCTCGTATCGCGTCCCGGCGATCGCCCGGCGCGCGAGGGTGTTCTTCACCACCTTCAGCTCCGACTTCCCCTTGCGGAGGTCGGCGCGAAGCTGGGTCACCTTGTCGACCGTCATCCCCCGGACCTCGGTCAGGATGGCGATGTCGGCCTTCAGGAAGCGCTCGTGGAGCCGGTCGACCTCTTTCTGCTTCTCGACGCGGACCGCCTTGACGGTGCCCGCGGGCTTTTCTGCGTGTGTCATGGTCTTCCTCTCGGCTCCTTACGCGGTCGCCTGCTTGGCGAAGATCGTCGGGTCGACGTCGACCCCCGGCCCCATGGTGCTGGAGAGGGTGATCGATTTGACGTAGGTCCCTTTGGCCGTGGCGGGCTTGAGCTTCCAGATCAGCTCGATGACCGCCGCGGCGTTCTCCGCCAGTTGCTCCGGCTTGAACGAGGCCTTGCCGACGCGCAGCTGCACGATGCCGGCCTTCTCGGTGCGGAACTCGACGCGGCCCGCCTTGAGCTCCTTGACCATCTTCCCCACGTCGAAGGTCACCGTTCCGACCTTCGGGTTGGGCATCAGGCCGCGGGGTCCGAGGACGCGGCCGATCTTGCCGACCTGGCCCATCAGATCCGGCGTGGCGATCGCCTGGTCGAACTCGAGCCAGCCGCCCGAGATCTTTTCGATCAGGTCTTCCGCGCCGACGAAGTCGGCGCCCGCCGCCTTCGCCTCCTTCTCCTTGTCGCCCTTGGCGAAGACCAGCACCCGCACGGTCTTGCCGACGCCGTGGGGGAGGACCACCGCGCCGCGGACCATCTGGTCGGCGTGCTTCGGATCGACCCCCAGGCGCACCGCCAGCTCGACCGTCTCGTCGAACTTGGCGAACGCGCACTCCTTCACCAGCTTCGCCGCCTCGTCGAGACCGTACTTCTTGCCGGTCACGACCCTGGCTTTCGCCGCGGCGTACTTCTTTCCACTCTTTGCCACGCGTCGTCTCCTTCGGTGGTCCATGCGGCCATCCGCGCTTTCACGCCGACAGGCCTCCCACCGCCGTTCGTTGCCTTCGCTATCCCTTGACCTCGATCCCCATCGACCGCGCCGTCCCCTCGACCGACCGCATCGCCGCCTCGATCGAGGCCGCGGTCAAGTCGGGCATCTTGAGCTTGGCGATCTCCTCCACCTGTTTCTTCGTCACCGAACCGACCTTGGTCTTGTGCGGCTCCGCGGAGCCCGACTCGATCTTCGCCGCCTTCTTGAGGAGGATCGAGGCCGGTGGCGTCTTGGTGACGAAAGTGAACGAGCGGTCGGCGTAGACGGTGATGATGACCGGGATGATCATGCCGTCCTGCGCCTGGGTCCGGGCGTTGAACTCCTTGCAGAACCCCATGATGTTGACGCCGTGCTGGCCGAGCGCCGGCCCCACCGGCGGCGAGGGGTTGGCCTTGCCGGCCGGGCACTGCAGCTTCACCTGGGCGACGATCTTCTTCATGGCTCTACACCTTCTCCACTTCGCTGAACTGCACGTCGACCGGCGTCGAACGGCCGAGGATCGAGACCATCACCTTCACCCGCCCCTTCTCGGTGTTCACCTCTTCGATGACGCCGGTGAAACCTTGCAGCGGTCCCTCCGAGACGCGGACCTGCTCCCCCTTCTCGAAGGCGACGCGCGTCACGGGTTTGAGCGTCCCCTCGGCGATCTGGCTGGTGATCCGCAGGACCTCGTTCTCCGGGATCGGAGACGGGCGCGTGCCGCCGCCAACGAACCCGGTGATCTTCGGCGTGTTCTTCACGCAGTGCCAGGTCGCCTCCGTCAGCTCCATCTGCACGAAGAGATAGCTGGGGAAGAACTTCCGGGTGGTGGTCCGCTTTACCCCCGACCGGCTCTCGGTCACCTTTTCCGACGGGACGAGGATCTGGCCGAAGAACTCCTCGAGGCCGTTCGCGCGGACCTTGTCCTCGAGCGCCTGCTTGGCCTTGTTCTCGTAGCCCGAATAGGTGTGGACCACGTACCAGGACATGTTCTTCGACTTCGGCTTCGGCGCGGGAACGGGCGCCGACTCCGCGGGGGGGGCGGCGGCCCCGGTCTGCTCGGGCGGCGTTCCCGTTTCGGTTTCGATCGTCATCAGGTCGCCCCGTAGGTGAAGAGAAGTTTGATGAGCTTCGACCAGACGAGGTCGAACAGGCCGAGGATCGCTCCCACCACCGCGACGCAGGCGATCACCACGATCGTCGACTGCCGCGTCTCCTTTCCGGTGGGCCAACTGACCTTGCGCAGCTCGACCGCCACGTCGTTCAGGAACTCCTGCGCGCGCGCGTTCCGGATGGTGTAGACGAACGCCCCCGCCGCCAGGACGCCGGCGAGAACCGCCCCGGTATGGACGCCGGGCCCCAGGGCTCGGGCCCCCGGCAGCGACGCCACGCGCCAGACGAGCTCGAACGTCTTGGCCAGCGCCCACCAGACGCCGATCGCGGCGATCCCCTGCGCGAGCTGGACGTAGCGGGTGTGGTCCCCACTGTTCAGCTTCGCGATCGTCTGTACGTTGTTCGCTTCGGTCGACATTCGTCCTCGAAATAAAGGTCCGGCTGGCAGGCCAGGAGGGACTCGAACCCCCAACATCCGGTTTTGGAGACCGGCGCTCTACCAATTAGAGCTACTGGCCTTTGGTCCGAATTACTTCGACTCCTTGTGCTCCGTGTGCTGCCGGCAGGTCGGGCAGAACTTGTTCAACTGGAGCTTGTCCGGAGTCCGGGTCTTGTTCTTGGTCGTCGAGTAGTTCTTGTTCTTACACTTGGTGCACTCGAGACCGATGATGACGCGCATGGCGTGACGCTCCTTGCCGTTACTGGAGGATTTCGGAGACGACCCCGGCGCCGACCGTCCGGCCGCCTTCCCGGATGGCGAAGCGGAGCT
>CAYJRR010000191.1:0-5741 GCA_964372275.1 uncultured bacterium
GACCCGGCGCTCACCCGGCCGGACCTCCTTCTCGTGGATCAGCCGGTTGTGGCCCGCGATCCCGCCTGCGGCGCCGGCGCACGCGGCGAGGATCATCGACACCACCGTGGCCCACGCGGCGCCCGTTCCGATGTCGGCCATCTGCGAGATCGACGGGAGGAAGCCGCCGGCGCGCTCGCCGAGGCGTTGCAACGTCTCGGGACTCCGCGCCATCAGGAGGCCGGACGCGAGCGTGGAGGCCGAACCGATCATCATCAGCCCGACGACGCTGGCGAAGGCCCAGACGACGAACCCTTGCAGGCAGGCCAGCGCCCGGTCGACGGGCCGGTTCAGGTAGCCGGCGACCATCCCGCCCAGGAAGGTCGACAGGATCAGGGTGAGCCCGGTCCAGACGGCGGCGCCGACGCCGAAGCCGGTCCCCGCCTCTTCGGGGCCTTTCAGGATCGAGATGCCGAGCGCCGCGCCGAGGACGACGAAGAACGCCTCGGACGCAAGCAGCACGACCAGGCCGGCGAAGGTGGCGGACCAGCGGAACGGCCGCGCTTCGTGGGTCATCAACTCCGAATAGGTCGACATCGGTTCCAACCTCCATGCCGTCCTTTGTGACCGCCGGAGTCGGCGGCAAGAACGGCGCCGGTCGCGTCGACGCCGCCGACCGGACGGCGGGCGCGCGTCCAGTCCGGTCGGCCGGACGGGTCGGGGGCGCCGTCCGTGGGGCGTGGCGGCGGTCGGGATCTTTCTTTTCGCCGATGGAACGGATCGAGCGGCCCAAACCCGCGACTCGGCCTTCGCCGCCGTCGGGTCCGGCCCGGCCTTTGCTCGGGATCCGAAGCCTACGATGCGGCAGACGGCACGAGCATGGTCGGGGGTGGCGGTCGGGATCGACGGCGTACTGGTGGCGGTGGAGGTCGACCTGGCGTCCCAGCTCCCCGCGATCGCGACGGTGGGTCTCGCCGCGGTGGAGGTGCGCGAGGCGAAGGATCGGGTCCGCGCCGCGATCCGGAACTCCGGTTTCACGTTCCCTCCGCGCCGGGTGACGGTGAACCTGGCGCCGGCGAACCTTCCCAAGCGGGGGACGGCGTTCGACCTTCCGATCGCGGTGGCGCTCTTGGCGGCGGCGAGCGACCTTCCCGTGGGGGCGGCGGAAGGCTGGGTGCTGGTCGGCGAGCTGGGGCTCGACGGGCGGTTGCGGCCGGTGACGGGCGTGCTCCCGGTGGCGCTCGCGGCGCGGACCGCGGGGGGGAAGGGGCTGATCGTTCCCCGCGCCAACGGGGCCGAGGCGGCGCGGGTGGCCGGGATCGAAGTCCGGGAGGCCGAGCTTCTCGGCGAGGTGGTCGCATTTCTCCGAGGGGATCGAGATCTGGCGCGGCCGCACCCGAGCGCCTCCGAGGTCGGCGGGCCGAACGGGGACGGCTCGCCGACCGGCGCGGCGGGCGATCCCGACGAGGGGTACGATCTGGCGTGGGTGCGGGGTCACCTGGCGGCGCGGCGGGCCCTGGAGATCGCGGCGGCCGGATCGTTGAGTCTGCTGTTGTCCGGTCCGCCGGGGGTGGGAAAGACGATGCTCGCGCGTTGCCTCCCGTCGATCCTCCCGCCGCTCACGGCCGAGGAGTCGCTGGAGGTGGCGTCGATCCATTCGGTCGCCGGTCTGCCGGTCGACCGGGCGACGATCGATCGCCGGCCGTTCCGCTCCCCGCACCCGTCGATGCGAAAAGGGGCGTTGTTGGGCGGCGGCGATCCGCTCCGGCCCGGCGAGGTGACGCTCGCGCACCGCGGCGTCCTGTTCCTGGACGAGCTGCCGGAGGTCGACCGCGACGTGCTGGAGGCGTTGCGGGGACCGCTCGAGGAGCGGGAGGTCTCGATCTCCCGGGCCGGTCGGAGGATACGTTTCCCCGCCGATTTCGCGTTGATCGCGGGGATGAATCCGTGCCGTTGCGGATTCGCCGGGACGGGTCGCTGCGTCTGTCCGGTGGAGGCGGTCGACCGCTACCTGGCGAGGATCTCCGGACCGCTGCTCGATCGCATCGACCTCCACGTGAAGATGGAGCCGTTGAGCGGCGCGGCGTTCGACGGACCGGAGCCCGAGTCGTCCTCGGAGGTTCGGGCGCGGGTCGCGGCGGCGTGCGCGATGGCGGCCGAACGGGACGGCGCTTCGCGCGCCCGTCGGGAGACGGGCGCCGTTCGAGGCGTTCCGCCGGTGGAGCGGGACCTGACCCACGCCGTCCGGCATCTCCTCGCCGCGGAGGTCGATCGGGGGATGTCGGCGCGGGGGCGCTCGAAGGCGCTGCGCATCGCCCGCACGCTCGCCGATCTCGCCGGCGAGTCTCGGGTCCGCGAGGAGCACGTGCAGGAAGCGTTCGCCTTCCGGCCGACGCGCGAACGCTTCTCGTCGTGATCGAAGTCGGGGTTCCCGGTCCTTTGAATTATTTGCGTGACTCGCGCGGATCTCCGTTCGTCGACGGAAGGCGGCCGGTTGACACGACGGATCGATCGCCGATATCGTTTCGCCCGTTGCGAAGAAAGCGATGCGAATTTCGCGACCTTCGGCATCGTAATTTTTTCGAAAGCGAGACGACGTTGGCCAGACGGAAGGCGTTGAATGGAAAGGCGGCGGCGATCGGCGGGATCCGCCGCACCGGTCCCAAGCGGGTGCTCAAGTCGGTGGAGAAGATGATGCTCCACCTGACCGCCTTCCAGGCCCGCAACGTCGAAAACACGATCGCCTCGGCGATCGAGCCGCTGATCGACACCCTCGGCGACTTCCGGCGCCGCATGGAGAAGCTCGAGAAGCGCGTGGCATGGGCGACCCGACCCGGCCGCCGCGGACCCGGCCGTCCGCCGAAGCGTCGCGGCCCCGGCCGGCCCCGCAAGGCGCGTGGTCCGGGCCGTCCTCCCAAGCGCCGGGGACCGGGACGGCCGCCCAAGCACGAGTCGCCCGGCGCCACCGCGATCGCCGCCCGCATCGGACGCCGGCGGGCGCGGTAGCGCGGATTTCCTTCCGGTCCCGTCCCGAATCGTTCCGACTCCGGCTCCGACTCCCCTCCCCATTGGGGAATGGGCAAGGGAAAGGAGCCGGAGCCGGAGCCGAAAAGGAACGGACGGGAACGGAAGGGAGCGACAGCGGACCGCGGAGGGACGCTGCTTCAGCGTCCGACGAGCTCGTAGGCCTGTTCCAGCGCGGCCCCCACCTTTTCCCCGTCGGGACCGCCGGCTTGCGCGATCTCCGCGCTGCCGCCGCCGCGTCCGCCGACGATCCCCGCCAGCGCCTGAACGAGCTTTCCGGCGTGCACCTTCGCCTGATGCTCCTTGGTGACGGCGGCGACCAGCGTCGCCTTGCCGTCGGCGGTCCGGGCGCCGAGGACCACCACGCCGCTCCCCAGTTTGTCGCGGAGCTTCTCCGCGTATTCGCGGAGCGCCTTGG
This sequence comes from uncultured bacterium, assembly GCA_964372275.1. GTDB lineage: Bacteria > CAYJRR01 > CAYJRR01 > CAYJRR01 > CAYJRR01 > CAYJRR01. The sequence goes on from CAYJRR010000191.1 coordinate 3,422, forward strand.
GGTCGGAGACCTCGACGCTCGCGGAGACGACCTTCACCCCGGCCACCTCGCGCGTCTTCGCCAGGAGATCGCCGGCGCCGGCCGAGGCGAGTTGCCCTCGCAGGCGCTCGATCTCCTTCGTCTGCCGGCGGCTTTCGTCCAACAGCCGCTCGATCCGCGCGGGGAGGTCGGCGACCGCGCTCTTGAGCAGGCCCGCCGCCCGGGCGAGCAGGTCCTCCTGCTCGTGGGCGTGCGCGAGGGCCGCGGCCTGCGTCACCGCCTCGACGCGCCGCACGCCCGCCGCGATCCCCTCTTCGGCGACGAACCGGAACAGGCCGATCTCGCCGGTCTCGGCGACGTGGGTTCCGCCGCACAGCTCCTTGGAGTAGTCGCCGATCGTGAGGACCTTCACCCGTTCGCCGTACTTCTCGCCGAAGAAGGCGAGCGCGCCGGCGGCCAGCGCCTGGGCGTGGGTCATTTCGCGGTGGACGGCGCGAAGGTTCCGGAAGACGACGTCGTTCACCTCGCGCTCGATCCGGCGCAGCTCCGCCGCCGACACCGGCTGAAAGTGCGAAAAATCGAAGCGCAACCGGCCGGGCTCGACGAGCGATCCCTGCTGCTTCACGTGGGTCCCCAACGCGTTCCGCAGCGCCGCGTGCATCAGGTGGGTGGCGGTGTGGTGCGCGCGCGTCGGCACCCGATGCTCCGCGGAGACCTGGAGGTCGACGGTGTCGCGCGGGCGGAAGCGCCCCTTCGTGACGCGGCCGAGGTGGATCGGCGGGAGGTCGGTGGAGAGCTTCTGCGTGTCCTCGACGACGAACTCCGCCCCCTCCTCGCCCCGGATCGTCCCGCGGTCCCCCACCTGGCCGCCCCCTTCGGGGTAGAAGGGGCTCCACCAGGTGACGAGCGCCCCGACCTCCCCCGGGCCGAGCATCGCCGCTTCGCCGCTCGCCCGAAGCGCCAGGAGCACCCGCGACCGACCGGCGAGGTTGGCGCTGGCCGGCTCGCGCGCGTGCCGGAGGAACTCGTCGCGTAGATCCCCCACGCCGGCCCGCTCCAGCGCCTCCGCCGTCGGGCGATCCAGGTCGGCGAGAGTGGGCTCCTGCCGGGCCCCCGGGGCGGTGTGCGGCCGCTCCGCCGGCGCGGAGAGGCGTAGGAAACCGGGTTTGCCGAGCGCCTCGCCGAGGGGGCCTTGGCCGACCGAAATCTTGGCCTCGCGGGCGGCGGTTTCGATCAGCCGCTCGCGGTCGCCCGCCGCCGCCTGGGAACCGGTCCACGAGGCCTTGCCGCGCTCCTGCTGCTCCGCCATGTGGCGGTCGAAGCCGGCCTCGTCGACCGCCAAGCCGTCTTCGGCTGCGATCACCCGCGTCAGGTCGAGCGGGAAGCCGTAGGTGTCGTGCAGCTTGAAGGCGACCTCTCCGGGGATCGACGATCCGCCCGCCGCCTTCACCTTCCGCGAGGCCTCGGCCAGGAGCTTCAAGCCGGTGTCGAGCGTCTCGCGGAAGCGCTTCTCCTCGAGCTGCGTCATCTGCAGGACGTGATCGCGTTTCTGCCGCAGCTCGGGGAAGGCGCCGCCCATATCGGCGATCACCCGGCCGACGACCGCGTCGAATCGGGACGTTTCGATCCCCAGCTTCACCGCGTGCCGGATCGCGCGGCGCATGATCCGGCGCAGCACGTAGCCGCGCCCTTCGTTCGACGGCAGCACGCCGTCGGAGATCAGGAAGGCGGTCGCGCGGGCGTGGTCCGCCATCACCCGCATCGAGGCGTCCTTGGCGGGGTCGGCGCCGTAGCGAGAGCCCGCGATCTCGGCGATCGAGCCCAAGATCCCCCGGAACAGGTCGATGTCGTAGTTCGACTTCTTGCCCTGCAGGACCGAGGTGATCCGCTCCAGACCCATGCCGGTGTCGATCGAGGGACGGGGCAGCGGGGTCGTCTTTCCCGCCGCGTCGCGCTCGAACTGCATGAAAACGTTGTTCCAGATCTCGAGGTAGCGATCGCAGTGGTCGGAGGCGCAGTTCACCCCGCAATCGGGGCGGCCGCAGGAGAGCTCCGGACCCTGGTCGAAGTGGACTTCGGAGCACGGCCCGCACGGGCCGGTGTCCCCCATCGCCCAGAAGTTCTCCTTCTCGCCGAAGCGCCGGATCCGGTCGGCGGGCAGGCCGGAGACCCGCTTCCAGATCCGTTCCGCTTCGTCGTCGTCCTTGTAGACGGTGACCCAGAGGCGGCCCCGGTCGAGCGCGAACTCCCGGGTGAGCAGCTCCCAGCAGAAGGCGATCGCGTCCTCCTTGAAGTAGTCGCCGAAGGAGAAGTTCCCCAGCATCTCGAAGAAGGTGTGGTG
>CAYJRR010000192.1:0-5730 GCA_964372275.1 uncultured bacterium
ATCGAAAGATCGGCGAGCGGGACGCGAAACTCGAACCGGCCGGTTCCGGCGGGACGGGGATCGGCGCCGTACGGGCACTGGCCCGGCGGTGTGAAGGCGAACGGCGCCTCCTCGACGCAAAGGTGGGCGTCGGCGAGCTCGAACGCCGACGCCATCTCGTAGCGAACGACGAGCTCCGGACCGTCGATCGACGCGACGACCTCCCCGACCGGCTCCTCCCGGGCCCCCATCACGAACGCGTAGACGCTCTCCCCCGGCGCCGCATCGCGGAGCGTCCGGTCGACGCGCGCGCTTTGCTCGGATGGGGTCGCGCACCCGGCGACCGCGATCCCAAGCGACGCGGCGATGACGAAGCGGACGTGCACGCGCGATCCCCCCCGGAGCGATCCAAGGGGTCCGGTGCAGCCGGCAGACCACGTGCCGCGCCGGTCGGGATTGGCGTGACGGCGGACCGACTTATCGGCGACCGGCGCGGCCACGCGGCGCGCCGGCGTGCGTGAATCGTTTCACGCCCGCCGGCCTGTGACGGCCCGCACGCTCCATGAAATCACCGTGAATGCGCCGCCTTGTGTGATCCGTGACGGTGCGCTCGGTCACGTTCGCGGAGCGGAACCGGCCCGTTTTTCACGGTTTGCGCGCCGAGTGGCGTGAATCGTTTCACGCGAGGGAGGGCCGGCGACCCTGGCCGATCGGACTACTGCGCGTCGTACTCGACCTTCACGTGCGCCCCGGGCGCCGGCACGTAGGCATCCTCGAAGCGGATCGAGTTGGTCATCGAGACGTACGACCAGCGATCGGTCGGCTGCGCGATGCCGTCGACCGTCACGTCGAGCGTCTCGACGTTCGGCACGTAGCTCAGGAAGAACTGGCCGGCGGCCGCCGCCATCTCGAACCCCAATCCTTGCAACGTGACCCCGAACTCGGGCTCGCAGATCGATCCGAACAGGCCGTTCGTCTGGTCGATCACCTGGTCGTAACGGGTTCCGGCCGCGGCCGAACCACCGGCGTTGTAGCAGCCCGACGGCGCGGGACCGGCGATCGCCGCGAAGTAGACCCGCGACGGGTCGCCCCCTTTCACCGACACCACGTCGTCGACGTAGTCCGAGACCGGCCCCTGCGACGCGTCGTCCTCGTCGGTGACGAAGACGACGTAGAGTCGCGCGCCGTCGCGCAGGAAGCCGGCGTTGGTCGTCGACAGGAGCGACGGGGAGAGCGCGGCGACGACCGCGTCGAGTCCCCGCTCGTTCGAGCTGCCGGTGGCACCGACCATGGCGTTGGCCTGGAAGCTCCCGAGCGGATCGGGGGTGGCCGGCGAGATCACCTTCGGATCGCCGCGGAACCGCCCCTGATGCTGCGGATTGACCATGTCGGTGGTGGCGACGGCGATGCGGTAGTCGATGTCGGCATCGACCAGCCAGGTCATGAACGTCTCGAACGAGTCGGCGAGCTTCTGCTGCTTGTCGGTCATCGAGCTCGAGTTGTCGACGACGAACAGGAGATCGGCGAGCCCGCCGGCCTGGCTGCCCTGGGTGAAGTCGTCGACGACGTAGAGGAACGCCTCGCCCCCCACGGTGACGGTCGTCTGCGGCTCGTCCTCGTCGTCGCAGTCGACGATCAGCGCCGTGCCGAACAGTCCGTTGTCGTTGGGCGCGAACACCACGCGTACCGTGCGCGACTCGCCGCCCGACAGGATCCACGGCGCATCGACCGTCGGAACCTCGCCGTCGAGGCCGTAGCCGAAGGAGGCGGGCTGGAGGCGCACGGACGTGACGGTCAGCGGTTCGGCGCCTTGGTTTGCGATCTCGACCTCGGCGGTGTCGATCGAGCCGTTTTCGATCCGGCCGAAGTCGATCGATGCCGGACTCACCGAGACGTCGGGACGGACTTGGAGGATGGCGAAGTCGTTGGTGCAGGCGCCGATCAGGAGAGTCGAAGCGATCGGCAGCGCCCTCTTCCACGTACGCATGCTCTTCCCCCGAAAGGCAAAGCGTGTTGGGCCGACGACCGACGTCAGAGCATCTGATGTGCCATCTGTTCTCTTCCAGCAAACTAATTAAATTATAAGGAAAACCAATCAGTTGAAAATTCGATTCGGCGGAATGTCGTCAAGAATATGACGTCCTGCGACATTTGGACGCGTTGATGAGGATCACATTGGGATTTTGAGTCGCACCTTTGCGGCGAGGCGGAAGCTGGTATCGTCCGCCCCCGCGGACGCACGACGCGAGGTCCTCGTTGAGCCTGGCCCTTCTGTTCCTGCTGGTGGTGGTCCTGCTCGCCGCCGGGTACCGCCTGTACGGCGAGCTCGTCGCCGCGCACTACCGGCTCGACCCGGACGTCGCGACCCCCGCCGACGCGAAGCGGGACGGCGTCGACTTCGTCCCGACCCGCCCCTTCTACCTGATGGGGCAGCACTTCAGCGCCATCGCCGCCGCGGGACCGATCGTCGGACCGATCGCCGCCTGCCTCACCTTCGGTTGGCTGCCGTGCATCCTCTGGATCGTCCTGGGGGTCGTCTTCATCGGCGCGGTGCACGACTTCTCCGCGCTGGTGGCGTCGGTGCGGCACGACGCGCGCTCGATCGCGGAGATCGCCCGCCAAAACCTCGGGCGGAGGGCGTGGCTCGCGCTGATCGCCTTCGTGTGGCTGGCGCTGGTCTACGTGATCGTCGCCTTCGCCGACGTCACCGCCTCCACGTTCGTCGGCAAGACGGAGGAGCTGACCGGGGCGTTCGCCTTCAACCCGGGGGGCGCGGTCGCCGCGGCGTCGACGACCTACCTCCTGCTCGCGCTGCTGATGGGGGTCGTGGAGCGCCGGTTTTCTCCGCCGATCGCACTTCAGACGGCGATCTTCGTCCCGGCCACGCTGGCGGCGGTCTGGCTCGGCACGCGGATCTCGACCTGGCTGGTCTTCGACGCCACCACCTGGGTGGTGCTGATCCTCGCCTACTGTTTCGTCGCGTCGCTCCTCCCCGTGTGGCTGCTGCAGCAGCCGCGCGGCTACCTCGGCGGTTTCGTGCTCTACCTCGCGCTCGGAGTCGGCCTGGTCGGGGTCCTGTTCGGCGGCTTCGAGATCCGGCAGCCGGCGTGGACTCCGGGAACCGGCGGGATCGGCGCGTGGCTTTCGGCGGAGCCGGGCGGCACGGGGGCGCCGCGCCTCGACCAGCTCCTCTTCCCGTTCCTCTTCGTCACCATCGCGTGCGGCGCCTGCTCCGGCTTCCACGGTCTGGTCTGCGGCGGGACCACCTCGAAGCAGATCGCCAAAGAGCCGCACTGCAAGCCGATCGGGTTCGGGGCGATGCTCCTGGAGGGGTTGGTGGCGGTGCTCGCGCTGGCGACGGTGATGATCGTCGCTCCATCCGACGTCGCCGGCCGGGCGCCGGGGAAGCTCTACGGCGACGGAATCGCGTCGTTCGTGTCGGTGCTGCTCGGGGAGGAGGCGTTCCTCTTCGCCGCCACCTTCGGGGCGATGGCCTTCTCGACCTTCGTCTTCGATACCCTGGACGTCGCCACGCGGCTGGGCCGCTACCTGTTGCAGGAGCTCACCGGACGGCAGGGGCGCGTCGCGGGGCTCGCCGCCGCCGCCGCCACCGCCGGGACGCCGATGGTGGTGCTCCTCTCGGCCGCGCCCGGCTCCTGGAAGGCGTTCTGGGTCCTGTTCGGCGCGTCGAACCAGCTGCTGGCGTCGTTGACGCTCCTCGGGATCACCGTCTGGCTCTACCGCACAGGCCGGCGCTACTGGTTCACGCTGCTTCCGACGCTCTTCGTGATGGCGGTGACGGTCTCGGCCCTAGCCCTGCAGGTCGTCCTGGGAGTCAAGGCGCTGCGCGCGGCGGGGAGCGATCGCGCCGGGGGCGCGATGCTGAACGCGGCGGTCGCCGCCGCGCTCCTCGCGCTCGCCGGCATCTTCATCGCCGAGGCGCTCCGGGCCGTCGCCGACGCGCGCCGCGCGAAGGCGACGGCAATTCCGGCAGGCTAGAGAACGTCGACCAGCTCGACCTCGAAGACGAGGGCGGCGCCGGGTTTGATCTTGGGCGGGCTGCCGCGACGGCCGTAGGCCAGTTCGGTCGGACAGGTCAGCCTCGCCTTGCCGCCGGCCTTCATCTTCTGCAGCCCTTCGGTCCAGCAGGGGATCACGCCGCTCAACGGAAACTCGACCGGTTTCTGGCTGGCGTCGAACTCGGTGCCGTCGACCAGGGTGCCGCGATACTTCACCCGGACCGACGACATCGCCGTCGGACCCTTCCCGCTTCCGTCCGCGAGCGACTGGAAGACGAGACCGGAGGCGGTCTTCACCGCGCCCGGCTCGGCGGCGGCCGCCTCCAGCGCGGGGAGCGCGCGTGCGCGTTCGGCGTTGAACTCCTTGTCGACGCGCGCCGACTCGAACGCCTTGATGCGCGGTCCGAACTCCTGGAGAGCGACCTTCGGCGGCCGCTTGGCGAGGCTATCGCCCAGGCCTTGCTGCACGATCGCAATCTCCTCGCCGGTCAGATCGAACTGCCGGATGCTGTCGCCGATCACCAGTCCGAGCGCGTAGACCGTCTTCTCGTCGTCGGTGTCGAGCGCCGACGCCATCGCGGCGGTCCCCGCCGGTGCGGAGGCGCCAGGCCCGCATCCGGGAGACGACCCGACCGAACCGACCAGGAGTGCTGCCAACGCGAGCCGATGCATGGGGACCGTCCTTTCCGAATGGAGGAGCCAGTACTACCACGCCCCGACCGTCGGTTCGGCGCCGCCGCCCCGGTGGCTTGGGCCGCTGGCCTCGCGGTAGAGTCGCGCGGTGATCCCTCTCGCGGCCTGGGCGCTCTCGGTCGTCCTCGGCGTTCCGTCGGGCGCGCGCGCGGAGGAAGGCGCGCTGCGGGTCTTCATCGACTGCGTCGACGGCTGCGACACCGACTTCCTGCGGACCGAGATCGACTTCGTCGACCACGTGCGGGAGGTGGCCTACGCCGACGTGCACGTCCTGGTCTCGAGCCAGGCGAACGGCGGGGGCGGGATCGACCGGGTGCTGCGACTGATCGGACGGGGCCGGTTCGCCGGCTCGGACGCGCAGTTGCGGGCGAGCAGCCCGAGCACCGCCAGCGACGACGACGCGCGGCGGGCGCTGGCGAGAACCCTGCGGCTGGGACTGGTCCGGTACGCCGTCGATACGCCGCTCGGCGCAAAGCTCGACGTCACGCTCGCCGACGGGGAGGCGCGCCCGCCCCTCCGTCCCGGGGAGGACCCCTGGAACGCGTGGGTCTTCAGCGCCCAGACCCGCGGCTATTTCGAAGGGGAGCGGTCGTCGTCGTCGACCTCGATCGTCGGCTCGCTCGACGCGGTGCGAACGACCGAGACGACGAAGGCGATCCTCGCCGGCGGCGGCGACTACAACCAGCAGTCGTTCCGGTTCGAGGATGGAAGCCGCTTCACGAGCATCGCCCGCGGCTACCACGGCCGCGTCGCCGCCTCGCGCGGCGTCGGAGAACGGGTCACGCTCGGCGCGCGCCTGTCGGGCCGCCGCTCGACCTTCTACAACGAAGCCTTCGGGATCCGCTTCGAGCCGGCGGCGGAGCTCTCCCTCTTCCCCTACTCCGAGGCGATCCGGCGCCGGCTGTCGGTCGTCTACCGGATCGGGGCGACCCGCGTGCGCTACCAGGAGCGGACGATCTTCGGCCACACCCGGGAGACGCTCTTCAACCAGTCCCTAACCGGCCGGGTGGAGTTGACGCAACCCTGGGGCACCGTCAGC
>CAYJRR010000193.1:0-2670 GCA_964372275.1 uncultured bacterium
CGTCGGCATCGGTTACTCGCTCCACGCGGGGCAGGTGATCGTCGCCGACGGCACGCCGGACGCCGCCCGACGGCTGGAGCGGGTGCTGAAGAGCGACCCGGCGCTCGGGGTGATGCGCCACGCCGACGCGGGGTACGACGAGGCGATCCGCTGCGCGAAGGAACGGGGCGTCACGATCCCGTAGGCGTCCGCGGCCGACGGGCGAGGACGACGGCGAGCGCCAACAGCGCGAGCGACGCCGAGTCGGCGTGCGTTGCGCCGGCGGCCGAACAGCCGGCGGACGGGGGCGGATCGGTATCGGTGGCCGAATCGGTATCCGTATCGGTATTCGAATCCGAGGCGGAATCCGATCCGTCGTCTCCGTTCCCGGGAAGCGCGCGCTCGGGGCAGCTGTCGAAGATGCCGAAGTAGGGATGGCAGGTGTACTCCATCGACCACGCGGCGGGATCGGACTCCCCTTCGACCTGGTAGTGCTCGCGCACGGAGAGCGCGGGGTCGAAGGCGAAGTCGAGGAGGCGGTCTTGGCCGCCGCTGACGAAGTCGAGGCCCCAGATCAGGCGGCCGTCTCCCTCGGAACCGAAATCGTCGGAGTTCCACTTCACCGGCACGGGATGCGGAAGGGTGAAGCCGCGGCCGCCGAGGTAGTCGACGGTGGAGACGCCGTCGAACGCCGTCTCGATCGCCCCCTCCGCCATCCCCCAGAGCGACTCGAAACCGAAGACGATGCCGTACTCCGCGTCGACCGCGTCCGGTCCGGAGACGTCGACCTCGACCGTCTCCGGCGGGCTGCCTGCGGCGGTGACGCGGTAGACGACGCCGTCGCCCGAGCCGAACTTCGCGCGGCAGGCGTCGTCGTCGGTGCACATCGTCGGGCCGTGTCCCTTCGCCTCGATGAAAAGCCGGACGTGGCTGCCCTCGAAACCGGGCGTTCCGCTCTTGAGCGACGCCGGCCCCGACGTGACGGTGCCGTCGATCGCCCACGCGTTCCGGAATCCGTGGGCGTCGCCGTCGAGGAGGATCGGCGTGCCGGCGTCGGCCCCGTCCTTGCGGACGGTGAGACGATAGTTCTCCTGGTCGTTTTCGTGGCACGCGAAGGGCGCGCAGACGACGTCCCAGTCGCGCGGATGGAAGAAGCCGTAGAAGAGGAAGAGGTGCGTCTCGGTCTCGATCGCCTCGACGTAGACCGACGCCGGGATCGGATGGTCGGCGGCGTTCGCCCAGTTGTCGGCGCCGAGAAGGTTCCCGTCGAAGTCGGCGCGCGTCAGGAGGTCGTATCGGCGGTTGCGCCAGTCGTTCGGGAAGCCGTCGGCGGTGTCCTGGTAGATCACCGGCGCGAACTGGATGGCCCGCTCGGCCAACGTCGCCGCCGATCCGCCCGCCGGCAGCGCCATCGCCACCGCCGATACGACCCCGATCGTCGTTCGCATCGCCCCCTCCCCCGAAGGAGTCGGGACGATACCCCGCCGTTGACACGGATGTCAGCGGATGTTCGACGCGCCCAACGCGACCGTCGGGTGCGTCCTAGGATCCGCCGTCGCCGCCACGGGTCGCCTCGTCGGGGCGATGGCGGATGATCCGCTGGGGCACCGGCGTGGCGATGCCGGCCTCGAGGAAGGCGCGCTGGATGCGCCGGCGCAGCTGCCGCGCGACGTCCCATTGCCGGCTGGGCGAGGTCTTCACCAGGATGCGCAGGTCGTAGCTCGTCTCGTTGAACTGCTCCGGGCCGATCAGCTCCGGCGGCTCCAACAGCTCCGGCCCCCACGTCGGATCGGCGCGCATCTCCTCGAACACCTTGCCCAGCACCTTCTCCACCCGCTCGACGTCGTCGTCGAAGTCGACGCGCAGGTCGATCACCGCCTTCGACCACCGCATGGTGCGGTTGGTGGAGACGGCGATCTGCCCGTTCGGCACGAAGTGCACCGCCCCGTCGGCCCCGCGCAAGATCGTCGTCCGCAGGTTGATCGTCTCCACCACCCCCGACTTGCCGGCGATCTCCACCACGTCGCCGACGCGGTACTGGTTCTCGGTGAGGATGAACAGGCCCGTCAGCACGTCGCGCACGATCGACTGCGCGCCGAACCCCAGCGCCACGCCGAAGATCCCGGCGCCGGTCAGGAGCGGAAGGACGTCGGCCCCCAGCTCCCGCAGCACCACCAGTGAGACGACCAGGAAGACGAACACCTTGGCGGTGTAGTCGAGGATCTGCGCCACCGTCTGGGCGCGCCGCTCCCGCTCGGAGACGACGCTCGGGTCGTGGTCGTCGCCGCGGGAGAGGATCCGGCGCTCGAGCAGTCGCGCCGCCCGCAGCACCACCCAGCCGATCAGCACCGCCACCAGGATGCGCAGGCCGTGGGTCGACAGCCACGCGAGCATCACCCGTCCGGCCGCCTCGGTCGCGGCCCGACCGCCCTGCCCGATCTCGGTGATCGCCGGTGGAGCCGCGAAAAGCGACATCGTCCGCGCACGATATCACGCGCCGCGGAGGACGGTGCTCACCGCCGCCCGGAGGTCGCGGAGAGCGTCGCGAGGAGCCGCCGCATCGCCAAAACGTCGCGGACGCGCAACTTCGCCGCCGTCGGGCGGGGCCGCGCCGCGACCAGGATCGTGACCGCGTCCTCGGTCGCCAGCGCGCCGTGGGCGTCCTCGTCGGTGGTGTCGTCCCCCGCGAAG
>CAYJRR010000193.1:2680-5679 GCA_964372275.1 uncultured bacterium
GCCAGGCTCTCCGCGCGTCGCGGAGCAGCCGGAGCGCGGCGGTCCCCTTGGTCACCCCCGCGACCCTCGCTTCGGCGAGTCGATGCCCCCGCACCCGGACGATCCCGTTCTTCGTTTCGGCGGCGATCGCCGCCGAGAACGCGGCCTCCGCCCGGGCGGCCGCCGCCGGGCTCGCGCCGCGCGTGTGGAAGGCGACGCCCCCCGGACGCTTGTCCTCGACGCGCGAGCCCGGCAGTCGCGCCGCGTCCGCGCGGGCGCGCGCCAGGAGGCGATCGAGCGCGGCCCGCGCGCGCGCCGGCACCGGAACCCGGGCGAGTCGCCCTCCGTGCCACCGCTCGCGGCCGTGCAGCCCGACCACCTCGACGCCGCGCACCGCGACGATCCGCGCCGCCTCCGGCGCCCGCCGGCCGGTGACGATCGCCACCCGCGTCCGCGGGCGGCGGACCAGACGCTCGAGCGATCGCCGCACGCTCGCCGGCAACTTCACCCGGGCCGGATCGACGCGGAAGTCGGCGAGCGTACCGTCCAGGTCGAGGAGGAGCAAGAGCCCATCGCCGGCCCGGAGGCGGGGCTCCACCGTCGCGAGGACACTCTTCACGCCGTCGCCAGCGCCCGCCGCAGGAACGACTCGGTCCAGACGTGCACGTCCCCGGCGCGCACCCGATCGCGGAGCGCGCGCATCCGGCGCTTTCGTTCCTCCTCGGGGGAGTCCAGGACCTCGGCCAGCCGGTCGGCCATCCCCCGGACGTGACGCGGATTGACGCGCCACGCTTCGGGCAGGATCTCCGCCGCGCCGGCCTGGTCCGAGAGGACCAGCGCCCCTCCGCCGTCCGGGTGCGATGCCACGTACTCCATCGCCACCAGGTTCATCCCGTCCTTGAGGGGCGTCACCAGCGCCACGTCGGCCGCGAGGTAGAGCGGCGTCAACCGCGACGTCGGGAGGCTGCGGGTGATGTAGCGGATCGGCGTCCAGCCCGGTTCGGTGAAGCGGCCGTTGACGCGCCCGACCGTCTCGTCGAGATCGCGCTTCATCTGCCGGTACTCCTCCACCCGCGTCCGGCTCGGCACCGCGACCTGGACGAGCGACACCCGGCGCCGGAACGCGGGATGGCGTTCGAGAAGGCTCTCGACCGCGAGCACCCGCTCCTTGATCCCTTTGGTGTAGTCGAGGCGATCGACGCCGACGAGGAGCCATTCGGTCCGGAAGTCTCGTCGCAGTCGCGACGCGGCCGCAATCCCCTGTGCACTCGCGGCCAGCCGCTCGAAGCGGTCGACGTCGATCCCGATCGGGAACGACCCGACCTCGACCCAGCGCCCGGCCCAGCGGACGCGCCCGCGCTCGGGATCGACGTGACACCCCAACCGCTCCTCGCACGCGGCGAGGAAGTTCTTCGCGTAGCGATCGACGTGGAACCCGACGAGCGACGCCCCGAGGAGACCGCGCAGGATCTCGTCGGCCCAGGGCAACGTCCGCACGATCTCCGGCGCCGGGAACGGGATGTGGTGGAAGTAGGCGATCGTCGCCCGCCCCGACACCGCCTGCCGGAGCTCCGCCGGGACGAGCATCAGCTGGTAGTCGTGCACCCAGACCAGCTCCCCGGGCTCGACCGTCGCGGCCACCGCCTGCGCGAAGCGGTGGTTGACCGCCCGGTAGTCGTCCCAGTCGGCGTCCTCGAACCGGGCCCGTCCGACGAAGCCGTGGAACACCGGCCACAGCGCCCGGTTGGCGAAGCCGTCGTAGTAGCCCCCGGCTTCGCGTTCCGAGACCGGGATCACGCGGAGCGTGTAGGGAGCGCCCTCCCCCGCCGTCGCGGCGGTCCTCGGACGCCCCGCGGCGCCGCGGCGCCACGCAATCCAGGTCCCGCGCGTCTTGCGCATCACCGGGTCGAGCGCCGACACCAGGCCGCCGACGGTCGGCGTGTAGCGCGGACCCAGCGCCGTCTGCTCCACCTCGAACGGTTCCCGATTGGAGACGACGACCAGCTTGCGCCCGGCGAGCAGCCCCTCGACCGCGGCCTCGCCCGGAGTTTCCGCCATCGCCGGAAGACGATGGGGCGCTCTCCGCCGGACGCAAGTCCGCCCGTGGCGGCGAACGACCGACGCCGCCATCCGGGGGGGTTGCGGCGGCCGACGGCTTGCTGGTATGGCTCCCCGCGCGTGATGTTCGACCTGCGGATCGTCGGCGCCGATCTCCACACCGTCGGTTCGCCGGGACGAATTCCCGGCGGCGCGATCGCCGTGCAAGGGGGGACGATCGCCTGGGTAGGGCCGACGTCGGGTGCGCCCGACGCCTATCGCACGATCGACGCGCACGGCCGGGTCGTGACACCCGGATGGATCGACGCGCACACGCACCTCGTCTTTGCGGGGGACCGAGCGCTCGACTATCGGCGGCGCGTCGAGGGAAGGAGCTACCGCGAGATCGCCGAGGCCGGGGGCGGGATCCTCTCCACCGTCCGCGCCACGCGCGTCGCCTCCGAGACGGAGCTGATCGAGGCGGCGCGACCTCGACTCCGGCGATTCCTGGAGCATGGCGTGACCACGGTCGAAGCGAAAAGCGGCTACGGCCTCGAACCCGAGAGCGAGCTCAAGATCCTGCGGGTCGTGAAGCGCCTCGGAGAGCTCCAGCCGGTCGAAACGGTCGGGACCTTCCTCGGGTGCCACGCCGTGCCCCCGGAGCATCGCGAGAACCCCGACCGCTACGTCGAGCTCGTGGTGCGCGAGATGATCCCGGCCGTGGCCGCCGAGCGGCTCGCCGTCTTCTGCGACGTCTTCGTCGAGCGCGGATTCTTCTCGGTGGAACAGGGGCGGCGCGTGTTGGAGGCGGGTCTCGCCGCGGGGCTCAAGCCCAAGATCCACGCCGACCAGCTCACGGCGGGGGGCGGCGCGGAGCTCGCCGCGAGCGTCGGCGCCGTCTCGGCCGACCACCTCGACCGCGCGTCGGAGGAGGGGTTGCGGCGGCTCGCCGCGGCCGGAACGGTGGCGGTGCTGCTCCCCGG
>CAYJRR010000194.1:0-5587 GCA_964372275.1 uncultured bacterium
TCCCCCTGTTTGTCGACGACGTCGGCGGCGATCCCGGGGAAGGGGCGGGTCGCCGATCCGGGCTTGGTCGGGATCGCGCCCGGAAACGGGGTGATCAGGATCGCACCGGTCTCGGTCTGCCACCAGGTGTCGACGATCGGGCAGCGCTTCTTGCCGATCGTCTCGTGGTACCAGATCCAGGCCTCCGGATTGATCGGTTCGCCGACGGTGCCGAGCAGGCGCAACGTGTCGAGCCGGTGCTTCGCCGGCCAGGCGTCCCCCCACTTGAGGAAGGCGCGGATCGCCGTCGGCGCGGTGTAGAAGACGGTCACGCCGTGCTTGTCGACGATCTGCCACATCCGATCGGGCTCCGGATGGTTGGGGGCGCCTTCGTACATCAGCGTGGTGGCGCCGTTCGCGAGAGGCCCGTAGACGACGTAGCTGTGTCCGGTGACCCAGCCGATGTCGGCGGTGCACCAGTAGGTGTCCTCGTCCTTCAGGTCGAAGACGTATTTCGACGTGACGGCCGCCCCCAACAGGTAGCCGCCGGTCGAGTGCTGCACCCCTTTCGGCTTTCCGGTCGAGCCGGAGGTGTAGAGGATGAAGAGCGGGTGCTCGCTGTCGAGCGGCTCCGCGGGACATTCGTCGCCGGCCGCCGCGACGAGGTCGTGCCACCAGTGGTCGCGTCCGGCGGTCATCCCGATCCGGAGGCCGTTCGCCGCGCCGGCGTCGTCGCCGATCCGCCGCAACACCACGACGCTCTTCACCGACGGCGTCTGGGCCACCGCCGCGTCGACGTTCGCCTTGAGCGGGACGACCTGCCCGCGGCGCCATCCCCCGTCGGCGGTGACGACCACCGTCGCCTGCGCGTCGACGATCCGGTCGCGCAGCGCCTCCGCCGAGAAGCCCCCGAAGACGACGCTGTGGATCGCGCCGATCCGGGTGCAGGCCAGCATCGCGATCGCCGCCTCCGGGACGAGCGGAAGGTAGAGGCAGACGCGATCCCCCTTCTGGACGCCGAGGCCCTTCAGCGCGTTGGCGAAGCGGCAGGTTTCCCGATGCAGCTCGTGGTAGGTGAGCGTGCGGTGGTCGCCGGGCTCCCCCTCCCACACCAGCGCCGCCTTGTTGCGCCGCCAGGTGCCGAGGTGGCGGTCGAGGCAGTTCTCCGAGACGTTGATCTTCCCGCCGACGAACCATTTCGCGTGCGGGAGCTTCCACTCGAGGACGGTCGACCATCGCTCGCGCCAGAGGAGCGATTCGGCCTGCTCCGCCCAGAACCCCTCCGGGTCGGCGGCGGCGCGCCGGGCGATCGCGTCGAACGCCTCGCGGGAGGGGACGTGGGCGCGCTCGGCGAACGACGCCGGCGGGGGGAAGAGGCGGGTTTCGTGGAGGACGGTGGTGAGGTCTTTGGGCGGTGCGGGTCGGGTCGCCATGGGGGAGGGCAGTGTATGCGCGCGACGCCGCGCCGCAAACCGGACGGGTCACGAAGCGACCGCCGGCGAACCGGCCGGGACATTCGATGCGCCGGCCGGGTGTTTTTGGCCCACCCCGAGCGGTCCAGTGGCCGAAACGACACCCCCCCCGGATCGCCAACCCCTTGAAATCGCTCCGGCCGAGCCGAGGTGACGGATGGCACGGCGGTTGCGAAACCGTCGATTCCATCGGCGCTTTCGCGGGTGGAGGGGAGCCGGAGGGGATGCGGACGGGACGGAGATCGACGGGGACGGCATGGGCGCTCGCCGCCGCGCTCCTCGTCGCCGGGACGGGCGTTCCATCGCCGGCGGCCGCACGCACCCGGGAGACGTCCTCACCCACGATCTCGGATTCGGTCCGGCGCCACGCCTTCCTCGCCGACGTGATGCTCGTGTTGGAGCGGAGCCGATCGCCGATCGCCGCCAACACGACGCAGGCGATCCATGACGGCCTTCTGGAGATCGACACGCTCGACCGCCTCACGGTCGAGGACTGCCGGCAGCTGATCGACGAGAACCCCCGCCAGTGGCAGGGGCTCGCGGCCGCCGACGACTGCGTCGCCGGCCCGAACGGACGGGCGCGCGTCCCGGCCGCGATCCTGGCGCGCGTCTCCGGTTTTCAGCACGAGAACCGCGTCTACCTGAATCGTTCGGTGAACCCGTCGGACGCGGCGGTGACCGTCGTCCACGAAGCCAATCACGTCGCCAACGGGACGCACCATCGCTACGCCACCGACGCGCAGAAGCTCGAGGAGGAGTACCGCGCCTACTGGGTGGCGATCGTCTACGCCGACGGTCGCGCGCCGGGCGCCGGTTACCTCGCCTGGCTGAAGGGCTGGATCATCCAGCAGTACGGCCTGCGCGGCGTCTCCCCGGGCGAACTTCCGGACCTGCCGAGCGGGATCCTCGAGAACCGCTTCGACGCGACGACCACCGTCGCCGTCGACGGCTAAAAAAGGTTCGAGCCGACGGTCGCCCGCCGGCTCGAACCCCCTCCCCGGTCTGACCCAAGTGCGTTAGTTCGTGGCGTCGGGCGGTGCGACGGGCGGCAGCTCGTCGACGTTCACCAGAATCGGTTCCAGCGTCGGCGAGGACGCGACCGCCGGCTCCTCCACGACGATCTCGTACTCGATGCGCTTGTGGGGCTCGCGAAGGCTCCAGGTCGAAACGATCGTCCGTCCCGGCGACGTGGTGCGCAGGCTGACCGAGCGAAGCGATTCGTCCATCTCGGCCATCGCCACGTGCCGGTCGGCGGTGCGCGCGCGTCCGATGAAGAAGCCGGGCTGGAGGTGGAGCTCACTCCCGATCGGGACGCGCAGCACCTCGTGCCGGATCAGCAGCGCTTCGGCCGCGTTCGCGCTTCCCGCCCACGTCGTCGCCGCCACGGCGAGGACCCACGCCACCACCATCGCGATCTTTCTCATCCGCCTCTCCCTTCGAATCGCTCGCGGTCCGTTGCCGATGGAGGACGCAGCAAGGGATGGACCACGGAGGGCTTAATTCGTGACAGAAGGTTACGGTAAAGATTCTAATGAAATACTAGCAGGATAGTCCATCGATAAAACCGATCATCGCCAAGTTTCGCGTTGTACGGTCACACAATTTGGAAAACAGGTCCCAGTTTGAGGAGTTTGTGTCGCAGTGCGGGCGGCCGGACGGGCGGCGCTACACTGCCGTTCCGTGTCGAAGGGGCCCCCGCTCACCCCCGAGCTGATCGTCACCGCCTACTGCCAGGGGATCTTCCCGATGGCCGACGAACGCGGCCGCATCGGCTGGTACTCCCCCGATCCACGCGCCGTCTTTCCCCTCGACGCCTTCCACGTTCCGCGCTCGCTGCGGAAGACGATCCGCCGCGGCGGCTTCGAGGTCCGTGTCGACACGTCGTTCGAAGCGGTGGTCCGCGGCTGTGCCGACCGGGAGTCGACCTGGATCAGCGAGGCGATCGTTCGCGGCTACACCGAGCTCCACCGCCTGGGGATGGCCCACAGCGTCGAGGCGTGGCGCGAGGGACGGCTGGCCGGCGGCCTCTACGGCGTCGCGATCCGCGGCGCCTTCATGGGGGAGTCGATGTTCTCCCGCGCCCCCGACGCGTCGAAGGTCGCGTTGGTGGCGCTGGTCGAACGGCTGCGCGAACGGGGCTTTCGTCTGCTCGACAGCCAGATGCCGACGGAGCACCTGCGGCGCTTCGGGCAGGTGGTGATCCCGCGGGAGGAGTACCTACGAAGGCTCGCGGCGGCGTTGGAACTTGATCGCCGTTTCGGGTGACGGCCGATCCAATGGAAAATGGAAAATGGAGAATGGAAAACCGGCCAATGGTTCCGTTGTCCGTTGGTCATTCGACACCCGCCAACGGCTCCATTTTCCGTTGGCCGGTTGTCCATTTTCCATTTTCCGGATTCCTCAAGAACCTTGCGCCGCGGGGGGAACGGTTTCGCCAGGTTTTGACGTCTCCGGCGGATTCTCGGTGTCGCGCAGCGCGATCACGTTGCCGTTGCCGTTTCCGCCGTTCGTCGGGCCGGTGGTGGCCGCCACGATCGAGTTCGGACCAGCAGATGCTCGTCCCTCGTCGCGTTGCTTCTCCTTCAGCCGCTTGATCGCCCCGGCCATGATCTCGCCGATCAGGCTCCGGTAGTCGATCCCGGCCGCCTTGGCGATCAGCACCAGGTCGCTGAAGTCGGGCGTCAGCCCCGGCAGCGGATTGATCTCGATGACGTAGACCTTGCCGTCGGGGGCCATGCGCAGGTCGACCCGCGCCACGTCGCGGCAGTCGAGCGCCGTGAAGCAGTCGCGGGCCGCCTTCTCCAGCGCCCGCGATTCCGACGGCGTCAGCTTCGCCGGACACTCGTAGGCGACGTGCTTGTCCCAGTCCTGTTTGATGGCGAAGGAGTAGACCGGGCGCTTGAGCGTCGGATCGGTGAAGACGATCTCCATCGGCGGAAGGACCCGCGGTCGGCGCTCGCCCAACAGACCGACGGTGAACTCGCGGCCGGTGATGTACTCCTCGACCAGCGCCGGCTGCTGGTAGCGCTCGATCGACTGCTTCACCACCGCCTTCAGCGTCTCCTCGTCCTCGACGACGCTCTTGTCGCCGATCCCCTTGGAGGTGCCCTCGGCGATCGGCTTCACGATCAACGGGAAGCGCAGCTTCTTCTCCACCCGCTCGCGACCCGTCTCGAACACCTGGTACTCGGGGGTGTCGATGTCGTGCTGCTTGAGGATCTTCTTGGTGAGACCCTTGTCGAGACAGAGCGCGAGCGTCGCCGAATCGCTGCCGGTGTAGGGGATGTTGAGCAGCTCGCAGAGGGCCGGGATCAGCGCCTCGCGGTTGCGCCCGCGGGCGTACTCCTTCATCCCTTCGGCGATGTTGAAGACGAAATCGACGGGGCTGTCGGAGAGGACCCGCGCGAGATCCGAGGTCGCCTCCAGCATCACCACCGTGTGGCCGTAGCTCTCGATCGCGGCGCGGATGGCGTCGATCGTCTTCGGCGGATCGAACTCCGCCTCCTGGTCCTGGCTCCCGTCCTCGACCGGCGCGACGCGCTTCAGGTTGTAGGTGAATCCGATCCGGTAGGGGCCGGACGACCTGCGGCGCGGTTTCTTCGCCTTGTCGAGCAGCCCCGTCAGGTTGCAGCGCTGCGCGGCGCTCCCCAGGATCGCCTGCACCGTCTGCGCGTAGTCCAGCCCCGCGCGCGCGGTCGCGGCGAAGATCCCGGCGGCCGGCTCCAGGGAGGGGAGCGCGTTCACCTCCAGGAAATGGATCTCGCCGTCGTTGCTCATGCGGAAGTCGACGCGCGCCATGTCCCGGATGTCGAAGGCTCGGATCACGCGTCGGGCCAGCTCCCGCAGGCGTCCCGAGACCGCGGGGTCGATCTGCGCGGGGCAACGGACCTGCACCAGCTCGGACGCCTCGTTCTTCAGGTGGTAGTCGTAGATCTCGTAGCGTTGCTTGTACTCCGGGTCGATGACGTATTCGGTCGTCTCCAGCACGCCGTCCGGACCGACGCCGTTGACGAACGGGACCGCGAGGTCCTTGCCGGGGATGAACTTCTCGACGAGCAGTCCGGCCGGGTAGACCTCGAGCATCTCCTCCAGCACGCGGGCGAGCTGTCCCGGGTCCTCGGCGACGGAGCGGTCGC
>CAYJRR010000195.1:0-5536 GCA_964372275.1 uncultured bacterium
GAGCGGATCGAGGATCTTCGCCGCGGCGCCATCGCGCTCGATCGACCAGACGGCGCCGGGATCGCCGGTCGCCGCCCAGACGCCGTCGCCGCGCGTCAGGAGCGCGAAGATCGACGCCCCGGGCGCGGTCCAGACCAGTTCCGGGTACCCGTCGGGGCGCAGGCGGTAGAGCTGCGCCGGCGGCCCCTTCTTCGGATCGGCGTGCGTCGTCGCCGGCGTGGCCGCCGCCGGCGCGGAGGGGGACGCGGCTCCCGGGGCCGAAGGCGCGGACGTCGCGGGGGCGGCCGGCGCGGAGACCGCCGGCTCCGATTCGTCGCCGACCGCGGCGAACCAGATCGCGCCGTCGGGCGCGACGGCGATCGCCGAGACCTCGCGGCGCGGGGCGTCGAAGAGGACGAAGCGCGAGCCGTCGGCGGCGAAGCGGATCAGCAGCCCCCGGCCGTCGGTGCCGGCGAGCAGCCGCCCGTCCGCTCCCCAGGCCAGGCTGCGCACGTGCGCATCCCCCGCTTCGAAGACGACCCCTGCCCGCCCGTCGGCCTCGATGGCGCGGACGCGACCGGGCGATCCGACTCCGACCCACAGGCGGCGGCGCGCCGGCTCGGGGAGCAGCGCCCAGGCGTACGCTTCGTCCGCGTCCAGCAGCAGGCTCGGACCGCGCGGATCGGCGCGCACGACCTTGGCCCCGGGGTTCACCGCCGCGACGACGCCGTCCCACGAGGCCAGCGCCTGCGTCTGCGGCTCCGGCACGTCGAGGACGACGCGCGCCGCCCCCCGGTCCGGGACCTCCCATACCTCGCCCGAATCCCCGGACGCGGCGAGGAGGCGGCCCTCGTGCAGCAGCAGCGACCAGAGATACGGCGCCGCGGGGGCCGGGAGCTCCGCGCGCTCCGGAGCGACGACGATCGTCCCGCGCGTGCTGGGGGCCGCGCCACGCGACTCCCCCGCGGGGAGCTGCCCTCGCGAAAGCGGCGTCCACACCCGCTCGGTCGCCGCCGACGCGACGCCGGCCGTCACCACCACCGCCATCGACGCGGCGCGCGACCATGCGCATCGCCGACGTCGCCCGACGCTCATGGAACCACCTTCAGACCCAGTTCCGCGGAGCCGACGACGCGGCCGCCGATCGACATCTTCACCTCGTCGACGACGCTCTCTCCGAGCGGCTCGGCGCCACCCGCCCCCTTCTCCGCGCCGCGGACGACGCCGAGCGCGGAAGGGGGGAGCGCCGGCATCGGGACGCCGCGGATCGTCGCCCCCGCCGACGCGCGCGCCAGCCGGACGTAGAGGAAGTCCTCGGCACGGCGTTGATTGAGGACCGCGATCAGCGCGCGGAGATCGTCGGACTTCGGCGGCCCCGCGTTCGGCGGCGGCGTCACCCGATCCTTGGCCTCGAAGTAGCGCGCATCGCCGACCTGAATCGTGAGCGGACCGGGCGGCGTCCCTTCCGGCACCCTCATCCGCACCTCGCGCAGCTCGACCGGTCCGCGGTAGGGGCGCAGGCGAACCCGCACGCCGACCGTCTCCCCGGCACGGACCTCGGTCCGCTCGGCCCAGGCCGCGTCGATCGACGACTCCCGACGGCCCTTCTCGACGCCGAAGGCGAGCTCGACGCGCTCCACCTGGGCGGGGGCGAGCTCGTTGTCGAACAGCCGCTGAAGCGTCGCGAGCAGCTCGCCCGCGATCGACGGGATGGCGCTGCCGCCGGCGCCGGGATCGAAATAGGTGCGCGACAGCGTCACGTCGGGGAGTCCGTCGACGGCGATGCGGCCGTCGAGGCGAACCGTCCCTTCGGCGTCGTAGACGGCGTTCCCCACCAGGCTGTTGACCACCGCGGCGGCGGTCATCGGCGCCGTCAGCGTGCGGTTGCGGAAGACGCGGAAACGGACCTCGCGCGGAACCGACCCCTCGGGCAGCCGGACCGTCACCGGAATCATCCGTGCGGCGCGTCCGATGCGGCCGGCGATCGCCGTCCGGTTGTCGCGGACGACGCTTCCGACGACGCCGGTCGTACGCCCCAGCTTGAACGACAGCGCGCTCGACGGCACGGTGGCGACGATCTCCGCCGCCCCCATCGGCATCTCCACGTCGCCGTAGAGGAGGAAGGAGTGGCCGAAGGCGAGGACCTCGTCGCCGTTCCGCCAGGTGACGGTCCCGGTCGCGGCGATCTGGACGTCCCCTTCGACCAGCAGCCCCGAAACGGCGCCGCCCGGACGGATGCGCGCGGCCGCCGCGACGTCCCCGCGGGAACCGTCGCCGCCGGCCGTGGTCACGAACCCATACGGGGCGAACAGGGAGCGCGCCGCTTCCACGCCCTCCGGCGCGAATCCGGAGAGCGCGAGCGGCGTGCGGATCGGGATCAGCTCGTGAGACGCCGATTGCGGCGTGCCGCCCGCCGGCGCGGCCCCGGGCCAGCCGCGCGATCCGCGCACCCGAAGCATGCTCTCGATCGGGGTGATGCCGGCGATCGCCTCCTTCTGGAACGCGCCGTAGGCGAGGGACAACGCGCCGATCAACTTCCCGTCGACGAAGACCGGCGAACCGCTCATCCCGGCGACGACCCCGTATCGTTCGGCGTTCTTCCCCAGGAGCCGGGCGACGATCACGTCCTCTCCGGGCCCCCAGGCGCCGGGCAGCACCCCCAGGATCTCGCAGTCGAACGTCTCGATCTCCTCGCCGCGGTAGACCGTCCGGCCCTCGCAGCGCATCCCGGCGCGGATCTCGGCGACGGGGAGCGTGTCCGGCTGGGTCTCGACCGCGGAGGCGGCGGCCAGGAACGCGGCGGCCAGCGTGGCGGGCGTCATCGCGCCTCCTGGAACCGCTTCCGCTGCCGCTTCAGCCCTTCGTCGTCGGGCTCGAGCTCGATCGCCCGCTCGATCGCTTCCAAGGCGGCGGCGCGCTCGCCGCGTGCGAAGCGCACCTCGGCCAGCGTGTCGAGATAGGCCGCGCGCGTGCGATCGATCTCCACCGCGCGGACGGCCGCCGCGAGCCCCTCGTCGAGCCGCGCCTTCGTCTTGGCGAAGAGCCAGGCCAGGTTGTTCCAGGCCCGGGCCGAGCCGGGATTGAGCTGCGTCGCCCGGCGATACGCCTCGGCGGCGCGTGCGTTGCGGGTGGGAGATCCGAATCGGACTCCGCGCGGATCGACGGTGAGCGCGTCGCCGTAGTCGGTCCAGAGGCGGTCGTCGTCGTTCTTGGCGGCGATCGCCTTCTCGAGCTGCTCGAGCGCGAGGTTCCACTTTTCGTCGCGGAGGTAGTCGATCGCGGCGCGGTGGAACACCCGGTAGTCCTCCACCCGCACGTCGGCGCGCGCCGGTGGGACAAGCAGGAAAAGCACCGCCAGAAGCGATCCGAGCCGCGACATCGGGTGACGCAATCTACCACGCAGCGCGCGGGCCGGCTTTCGACACGCATCTCGGTCGAGGGCCGTCGCAATCCGCGTGCGTCGGACAACGACCGCCGCGCTACGCCGCCCGCTCGCGCGCGTCGGCGAGGACCTGCTCCCGCTCCTCGGGTGAGTATTGGATTGCGAGAACGTTCCCTTCGCGCCACAGAGAGAGGAGCGGCTCGTCCGATCCGAGCTCGCACACGATCTCCTCCTTGAGCACGATCCGCCGTGCCGGAACCGCGGATCGGAGCTCGTCGAACGCGCTCCAGCCGGCGTCCGCCGACATGCCGGCATTGAACACGAGCTGGCGAAACGTGCCGTCCTCGAACGTAACGGTGAAGGAGGAGAAGGACACCCCCAGCCGGAGCGGCGGGAGATTCGTGGCCACAGAGCCGCCGTTGTCCTCGAACTCCGGAAACCGCTCGCGAACCTGGTCGTGGCTCATCCCTTTCCACGGCAACGCACCGTTTCCGGCGTAGCTCGCCAATACCTTCGCGAAGACGTCGGCCAGCTCGATGTAGGGCTCGATCGTCATCTGAACGTTGTCGCCGGGGTATTCATGGATCCACGCCCGGAGCTTCGCCTCGTGGCGAAACCATGCGTTGCGCTCGATGCCGTCCGCATCGACCAGCCTCTTCGGTGGACCCCATATGCGGGACAACTCGGCGACGACCGCAGGAGACGCACCGGGCCGGAAGCACAGGCGGACGCCGCTGCAGAGGCGGCGCACGTCGGCGTCCAGGTAGAAGCGGAACGGGATCTCCTGGCCCGATTCCGACTCGATCGTGAGCTCTCCGGCCTCGTCAAGGGCGTCGTATGTCGCTCCCAGCTCCTCCCCGCCCAGCCCCCACGGCGCCCTGGTGAAGACGCGCGGGACGTCGGGACCCTCGGGCGAAAACAGATCGTCCATTCGAACGCGCGGCGAATCGAGCTTCAACACGGTGAACCCCCTTCTTGACCGGCCACAACGCGCGAACCGCGGCGCGGTAACGGGTTGAGCGTCGGCTCAGTCCCGGCCGGCGGAACGATCACCGCGGGGCTCACCCAGCCGTGCGGTCGCGAGCGCTCCAGGGGGTGTCCCTCCTTCGAATCCGCCGCGAAGCGGCGGTATCGCAATGAGGGATACCCCTAGTTCGCCCAGCCGAGGCGGATGCCGGCGGTGGCGAGGCCGTCCTCGCCGACGTCGCCGCCGTCGATCTGGAAGTAGCCCATCGACAGACCGAGGCCGACCACCCAGTGCCGCCGGAGAAGGAACTCCACGTCGAGCGAGGCCCTCGCCCCCATCACGTCGGTCTTGACCGTCCCGTAGCCGTCCGGTCCAGGGCCGTTCGCGACGTCGTCCGGATCGAGGAAGGCGTACTCGCCGGCGGCGCCGGCGATCGAGAAGGTCAGCCAGCGCGTGGGCCGCACCCCCAGACGCAAGCCCCCCATGAACGCCTCGTGATGGATCTCGGAGGATCCGGTCTCGAGGTGCCAGCGCGAAAACGAGCCCTCCGCGGCGACCAGCCATCGCCTTCCGCGGTAACCGATCGAGACGCCGTCGAAGAGGCCGAGCTCCTCGAAATCCTCGTCCGGATCGTCGACCTCGAGGCCGATGGCGGCGCCGCCGGAGTAGACGGCGTAGAGGCCCGATTGCCGCGCGGGCGGTTCGCCGACGCGCGCGACCGGCGCCGGCGGACGAGTCGACGGGGAGGCGGGGCGACCCGCCGACGAAGGGGGCCGCGCCGAGGCGACCGCGACGTCACCGCCCTTCGGCGGCCGGGTGGAGGAGTCCGCCTTGGCCGCGGCCCCCGTCGCGCCCGATGCCGACGACGGCGGCCCCGACGTCGCGGGCGCAAGCGCCGTCCCAGCGGCGATCGGTGGCGGCGGCGGCGGCGGCGACGGCGGTGGCGGCGGCGGCGGCGGCGACGGCGGTGGCGACGAGCCCGCGGCGGCGCCGATCGACGGCGCGTCCGGATCGAGGCCCGAGCCCGGCTCGGCGAGGGCGGGCGCCGCTACCGCGGCGGCGGCCGCCGGCCGCGCCTTCGACCCGGGCGTCGGGGCGCCGCGGGGAGCGGCGGCGCGCGGCGCGCGGACGGCGCCGGGCCGGCCGGCCAGCTGCACCACCAGCGGCGTCATCCCGGCGACGACGGTCGTCGTCTGCTCCGATCGCTC
>CAYJRR010000196.1:0-5531 GCA_964372275.1 uncultured bacterium
GCCTCGGGCCTCCGCCGGCTGTCCGCGCGCGTCGTCCCGTCCGCCTTCTCGATCGCCGTCCTGCTGACGGTCGCCACCGCGGCGCTCGCCGTTCTCGCCGCGGGCAGCGCGCCGGCGAAGGTGCTCCGCGCGTGGGGGGACGGCTTCTGGTCGCTGCTCGCCTTCTCGATGCGCATGGCGCTGGTGATGTTCACCGGAACGCTCCTCGCGTTGTCGCCGCCGGTGCGTCGCCTCCTCGAGCGGCTCGCGGCGATCCCGCGATCGCCCCGGGGCGCGGTCGTCTTCATGGCGCTGGCGTCGATGGGGCTCGCGCTCGTCAACTGGGGCCTGTCGATCGTCGGGAGCTCGCTCCTCGCGCGCTTCCTCGCGCGCCGGCGCTACGGCGCGGAGGGGCGTGGGGCCGACTACCGGCTGCTCGTCGCGTGCGCCTACTTCGGCCTCGGCGCCACCTGGCACGCCGGGCTGTCGGCGAGCGCGCCGCTGATCGCCGCCACCGCCGGCGAGCCGATCACCCAGACCTTCGGCGTGGTGCCGATCGACCAGACCCTCTTCTCGGCGTTCAACCTCTCGCTGGTGGCGGTCGTCGTCGTGGCGCTGGCGGCGCTCGCCTACGCGCTCCATCCGCCGCCCGGGGAGGAGGTAGTCGTCGACGCGTCGGCGCTCGACCGCGTGACCGACTTCGCCCCGCCGCCGCGCCCCGCCACGCGGACGTTGGCGGCGTGGCTCGACCACGCGCCGCTCCTGAGCGCGACGATCGGTCTGGCGGGTCTCGCCTACGTCGCGGTGCGATTCGGCGATGTCGGCTGGAGGAAGATCGACCTCGACCTGGTGAACCTGACCTTCCTCTCGCTCGCCGTCCTCCTCCACGCGCGGCCGGCGAGCCTGGTCGCCGCCGCCGAGGAGGCGAGCGGGACGCTCGCCGGCATCGTGCTCCAGTTCCCGCTCTACGCCGGGATCTACGGCATCTTCCAGGGGACGGGTCTCACCGAGGTGATCGGCCACCTCTTCGTCCGTCACGCCACCGCCGACAGCTTCCCCGCGCTCGTCTACGCCTACTCGGGGATCGTCAACTACTTCGTCCCGAGCGGCGGCGCCAAGTGGACGATCGAAGCCCCCTACGTTCTGCAGGCCGCGCGCGAGCTCGGCGTGCCGAACGCGAAGGTCGTCCTCGCCTACGCCTGGGGGGACATGGCGACCGACCTGATCCAACCGTTCTGGGCGATCCCGCTCCTCGCCGTCGCCAAGCTCGAGTTCAAGGAGATCCTGGGATTCCTCTTCGTCGCCTGCGCCGTCAACGTCGCGCTGGTCGGCGCCGCGTTCGCGCTCTACCTTTGACGCTCGACGAACGCGTGCGAAGCGAAGGCCCGCTCGGGTCTGGCAGACGCGATCAGTAGCCGGTATGGACGTGAACCGGCGCCGACATGCACCCCACGTAGCCGTTGTCGGTATAGTGGCCGTCGTTCGACGTCGCCGCCCCGCGCAGGTTTCTTCCGAGTTGCGAGAAGTCGTTCGTTGGAAGCCAGTTCGCGGATTGCCGGGCGTTCTGGATCGCCACCCGGACCGTGTCGGCCGACGGCCCCGCCTCGAACCACGAGTGAACCAGGCTGGTGTCGTCGTCCGCGCAGGCGGCCAGGTCGCCGTCCCAGGCGGCATGAACCGGGTGGTTCTCCGTCGATCCGAAGTTGCAGGCCGGACTCGCGCGGTTGTTCAGGTTGTCGATCGACTTGCAGGAGTTCCCCGAATAACAGCTGATGTCGTGGGCGTACCAGGTGCAGGTCGACTTGTACGTGGCCTTGAAGTTCTCCAGGTGGAACTCCCGCCGGCTGATCCAGTCGTATCCTCCGGTGTCGAACCCGGCCCCCCACCAGCCGCACCCTTCGCCCGACCGCGGGCTCCCGTGGGCGCCGACCATCTCGAAGGCGAGCTGCTTGCCGGCACGAACCTTGGTGCGGTGACTCGCGATCGCGTCCCAGATCCTCCGGAACTCCGCCTGATTGTGCGCCCGCACGGCGGCGACCGCCGCCGGATCGGGCGGCACCCACACCACGACCGGCACGCCCGGGAAGGCGCCGCGGATGGTGTAGTAGCCCTTGGGCATCTTCTTGAAGTTCGGCGTCGCTTCGTCGACATCGCAGCCGAGCGCACGCAGACCGGAGGCGATCCCTCCGAGGTCGGAGAAGAGCCATTCATGTTCGAAGTAGTCGATCACCAGCGCCGCGCAGCCGAGTCGAAGCTGCGGACACGCCGGCGTCGGCGTGGGGCTCTCGTCGACGATGACCGGGGGCTCGTCCTCCTCCGGCGGCGAGGCGCTCGGCTCCGGACTGGGCGTCGGTGAATCGATCACCGTCGTGCCGGGAACGGGAGTGGGGCGAACCTCGGTGCCGGGATTGGTCTCTCGCGGCGTCGGCGTCGCTTCCCTCGGCGTCGGCGTGGACGGCGCGGGTCCCTCCGGGACCGGCTCCTTCCACTCCAGGCCCGGAGTCGCCGAGACGAACAGGGTGAACCCGAACGTCCGGCCGTCGTGGCGAAGCCAGACGGCGATCGCATCTCCGTCCTTGGCGGACGGACGCGGCTCGACGTCCCATCCTCCGGCAACCGCCTTCAACGACGCCTCGCCCTTGACGATCCGCGCGTCGGTCCGCCCGTCCGATCGCTTCGCGACGATCCGGCTCGGCCGTCCCGGCTCGAGCCGCAACGCGGCCGCGGCGATCGGCGAGCGGAAGGCGCACGGCAGCTCCTTCGACCACGTGAGCGCAGGAGCCGCGCCCGACGCGACCCGCTCCTGCAGCAACGTCACGTCGCGCTCCTCGATCCGCCCGTTCTCGTCGAGGTCCGCGGCCGCCGGACAGGTCGCGCGTTCCGTCCCCTCCCCCGGAGAGCCTCCGCGTTCGGCGAGCGCCCGGGCCAAGGCGAGGTCGGCCTCGTCGACGACGTCGTTCTCGTCGAGATCGCCCATGGCGAACAACGGGAACTCGCCCCGGCGCAAGTCCCGTAGAAAGGTCGACCAGCGCGGATCGGCCGACGGAAGGCGCGGCGATTCGACCGGCGCCGGCGTCGGGGCGGGCGTCGGCGTCACCGTCGAGGACCGGTTGGACTTGCACGAATTTGCGACGAGCGCGAAAAGCGCCAGCGCGATCGGTAGTCGCCCACGAATCACGATCTCTCCTCCGGACGAAGTTCCTGCGCGACGGCGAGCTCGATGCCGCCGCGCTCCCAGCGTCCTATCACGACTCGACCCCGCTCTGGACCGTCAACTTGACGCAGGTCCCTGCGACGGGATGGGCGGCGACTACCCACCACCGGCCCGCCCGCCCCGATGGCGCCGCCGATTCTCCAGGCGTTTCACCACCGGCGTGCGGGTATCACCTTTGCACAGCGGCGCGCGCGTGAGGCGCCTGTCGTGGATGATCGTTCTGGCACTGGCCGCCCTCCCCGGCCGGGCGCCCGGCCACCCCGCCGGGGACCGCTGCGCGACCTCCGAGGCTCCGCTCCGCGCGATCGGCGAGTCGCTGCGACAAGCCGAATCGACGGACACGGGCTCGGAACTCCGTCTCGTCTCGGAGGGGGTGGTGCTCGATCCGGAGACCGGCCTCCTCTGGGAGCGCGGCGTCTCCCGCGAGCCGCTGGACGGCGCGCGCGCCGAGCAGAGATGCCGCACGCTCGATCTGGACGGCCTCGCCGGGTGGCGGCTGCCGACCCGGGAGGAGCTCCTCTCGTTGGTCGACGCTTCACGCGGCGAGTCGCCGATCGATCTCGCGGCGTTTCCGGCGACGCCGCCGGAGTGGTACTGGAGCGCGACCCCGTTTCCGGGGGCGGAGCGGTTCGTCTGGGGGGTCAGCTTCGAGTACGGCGGCGCTCACTACCTCTGGCGGGAGGGACTCTATCGAACCCGCTGCGTCCGAACGGCCCTCCCGGGACCGTCGGCGGGACGGCCGGCGCGGAGGCCGGAGCCCGTCCCCGGGGTGACGCCGAACGCGGGGGTGCGCTCGATCGAACCGCGGGGCGAGCACGCGATCCTTCGTCTCGAGGCGACCCCCGGGGAGACGCTCCCGCGGTTCGAGTCCGGACAGACCCTGCTGGTGGGACTCCCCGACGGAGACGGGTGGGTACGGCGGCGCTACACGGCGACGTCGGTGCCCTCCGAGCGAGGCGTTGTCGAGCTGCTGGTCCGCCGGCGGGAGGGGGGCGCGGTATCGACGCGCCTTCACGCGCTTCGACCGGGCGCGCCGATCCACGTCTCACCGGAGGTGCGCGGTCCGCGACTTGCGGAGCAGCTCGGGGAGCGAGACGTCGTCCTCGTCGCCACCGGCGTCGGGATCGCGCACTTTCTCTCGTGGCTGCGATCCGAACCGTGCACCGATCGTCGGGTGACGATCCTCCAGGGCGGCGGACAGGTGGAGGACCTCTGGCTCCGCGACGAGCTCGAGGGGATGGCCCGCCGCTGCGACTCGTGGCGCTACGTGCCGGTGGTGCGCGACCCCTCGGCCGGCTGGCACGGGGAGCGCGGACCGCTGGAGGAGGTCGCTCGCCGCTGGACGAGCCGGGGGCTCGATCCCGCGCGAACCCGGGTGGCGCTCTGCGCCAATCCGGGGTTGATCGAATCGCTCGCCGAGGCGTTCGGTCGCGACGGCTTCCGGCCCGGATCCGATCTCTTCTGGTGCGAAGCCGACTGACGTATCCTCCCGCGGCCGCCGGACGCATTCGTCCGGACCCTTCCTTCAGGAGGCCTCATGCTCGCGACACTCGTCTCCGCCTCGATCGCCGTCGGACTGTTCGGCGCCGCCGCCACCGCCGAGAAGGCCGAGGTGCATCCCGCCCCCGCCCCGCACGCCGCGTTCGACAAGCTCAAGGCGCTCCTGGGGGACTGGCAGGCGCCGATGCCGGAAGGGAAGACGGCGACGGTCAGCTACCGGCTCGCCTCGAACGGCACGGTGATCGTCGAGACGATGAACGGCGGCACGAAGGACGAGATGATCTCGGTCTATCACCGCGACAAGGACGGCCTGCAGATGACGCACTTCTGCAGCATGGGGAACCAGCCGCGCCTGCGCGCCGCGAAGTGGGACGGCGACAAGCTCGCCTTCCGATTCGTCGACGTCACCAACGCCGACGCCAAGAAGGGGGGCTTCATCGACGGCCTCACGATCGTGATGAAGGACGCCGACCACGTCGACGCCATCTGGACCTCCAAGGACCCCGCCGGCAAGACCCAGCCCTGGGCCTTCAACCTGACGCGCGTCAAGGCGTCGGGGATGTAGCCTCCGTCCACGTCTTCCTGGACGCACGCCGGGGCCCGCCGGGTTGCGCGCGCCTTCTCGCCACGGCGCACGCGCCTGCTTCGCGTCCGCCCCGGCGGCAAGCATCCTTGCCTCCTCGAGTCGTGCCGTCGACCCGGTTGCTACCGGACGGTTCGGCGCCCGAAAAGTCGAAGGGCCGCGTCGTCCGGAAAGCTTCGGAAGACACGGCCCTTCAGATGGAGCGGGAGACGAGGCTCGAACTCGCGACCCTCAGCTTGGGAAGCTGATGCTCTA
>CAYJRR010000197.1:0-5423 GCA_964372275.1 uncultured bacterium
CCGATCAGCCGGCTGACGGTGTGTCGCTCGGAGTACTCCGACATGTCGAAGCGGAGGAACTCCACGCCGAGGATGCGCGCCAGCTGCTTGGCGAGCTCCGTCTTCCCGACCCCCGTCGGCCCGAGGAAGAGGAACGAGCCGATCGGGCGCGTCGGCGGACCCAATCCCGCGCGCTGCATCTTGATCGCCGCGCAGACCGCCTCGATCGCGCGGTCCTGACCGAAGATCACCTTCTTCAGCTCGGGCTCGAGGCCCTTCAGGCTCTCGCGGTCGCTGACCGAGACCGATTTGGCCGGGACCCGCGCCATCAACGCCACCACCGCCTCTACTTCGGCCGCGCCGATCTTCGCCTTCCGCTCCCCGGCGGGACGGATCCTGTTGCGGGCCCCCGCCTCGTCGAGGACGTCGATCGCCTTGTCGGGGAGCAGCCGCTCGGCGATGTGCTTCGCCGACAGCTTCGCCGCCGCCTCCACCGCCTCCTCGGAGTACTTCACGCCGTGGTGTTCCTCGTAGCGGGCCTTCAAGCCCTGGAGGATCTTGATCGTGTCGTCGACCGACGGCTCGAGCACGTCGATCTTCTGGAAGCGGCGGGAGAGCGCGCGGTCCCGGTCGAACGACGCCTTGAACTCCTGGAAGGTCGTGGAGCCGATGCACCGGAGCTGACCGCTCTCCAGCGCCGGCTTGAGCAGGTTGGACGCGTCCATCGAGCCGCCGCTGGTCGCGCCGGCGCCGACGATGGTGTGGATCTCGTCGATGAAGAGGATGGCGTTCGGCTTGTCCTTGAGCGACTTGAGCACCGCCTTCAGCCGCTGCTCGAACTCGCCGCGGAACTTGGTCCCGGCGATCAACGCCCCCATGTCGAGCCCGTAGAGCGGCGCCCCCTTGATCGTCTCGGGCACCTTCCCCTTGTGGATCCTGAGCGCAAGCCCCTCGACGATCGCCGTCTTGCCGACCCCCGGCTCGCCGATCAGGAGCGGATTGTTCTTCCGCCGGCGGCCGAGGATCTGCACCGCGCGCTCCACCTCGGCCTCGCGACCGATGAGCGGATCGACTCCGCCCGCCGCCGCCTTGGCAACCAGATCGGTGGCGAACGCCTCGAGCGGGTCGGGAGGCGGCGCCTCCTCCCCTTCGCCGTCGGGCTCCCCGGCCGGCACGATCTTCGGGCCGGCGGCGTCCTCCTTCCGCACGCCGTGGGAGATGAAGTTCATCACGTCGAGGCGGGTCACCCCCTGGGACTGAAGCAGGAAGAGCGCGTGCGACTCCTCCTCGCGGAACAGGGCCACCAGCACGTTGCCGATGTCGAGCGTCTCCTGCTCGCTCGCCTGGGCCTGCATCGCCGCGCGCGTCACGACGCGGCGCACGCCGATCGTCTCCTGCGGGGGCCGGTCGACGGCCTCCTCGGGGAGCTTCGGCACCGACGCTTCGAGGAAGCGATCGAGCTCCTTGTGGAGCTTCACCGGATCGCAGCCGGACCCGCGCAGGATCTCCATCCCCTTCTCGTCGCGGGCGATCGCGGCGAGCAGGTGCTCGAGGGTGAGGTACTCGTGGCGCCGCGCCTTGGCGTCCTCCTGGGCCGCGCGGAAGTTCCGTTGCAGGTCTCGCGAGACGCTCGGCGGATTCACTTACTCGGGCTCCATGGTGCAAAGGAGTGGGAATTCGTTCTGCCGCGCAAGGGCGATCGTCGTCTGGACCTTGGTCTCGGCCACCTCGTAGGTGTAGATCCCGGCGAGGCCGATCCCATTGTTGTGGACGTGGAGCATGATCTGGATCGCTTCCGACTCCGACTTGTTGAAGACACTCTGTAGCAGGTACACGACGAAATCGCGCGTGGTGTAGTTGTCGTTGTGAAAGAGGACCTTGTAGAGACTCGGTTTCTTGAGCTGCGTCTTCCCGGCGGGCCGGACGATCGTGGTCGTGCCGCTGTCTCGGTCCTCCCGCGGAGATCGTTTCGGGCTCACGCCGGCCCCCTCCACGGCTTCATGCCGGCGATCTCCGACGCCGAGGCGAAAACGGCGTCCAGGTGATGCCGTTCGCGGGCGACGTAGTCGCGCACGGCGCGGTCCAGACGCGGATCGAAGATCCGGTGGGCGCTGTGGATCGGCGTCGGCTCGAAACCGCGCGGGATCTTGTGCTCGCCGCCCGCGCCCGGCTCGAAGACCCGCCGCCGGGCGCGGATCGATTCGTCGATCGAGTGGTAGAGGCAGACGTGGAAGTGGAGGAACGGAACCTCCTCGAAGGCGCCCCAGTAGCGTCCGTAGAGACGGTCGGCGGTGACGACGTTGAACGCCCCCGCCACCACGTCGGCGCGCCGCGACGCCACGACGAGCTCGACCGAGCTCCCAAACCGCTCCGCGACGCGGCGGAAGAAGTCGCGGGTGAGCTGTGCCTGCCCCCATCCGTTCTTGTCGCAGGTCGCAAGGTAGAAGCGATGGGCGAGGTCGGCGTCGGCGGGCGAGAGCGGGCCCCGTCTCGTCGCGATTTCGATCCCCTGGGCCTTTGCCGCCGCCCGTTCCCGCCGGAGCTGATGCCGGCGTTTCGAGCCGAATCGGGCGAGAAAGTCGTCATACGTCCGGTACCCGGGGTTCTTCCAATGGTACTGCATCCCCGTACGCCGGGCCATCCCGGCCGCCTCCAGAGCGGCCGCTTCGTCCTCGGTCGAAAAGATCACGTGCAACGACGAGCAACCCTCGTCGCGCGCGAGCGCGAGCGCCGCGTCGAGCAACGCCGCGCGCACCGCCTGCGCCGGCTCCCCGGCCGCGGCGTGGAAGCGCGTCGCCGTGATCGGGGCCAGCGGGACGCCGATCAGGAGCTTCGGGTAGTAGTCGATCCCCAGTCGCGCCGCCGCCTCGGCCCACCCGAAGTCGTAGACGTACTCCCCCATGCTGTGGTGCTTCCGCCAGGCGGGACACAGGCCCACCAGCCGGCCGTCGCGCCAAAGGGTCAGGTGCCGCGGCTCCCATCCGGTGCGCGCGGTGGCGCTCCCGGACGACTCCAGCGCGTCGATCCACCCCCAACGCACGAACGGCACGGCGTCCGGCCCGACCACCGCGTCCCAGGCCTCGGCCGGCACGTCGGAGATCGACCGATGGACGCCGATCCGATACGCCGACCGCGCCCCGCCGTGCGAGCCCGCCTTGTCACCTTCGGCGATCACCGCCCCTACCGTGGCACATCCGCGATTCAATCTCGACGTCGACGCGACAAGCCTTGGTGATCGGCGACGATCGCACGGAGAATCTGCGTCGGCCGCGATTCGATCGGGGGGGACGGCGATGAAAACGATCGCGTTGGCGGCGTGGGTGGTGGTGTCGGCGAGCATCGGAACGGCGCGGGCCGAGGAGGCGCCGCCGCCGGCGCCGGCCGAGACCGCTCCGGCTCCCGCCGGTTTCAAGAACGGGCTGTTCGTCGAAGTACTCTCGCCGCTCGTCGGGGTCTACAGCTTCGGCTACGAGCGCGTCATCGGGATCCGACTCTCGGTGCTGCTCGAGTTGGACTACATGCCGATCGATGAAGAGATCGAGGACGAAAAAGTAACCGGCAGGGTGATCGTCGTGAGCCTCGAACCGCACCTCTATCCCCGCGGACGGGCGCAGCGCGGATTCTACGTCGCCCCGAAGCTGTTCGTGGCGTCCGCGACGGCCACCGGAAATGCCGGCGCCACGGGCTCTGGGGCCGGCGCGACCGTCGGTTGGTCCTGGGTCATGGCTTCGCGAATCAACCTCAAGCTGGGAATCGGTGCCAGCTACCTGAAGACGGTCGCATTCGCCAGCGACGATGAAACCGGTGAGATCGTGACCGTGACCGAATCCGGATTCGTGGGCGAGCTCGATCTCCGGCTCGGCTTCCTCTTCTGACCACCGGGCAGCGCCGCGGCGCCGCCGACGTCGAGGATCTTCTGGGTCTGGCCGGTCCGGTCGACGAGCCACCGGGACGCGTGCCAGAAGAGCTTCTCCGCGGCCGACATCCGGGTGAAGACGCGGTCGACGAGGTGGAGCTGGAAATGGCGGGCGTTCTCGGTGAAGACCCGCTCCTCGATCGACACCAGCTCGTCGCGCAGGCGCGTCCATTCGGCGTCGTCCGGGACGAGCGCCCGCGAGACGGCCACGCAATATCGAAGGTGGCGGTGCTCGTCGTCGGCGATCGACGCGAAGGTATCGGCCAACGCCGGGCGCACCGGGCGTAGCGCCTCCTCCAGCAGGGCGAAGCG
The DNA here is from genome assembly GCA_964372275.1 of uncultured bacterium. Taxonomy (GTDB): domain Bacteria; phylum CAYJRR01; class CAYJRR01; order CAYJRR01; family CAYJRR01; genus CAYJRR01. The sequence continues at coordinate 4,208 of CAYJRR010000197.1, forward strand.
CTCGATGGCGCGGCGCTCGATCGCGTAGAGAAGGAGATAGACCCGCGCCGCGTCGGCCGGGCCGGTAAGCTCGCGGTGGAAGAGACTCCCGGCTGCGACCGCCATCCGCTGAACGAGCTGAAGCTCGGGCGAGACCGGCTCCGGCTCCCCGCCGAGCTTTCGGAGCTCTTCCCGAAGCATCGCGCCGTGCCGCACCTCGTCGGCGGCGTGGCGTTCGACCACCTTCTGCAGCTTCGGCCCGAGAAATGGCTTCACGCGTTCGAAGAGGGTCGCCTCCCCGTTGTCCTCCGCGTCGGCGGCGTTGTTCAGGTAGAAGCGGAGCGCGGCGTCGTCGTGCGCGACGGCGCGGGTGAAACGACGATTCAGGGCGAGGGGGATCGACGGGATCATGAGCACGTCCTTTCCATATTGACCATTTTGGTTTCTTGGTCACATCGGGGCAAAAAACTGGGGCGGAGGCGGGGTCGTGTCTCAACGGTCGGGGCTATCGCTTCGGGGCTCGGATGCCGCGGAGGATCAGGTCGAGCGAGGCCGAGGACCAGAGCAGCGCCTCGGTCGGGCCGCGCTTGTACTTCATCACCAGCGCATGGATCATCAGGTCGTTTAGCACCAACGCGGCCTGGTTCGAGTCGAGGTCGGAACGGAAGGTCCCCTCCGCCTTCCCCTGCTCCAGGATCGCGGTGCAGTTCGCGGCGCACTGCCGCCGGATGTGGTCGAGGCGGTCGACCCACATGTTGAGGGAGTAGTCGATGTCCTCGATCAGGAGCTGCTTCAACGTCGGCTTCTTGTCGAGGTATTCGAAGGAGAACAGCGCGGAGGCGAGCAGGTTCTCCTCCGCCGTCTTGTTCGGATCGCGGCGCGCCGCGCACTCGGTGACCCAGGTGCGCAGCTCCTCGTCGACCACCTTGAAGTAGAGGTCGTCCTTCGACTCGGCGAAATTGTAGACCGTCCCCTTCGATACCCCCGCCTTCTTGGCGATCTCGTCGATCGCCACGCGCTTGAACCCGAACTGTCCGAACAGGTCCTGCGCGGCGTGGAGGATGCGCTTCTGCTTGTGGGCTTCCATGGTCGAACGGTTGACTAAAATAGAATAGTAGTCAAACCGGCAGCCATCTTCAAGCCCGACGTTCGGGACGAGCCCTACGGGGCGCCCGGGGTCCGAAGCTCCTTGTACCGCGAACGGAACATCTTCCGGCGCGCGCGGCGGAAGTCGCTC
>CAYJRR010000198.1:0-5237 GCA_964372275.1 uncultured bacterium
CGGTCGGTGTGCCGGTATACGAATGGAAGGGTTCGAACATCCTAGATACGGGGGTGGGATGGCTTGCGTCTCCGAGACCGGGGACGATCGACTCCAGCGCCCGAAGGCGGGTCGTCCGCGTCTCGGCCCGAGCGGAGAGCGAGGCCTGGCGGCGCGCCGACTCGGCGAGGAAGTGCGGATACGATTCGAGCGTCGTTGCCGGCACCGGTCCCGCGCGCCGGTCGCCGTTCCGGATCGGGACCACCGTTCGCCGCGCGTATCCGGGCCGGTCGGCGTTCGCGATGTTCTCGCTCGCGACACGGGTCCGGTAGGACGCCGTCGAGAGGGCGGTCGATCCGAAGCGCAGGATCCCGAAGAGATCAGACATGCGCGCTCAGCCTGGCGTACGCGCCGTCGGTCCGGGACGCGAACGCGAACCGGATCGCGGCGGCGTTGTTGCGGAGCGCGGATTCGATCGCCTGTCCGGCGGCGACCCTCGCCATTGCCGCGACGTGGACGGCATCACGAAGCTTTTCCTGCGCGGCGCGGAGGCGAGCGCGCGCGGACTCCGGCGCAATCGCCAGGACTTCGGAGATCCTGGCCAGAGGCCGCGGCCGCCTCGGATCGATCTTCGCCAGCTGTTCGCGCCGGACGCGATCCAGGTCGTCGATCCGGCGGGTCGCGGCTTCGCGTCGCGCCAACGCGAGGGACATCGCCGACGTCGGCTTCAGGGAGATCGACCGGGTGATCTCCTCGTCGATGGCGGCGAGCTGGAGCAGACCGCCGGCTTCGGCCTCCACCGCGTCGGCGAGCCGCACGTACGGAAGGCCGGCGATGTCGGTCCGGGTTCTCATCGGATGAGCGACAACTCCTCCGCAAGGATGCGCGCGGCGAGGACGGCGTCGGGCACGGCGGCTCGCGAGGCGAGGCGGGCGCGCGCGGCCGCGACCTTGTCGGGCCGGATCTCGGCGTTTCGATTCGCCGCCTTCGTGAGCTCGGCGAAGTCACGCGCCCCGTCGGAGACTTCGACCCGCACCGCGCCGATTCCGCTCGGACTCTTCGTGGCCTGGGCGCGCGCCGAGGCATCGCCCTCGCGGCGGACGGCTCCGGTCGCCGTCGGATCGGTCGACGAATCGACGCGTCCCTTCTGCGTCAACTTGGGATCGAGATTTCCGCCGATCTTCATCGTCGCTCCTATCGGACCTTCCGGACCATCTCGGGCGGAGGCGCCACCGGAACCCCATTCGACCGCAGCTCGAAATGGAGATGCGGTCCGGTCGACCTACCCGACGATCCACTTCTCGCAAGCGCCGTGCCCGCCTCGACCTGCTCCCCCGGGCGGACGGAGACCGATTGGAGGTGGGCGTAGCGGGTGCGACGTCCGTTCCCGTGGTCGATCTCGACCACGTTGCCGTAGCCGGCCATCGGGCCGGTTCCGCGGCCGGCATAGGTCACCCTCCCGCCGTCGACCGCCCGGACCGTGGTTCCGGCCGGAAGTGGAATGTCCACGCCACGATGCATCTTCGTGCGCCCGCTGATCGGATCGGCCCGAAGGCCGAAGCCGCTCGAAATCCGGGGGGTGGTCGGCGAGCCGGGAACGACTCCGGAAAGGGGGCCCGCCTCCGGGCGAAGCGCCTCGGGAAGCACGGCCGGCGGAGCCTTCGGCAAGGCCTGGCCCAGCGCGGCTCCGGCGGCGTACGCCGCCTCGACCGTCAACGGATTGACGGCACCGACAACCGGTGAACGGTCCCCGAGCGCCGCGGCGACCGGCGCCAACGCCGAATCCGCCAGGCGAGCGGCGCCGATGTCGAGCGGCGGCGCCGGTGGGCCGGGGCGTGTCATCGGTTCGGCGGCGGGCAACGCCTTGGACGACGGGACCACCGGCAGCATCGCCGGCGACAGCCGCCGTTCGAGATTCGCCAGCGCGTCCCGAGCGGGCCCCTTCGCGCCCGACCCCGCCTGCGGATCGGGGAAGGGAAGGAGCGCGCCGGTCTTGGCGATCATCTGCGCCAGATGCCGCGAGAAGAGGTCGGCGGCGAAGCCCGACTGCGCATCGCCGGCACCCTTGAAGGCGTCGCCGATCCAGGAGCGGGTCAGCGTCTCCACCAGCAGCAGCTGGAAGGCCTGGAGCGCCTCGGGCTCGGTCTTGATCTCGGGAGCCATGGCCGACCGGGACGCGGCGTCCGGGAGCACGCTCAGCCGCGCCAGGTCGAGGGGGTTCATCGGACGATGAGCTCCGCGTTCAGCGCGCCGGCGGCGGCGATCGCCTCCAGGAGCGAGATCAGGTCGCGCGGCGTCGCGCCGAGCTCGTTGAGGGACGTGGCCAGCTCGGCGACGGTGGGCTCGCCGCCCAGCGTGGCGACCTTTCCACGCTCCTCCGTCGCCGACACGGTCGCGTTGGCGATGGGCGTCGTTGTCCCGGTGGAGAAGGGGTTCGGTTGGCTGACGGCGTTCGCCTCGCGCACCTCGACCACCAATGCGCCGTGCGCCACCAGCACCGGCGAGATGCGGACGTCGCTGCCGGCGACCACCGTCCCGGTCCGCTCCGAGACCACGACCCGGGCTCGCGTGTCGGTCTTCACCCGCGCCGATTCGATGCTGGCGAGGAAGGTGACGACGTTCGAGGTGGTGGAGACGGCCAGCGGGAGGGAGACCTCGACCGTCGCGGCGTCGAGCGGCGTGGCGACATCGGCCCCCGCCGCGGCGTCGATCGCGGCGGCGGCGCGCATGGCGGTCGTGAAGTCCGGATTGGTGAGGTCGAACTGCATCCGGCCACCGACCGGGAGCAGGATCCCCATCCCACGCTCGATCACCGCGCCCCCGGCGATCGTCGCGGAGGTCGGGGTGTTCTTCTTCGTTCCCGACCCGGCGCGCGCCTCGGCGAATCCCCCGACCACCACCATCCCCTGGCCCAGCGCGTAGACCAGGCCGTCGGGTCCGACGAGCTCGGTGCGAAGGAGCATCCCCCCGGCGAGGCTCTTCGCGTCGCCCGCCGACGCGACCTGCACGTCGATCCGCTGTCCCGGGCGCGCGAACGGAGGAAGGTTCGCCGTCACCATCACCGCCGCGACGTTGTTGGCGGCGAGGTCCTTCGGCTGGATGTGGATCCCTTGCCTCGCAAGCGCGTTCGACAGCGTAAGCACCGTCTGCTTCGCCGTCTTTCCGTCGCCGGTGCCCGCGAGACCGACCACCAGGCCGTAACCGGTGAGGGTGTTGGTCCGGACTCCGCGAAACGTTCCCAGGTCCTTGAGACGCGCCTCGACCCCTTCCGCGCGGGCGGACGGCCCCGACGTGAGCAGGGCCATCGAGAGCAGGATCGTCGCGTTCTTCAGAATGGCCATACCCAATCCATGGCGCGGAGGAGCCATCCGACCCGCTGCTTCTCGGAGAGCACGCCGCTGCCGGTGTAGGAGATCTTCGCGTCGGCGATGGTGGTCGAAACCACCGTGTTGTCCGGCCGGACGTCCTGCGTTCGGACGATGCCGGTGAGCATGATCTTTTCCACCTCGCCGTTCACCCGGACCGAGCGCGACCCGCGGATGACGAGGTTGCCGTTGGGGAGGACCTCCTCGACGACCGCGGTGACGCGGGCGGTGAACGAACCGCTGCGCACCGTGTCCCCCTGTCCGAGGAAGCTCGTCCCGGTCTGCGCCCCGACCAGCTCGGACGGCGATAGTCCCGGGAAGCTGTTCACCGCCATCGCCGGCAGCCCGGCCAGCGCCGAGATCCCGGCCGACGCCGACGCGTCCCGGCGGGTCGCCGTGCGAGCGTTCTTGGCCGACGCCGCCTCTTCGACGATGAGGATCGTCAGCAGGTCACCTCGCCGGCGCGCCGTCGGATCGGAGAAGAGCGAGGCCGAGCCTTCGGTCCAGAGACTGCCGGTCTCCGGCGCCGGTGCGGGCGGAGCCTCCTCGACCAGCCGGCCCGGTTCGTTCAGCGTGCCCGAACGGAGCGGTTTGAGCTGCGCGCATCCGGCGTCGACCACCATCACCAGGGGGAGCGAGACCCAGAGCGGGGCCCGGTTCGACGTCGTGCGATTCACGGGGACACCTCCTGGCGGGCGACGGCACGGTGGCGTGACTCGACGACCGCCTCGACCGGCCGGCGGGCGCCGACCAAGCGCACGCGGATCACCTCGCCGCGGCCGCCGCCGGAGAGCGCGACCGCTTCCGATCGAATCGAGAGCAGACCGGACGTCCGGCGCAGCTCGAGGCGGTCGCCCGCCTTCACCGCTTCCGGGTCCTCGACGTCGGCGCTCCGCACCGGTACCCCGGCGCGGACTCCGCGCTTCACGCGGCGGCCGACGATCTCGTGCCGGGGCACGACCCCCGCGGGACCCAACTCCACGACCGCCGTCGACAGATCGGCGTCGGCGATCACCGTCCCCTGCGTGAGATCGCGGGCCGCGATCGGACCCTCGACGCGGACGTGCACGTTCGCTTGTACCCATGCGCGGTCGGCCGTGCGATCGCCCCACGCGACCTGGAACGCGATCGGGCCGACGACGCGTCCCGGAGTGGAGGAGAGCACCGAGACCGGACCGCTCGCGCGGGGTTCGGGCGACGTCAGCTCGATCCGCACCTGGCTGCCAGTCCACGGAAAGGACGCGGCGACGTACCGTTCGACGGCGCACGAGGCGGTCGCGCACGGCATTGTAGTCTCCGCCGGGATCGCCGCCGCCGTCGCGAGCAGGAAGAGGATGGCGCCCATGCGTTATCTCAGCTGGGTGGCCTTCTGGAGCATCTCGTCGGCGGCGTTGATCACCTTCGAGGTCATCTCGTACGCGCGCTGCGCCATGATCATCGCCACCAGCTCCTCGGCGACGTTGACGTTGCTGTCTTCGAGGAACCCCTGGGCGATCGTGCCCATCCCGTCCGCGCCGGCGGCCGATTCGATCGGTTCTCCGGAGGCGGCGGAGACGCCGAGCAGATTGCGGCCCAGCGGCGTCAACGAGCCGGGGTTGGCGAATCGGACGAGCGTGAGGCGCCCGATCTCGACCGACGTCCCCGCGGTGCTGGTGGCGATCACCGCGCCGTCCGCCCCGACGGTCAGGTTCTCGGTATCGTTCGGGATCGTGATTTCCGGGACGATCGGGAAGCCGTCGGAGGTGACGATCTGGCCGTCGGCGTTGCGTCGGAACGAGCCGTCGCGCGTGTATGCGGTGTTCCCATCGGGGAGACGGACCTGGAAGAAGCCATCCCCTTCGATCGCCAGGTCGAACTCCATTCCCGTCGCCTTCATCGATCCCGGCGTGAAGA
>CAYJRR010000199.1:0-5083 GCA_964372275.1 uncultured bacterium
TCTGCGACGTAGACGAACGAGCCGGCGACCACCGCGAGGAACGTCCCCATCGTCTCGGGCGGGATCCCGTTCCCCAGGAAGAGGTGCGCGGCGACGGCGGCGATCGGCGTCAGGATCGCGATCGCCAGCGCGACGACGAAGGCGCGCGCGGTCGAGAGTCCTCCACGGAGCAGCAGCGACGCGAGCGCGATCCCTTCCGGGATCTTGTGCGCCAACACGCCGAGCGAGGTTGCGGCGCCGAGCGAGACGGCCGGCGCATGACCGACGCCGAGCGCGAGCCCGTCGAACGCCGAGTGCAGCGCGAACGCGACGCCGGCAATCAGCGCCAGCGGCGCCGCCGCGGGGGTTTCGTCGTTCCAGGCGTGCGCGTGCGCGGCGTGCGCCTCGGCCGGAACCGCGGCATGTGCCGTCGCGGCGAGGTGCGTATCGCGGTGTCCCTGCCGCCCGAACGGTTCGTGACCGTGATGCTCGTGCGCGACGACGTGGGTCTCGAAGACGTAGAGCGCGAGAAAGGCGAGCAGCGCGATCCCGGCCGCGTCCCGCCCGCCACGCTCCAACGCCTCGGGCAGCAGGTGGAGGAACGCCGCGCCGAGGATCACCCCGGACGAGAAGGCGGCCAGCGGAAGCGCCCCGGCGCGGGTCCACGCGGGGCGGAGCTGCACCAACCCGACGCCGGCAAGGCTCGCCAACGCGGCGAACGTGCCGGCGGCGAGCGTCTGCGCGAGGTCGGAGGTGAAGGCGGCCATCGGAGCGGAGAGGGCGGGGATCCTAACAGAACGCTCGCCGAGGCGCCGCGGGCTTGACCCGATCGCCAAAGCCGCCGAACGTGTGCGCCCGGTGGCAACGGTTCGGTCCGTTCACGTCGTCGCGGCGTTGATCGTCCGCGGCGGGAAGATCCTGATCGCGCAGCGCCCGGCCGGGAAGGCACGCGCCGGGCAGTGGGAGTTCCCCGGCGGGAAGCGGGAGGACGGGGAGTCGGCGGCGGCGGCCCTCTCGCGCGAGCTGCGCGAAGAGTTGGGGGTCGAGGCGGCGGTCGAGCCTCCGGTCGAGTCGGTGACGCACGACTATCCCGATCTGCGCGTGACGGTCGACTTCCACCCCTGCCGCCTCGCGGCGGAGGTCGAGGTGGCGCGGCGCGAGCACGCGCGCCTGGCGTGGGTCGCACCGTCGGAGCTGGCCGCGTTCGACTTCGTCGAAGCCGACCGGGAGCTTCTCCCGCGCCTCGCGGCGTGGGCGGCTTCGCGGGGCGACCGGTGAGCGGCGCGGAGGCGCTAGACGGTCCCGGTGGAGAGGAGCGGCGCGCCACCTTCGCCGTCTCGTTCCAGACGGCGGTCTCGATCGGAACCTTCTTCATCGCCAAGGAGGCGATGCGCTCCCTTCCGCCCGGTCCGATGTTGTTGCTCCGCAGCCTCGGCGCGGTCGTTCCCCTGTGGCTCCTCGTGCGATGGCGCGGCGGGTCGGTGCCGGCCGCGCCGCGCCCCGGCGACGGCCGGAGACTGTTCGCCCTCGGCGTTCTGGGCGTGCCGCTCAACCAGGGGTGTTTCCTGCTCGGGCTCGCGCACACCAGCGCCGCGCACGCCGCGCTGCTCTACGCGCTCACGCCGGCGCTGGTCCTCCTGATCGGCGCCGTGCGCGGGACCGAGCGGCTGTCGCCGGCGCGGGTCGGCGGGGTGGTCGCCGCGTTCGCCGGGGTGGCGCTCGTCTTGGCCGGCGCCGGCGCGGGTCCGGTGGACGACCCGGCGCACCGCGCGACGCTCGCCGGCGATTTGATCGTGCTCGCCGCGGTCGCCGCGTGGGCCGGGTACACCGCGCTTTCGAAGCCGATCGTCGAGCGGCTCGGTTCGGCACGCGCCACCTTCGCCACCTTGAGCCTCGGCGCGCTCGCCTACCTTCCGGTCGGCCTGTGGAGCGCTCGCGCGTTCGATCCGGCGGCCGTGCAGCCGATCGGCTGGATCGGCGTCGGCTGGCTGGTGCTCTTCTCCTCGACGCTCTCCTACGTCGCCTGGTACTACGCCATCCGGCGCCTCGATCCGTCGCGCGTGGCGATCTTCGTCAATTTGCAGCCGATCGGGACGGCGCTGATCTCGTGGGCGGTTCTGGGAGCGCCGCTTCCGGGAAGCTTCCTCCTGGGAGGGGCGCTGGTGCTGTCCGGAGTGCTGCTGGTGCAGCGCGGCTGACCGCGGCGCGCCCAAGCGCGTCGGCGAGGGGCTCGAGCTCGCGGGCGAAGGTGACCAGGTCGTCCCCCGGCTTGTAGAAGTCGGGGATGTGACCGACGACGCGATACCGAACCTTTTCGTAGAAGGCGCGCGTCGAACCGTACGATTCCTGGGAGGAGGTCTCGATGCGGACGATCTTCCCGCCGCGTTCGTGGATGTCGGTCTCCATCCCGCGGATCAATTGCTTCCCGACGCCGCGGCCGCGCTGGTCGGCGCGGGTCACGATCCAGTAGAGGTCCCAGGCGGCGTCGGTCAGCGGCGCCGGACCGTAGATGGCGAATCCCACCGGCCGGCAGTCGTCCTCCGCGAGGACGCCGAAGTACTCCCCGTCCTTCTCCTCCACCGCGGCGTCGACCAGCTCCATCGCGCAGTCGACTTCGCGCGGGGTGAATTCGCTCGTCTGGCCCAGCAGGTCAAGCAGGGAGGGACCGTCGTCGTTTCGGAGCCTTCGTAGGCGCATTGCGTTTGCCTCGTTCGAGCGCGAAGGTGACCAGCCTCTGCACCAGTTGGGGGTAGTCGAGCCCGGCCGCCTTCGCCGCCTTGGCGAAGCCGGCGTCGGGGGCGAGATCGCAGTTGGGGTTGACGTCGATGACGAACGGTTGCCCGCGGGCGTCGACCCGTATGTCGACCCGTGCGTAGTCGCGCAGGCCCAGCGCGCGGAACGCCCCCAGCGCGGCCCGGCGGATGCGGCGGCCGAGCGCTTCGTCGACCGTTCCGAAGCGGGGCATCGTGCTCTTGTATTCGACCGTTCTCGGATGCCACTTGGCGCGGTAGGAGATGATCCGCGGCACCCCGGGCGGCAGCGGCGAGAAGTCGATCTCCGCCAGGGGCAGGCACCGCGGCTCGGCGTCGCCGAGCACCGACACGTTGAACTCGCGCCCGTCGACGAACGCCTCGACGATCGCCGGCTGGCGGAGCTTCTTGTGGATGAAACGGACGCGCCGGCCGAGCGCCGCCCGGTCGTGCACCACCGACGAGGCCTCGATCCCGATCGAGCCGTCCTCGCGCGCGGGCTTGACGATGGCGGGCCACGCGGGGGCGATCCGGGCGAGGTCCGACTCCGTCGCGATGCAGCCGCCCTCCGGCACCGGTACGGAGCCGGCGACCAGTGCCGCGCGCGCCTGCGACTTGTCGAGCGCCAGCCGCAGCGCGAGAGGGCCGTTGCCGGTGTAGGGCACGCGATGGGTCTCGAGGATCACCGGCACCGGGATCTCGTAGCGCGGGTCACCGCGGAGCGATTCGCAAAGATTGAAGGCGAGGTCGACCGGCTGGCGGAGTAGGTCGAACAGCGCCGGAGGTCCGTCGATCGGCGCCGCCACCACCTCGTTCCCCGGAACCGCGCGCAGCGCCGAGGCGACCGCTTCGGCGGTCCGCCGCACCCCGGCGCGGGCCTCCTCGCCGCGTTTGGGACCGCCGCCGCCGGGGCCGTAGTCGTTGTTGAAAAGGACGAAGATGCGACTCAAAGGGGCCCGTAGCATGACGGACTCGCCGTCTCGAATCAAGGCCCCGAAGGCACGCGGAAGCCGATCTCACCGTCGATCCAGGCGAGATCGGACGCGGTCACCGGCCTTTCCACCTCTGCCGGAATCGCCAGGAGCGCAACGATGGTCGAGGCGGCGGGGAGGCGGGTGATCCGTGAAAGCGACGCGGCGTAGGCCAGGAGTTGTGGCCGGTGGTGTTCCGCGGCCGCCGGATCGGCAACGAAATCGGTCTTGTAGTCGAGAACGACGAGGCGGCCGTCCTCGATCCAGGCCAGGTCGACGATCCCCTCCAGGAGCCCGCCGTCGAGGCGAAGCGTGAACGGCCACTCGCGGAGCAGGCGGGGGGCGCGAAGGGCGCGGGCGATGGACGGAAGGGTGAGGGCATTGCGGGCCAGGCGAGCGGCGTGCTCGGCGGCGGACGGGGGGAGGCCGAGGGAGAGGGCCTCGCGGGTGGCGATGCGGGAGGCGGCGTCGGGGTCGTCGAGGTCGATTGTTTCGAGGGCGCGGTGGACGGCGGTGCCGAGGGGGAGGGAGAGGGAGGGGGGGACGGGGGGGGTGGGAAGGGAGAGGGAGCCGGAGACGGAGAGGGAGAGGGAAGGAGAAGGAAAGGAAAGGGAAGGAGGGAAGAGGGTGGAGACGGAATGGGAGCGATAGGGGCGGACGCGGGCGGCGAGGCGGGCGGCGAGGGCGGCGGCGTCGGGGTCGGGTTCGGTAACGGGTTCGGATACGGATACGGCATCGGGAGCGGCTACCGGTGCGGATACGGACTCGGCCCCGGCCCCGGTCCCGGCCCCGGATCCACTCCCACCCGCGGTCCTCCGTCTCCCGTCGATCTCCTCCAGCGCCCTCTCCAGCTCCTCGACCGGCACCCGGAACACCGGCGGGTCCCCTTCGATCGGCGTCACCTCCACCACCTGCGCCGGGCCCCCCTCGCCGGCGGCCAGCGTCGTTCCGGCGGGGGCGGTGGCCAGGCGGGGGAAGGCGGAGGTGAGGGTCGAAAGGAATCCTCCACCGCGCGTGGAGGTGAAGGCGGAGACGACGAGCGCGTCGCGTGCGCGCGTGGCGGCGACGTAGAGCAGGCGGAGGTCTTCGGCCTTTGCGCGTCGTTCCACGGCGTCGGCGGCGCGTTGGAAGCCGTCGGTCTCGAGGCCCTTCTCCTTCGGTCCGAAGCGCAGCTCGAGCCGGCCGGTCTCCGGATCGAGGTGGAAGCGCTCGGGTCGGGTGTGGCGCGCGGCGAGGTCCCCCAGCACCACGATCGGAAATTCGAGCCCCTTCGACGCGTGCAAGGTGAGGACGCGCACGGCGTCCCCCCCCTCCTCCAGGGTCGCCCCTTCGGCCTCCTCGCGCGCGTCGCGGATCCGTTCGGCGAGGCGGCGCGTCCAGGTG
>CAYJRR010000200.1:0-4918 GCA_964372275.1 uncultured bacterium
CGCTCCAACAGCTTCTGCGGCGAGAGGACCCCCATGCGCGCCGCAGCCAGCTCGATCGCCAGCGGAATGCCGTCGAGCTGCTTCACGATCTCGGCGATCGCCGCGGCGTCGGCCGCCGACGGCGCGTACCCCTTCCTCACCTCGCGCGCGCGCTGCAGGAAGAGCTGCGCCGCCTCCGACTCGAGCGGATTCCCCCCGTCGCCCTGGCTACCGAGCGGCTTGAGCTCGTAGGCCGTCTCCCCCGGGATCCGCAGCCGTTCCTGGGAGCTGACCAGGAACCGCGCCTCCGCCGCGAGCTGCATCCAACGGCCGACGGTGGCCGCGGCGTGCTCGACCACCTGCTCGAAGTTGTCGAGCACCAGCATCGCCCGGCCGCGCCCCGCCAGGGCGGTGCCGATCTGGTTCACGGTGTCGCCGGAGCTCTTGCCGCCGGTGAGCGGGATGTTGAGCGCCGCGCCGATCGCGATGCAGATCCCGTCGAGGCTCCGCGCCTCGGTCAGATCGCAGAACCAGACGCCGCCATCGCGCGCGTAGTCGTCCAGGTGGATCGCCGCGTAGCGGGTCGACAGCCGCGTCTTTCCGGTTCCGCCCGGGCCCATCAACGTCACCAGGCGCGCGCCCCCCTGCACGATCGCGTGCAGCGCCTCGAGATCGGCGGCCCGCCCGACGAACGGGGTCGGGTGCGGCGAGAGGTTCGTCTTGCGGACGTCGACCGTCTTCAGCGGCGGGAAGGTCCGGCCTTCGAGCGAACGGGGCAGCGCCTGGAACAGACGTTCGGCCGATTCCAGGTCCTTGAGGCGGTGCTCGCCGAGGTCGGTGAGCAGCGGATCGCCCAGCGCCGCCAGATCGGCCTGGATCTCCTTCCATACTCGATGACTGAGGAGGATCTGTCCGCCGTGTCCGGCCGAACCGATCCGCGCGGCGCGATTCACCACCGGACCGAAGTAGTCCATCCGGCCGGTGACCGGATCGGGCACGCACTCCGGCTCTCCGGCGTGCACCCCCATGCGAACGCGGATTCCGCGGCGGAGGACACGGCCGTCGGCGGCCAGCTCCTCCTTCCCCAGCTCGTCGTCGAGGAGCTGTGCCTCCCACGGCTCGTCGACGAGCTGCCGCTGCACGTCGAGGCACCATTGCACCGCGTCACGCGTCGAACGGAACGCGACGATGAAGGCGTCCCCTTCGGTCTTCACCTCGTAGCCGTTGCGCGCCACGATCGCGCGCCTCAAGGCGGCGTTGTGCTGATCCAACGCGCGCCGCATCTGGTCGGGGCGGCGCTCCCAAAGCTTCGTCGACCCCTGGATGTCGGTGAAGACGAGCGCGATGGCGCCGACGGGCGCCATCGCGGGTGTGGCATCGGAGCGGGTGGGCGCGTCGCTCATCGGGCGAGGGATCGTAACCCCTCGCCCGACGCTCGGAAACTACGGCTGCGAGACCGGGCCGCCCTGGGCGACCTGTCCGGCCTGCGCCACCTGCGAGGTCTGGCCGACCTGGCCGGCGTCCGGCTGGTGGGCGGAGTAGACCATCCCGACCACCTTCTCCGACCGCACGCCGTGGACGTCGGTGACCGAGATCAGCAGCGGATCCCCTTCGACGGTGTTCGCGGGGAGCACGGATCGGAGGAGACCCTTGCCGGTCGCGGGATCGACCCCGACGCTGGGATTGACCGTGACGCCGGTGCGCTGGTTGCGGATCGCGACGGTGGCGAACGGCTCGACGGCGCCGTCGCCGACGATCTGCGCCTTTCCGTCCTTCGTCTCGAATCGCAGGCACTGTTCGAGGATCACCGGCGCGGTGACGTCCGGCTCCGGACCGGTCTGCGTGTTGACGCGGCTTCCGTTGGCCTGCAGGAAGGCGTGGGTGGTGTTCGAGCGCAACGGACTGAAACGGTGGGTGGTCGGCTGGCTGCGGTTGTTGGACGGATCGACGGCCCAGACGGTGTAGACGTCGCCGGAGCGGATCCCCAGCGCCGTCATCTCCTCGGCGTTGATCGCCGATGCGGCGCGGCCCTCGAGCAGGTTGGCGCCGGTGATCTTGTACTCCTGCTTCTCCTTGTCGCCGGCATTCGGGTTCCTGGAGCGGTTCACGAAGAACAGGCGGGTGCCGGTCTCGATGTTGGAGAACTCCACGTACGCCGGATCGCGACGCGGCCCGGTCGTGGCGGAGCGCGACCAGGGACCGTAGGCGATGCTGACCTGGATGTTCGGCTGCGGCGGAGGCGTGACGTCCTTGGGATGGACGGCGACGTGCGTGGTGGCGATCGCCGAGGCCGCCGCGATCGAATCGGCGAGGCTGATCACCGCGGAGGCGGCGGCGCTCTGCGGATCGCAGTCGGCGGAGGCGCTGCCGGAGGCGAGGACACCGGAAACGGCGACGAGCGACGGAATCGTGAGTCGGAGGGCGCGCATGGTTCTTCTCTCCCGGGGCGGAGGTTGGTCGGTGGGTTGGAATCGGTCGCGGCGCGCGTAAGCAGCGGCCGTGCCATCGGCCACCCGCGCGCGCGGCGAACGAAAAGCTCGGTCGCATTCGACGCTTTTCGCGCTCGCCGCCCGGCGTTGAGACGCGCGCTATCCAGGGCGCGGACCTCCCGATGACGCGTCGCGTGAGACTCGCGATTCCCATCGAGTCAATGAGTTGCGACTCACCGACGGATCGCCGGTCGCCTCGCGATCGAACGATCAGCCGCCGAAGAGCGCTTGCGGCCGCCGGTCGGACTCCCCGGTGCCGGCCTCGCGGAACGTCTCCACCCGTCCGGCGGCGAGGCTCGCCCAGAGCGCCACGCCGACGGTGGTGTCGAGCACCATCTGGCAGGCGCGGGGGATCTCGTGGTGCTCCGTGTCGAAACGCGGATCGGCGGCGAGCAGACGCTCGATGGCGGGCGGCGCGAATCGCTCGCGCAGCCGGCGGCGCCGGACCGCCTCGTTGGCGCCGCAGGCGACGAACAGCAGGGCGCACCGGGCGTCGCCGGCGGCCCGCATCAGCTCGCGGCGAGCCGCGGCCGAATGGAAGGGCGCGACGAACACGACCGGCGACCCCGCCGCGAGCAGGCCGACGGCGCGGCGGAGGCCGGCGCCGTACTCCGCCGCCGACGGCAGCGGATCGGCGCGCCCCGGATCGACCTCCAGTTCGACGAGCGGGGCCTTCGTCCGTTCGGCGACGAGCCTGCCGAACCGCCTCCGGCCGGTTCCGGGCAAGCCGGCGACGGCGACCAGGACCGGAGGCGGGGTCACGTGCGCCCTTTCGACGGCTCGTGCGAGAGCGCCTGCTCCACCGCCCCCATCAGGCTCGGCATGCGGACCGGCTTTCGGAAGAACTTGTAGATCCCTTCCTCCTCGGGATGGCGCATGTCGTCGGAGAGCCCGAAGGCGCTGACCATGATGATGGGCACGGATGGGCGGACCTGCTTCACGTGATGGGCGAGCTCCACGCCGGAGCCGCCCGGCATTCGTTTGTCGGTGACGATCAGATCGAACCGCTCCTTGTCGAAGCGGGCGATCGCTTCGCGCCCGCTCATCGCGCGCGCGACCTCGAACCCGTCCTCGACCAGCACCGACTCCAGTACGTCCAGGAACTCCGGGTCGTCGTCGACGATCAGGATCCGGGGCGGGCGGGCCGCCCGCTCCGCCAGCTCCGCGACCTCCTCCGGCGGCGACCGGCGCAGGAGCTCCACCCGGTCGGCGACGTAGTCGAGCCAGTCTTCGATCCGCAGCGAGGTCTCGATGACGATGTGGCTTTCGGGGGGGACCTCGTCCAGGAACTCTTCGAACCGCCGCGTGTGCTCGACGTAGACGCGCCAGGTCTCGTCGATCAGGTCCTCCCGTCCCTCCCGTTCCAGGCGGCGCCGCAGCCGGTGGTATCGGACCGTCTCCCAGCAGAGGCACTCCACCGCCAGGAAGGCGGCCCCGACCCCGGCCGCCAGGTCGGCCGCGCGCCCCCGGTAGTCGCGAAGCTCGAAGGCGGCGTCGACGATCGCCGACCGGCCGGCCGAAAGGTAGGCGTGGGCCCGCTTCAGGACGGCGTCGTAGAGGCGCGATAGCGGATCGGGGCCGACGTCGGAATAGACGTCGATCGTCCCCTCCTTCAAGACGATGCCGCCGACCTCGACCTGGAGGACGTCCGACGAGATCACCTCGGCGCCGATCCGCCGCGCCAGGGCTTCGGCGAAGGTCGTCTTGCCCACCCCCTGCACGCCGGAGGTGATCACCAGGATCGGGCGCGCCTCCTCCGCCGCCGTGCGTTCGCCCGTCTCTCCGGTCATGCGTGGTCCTCTCGGGACGTGTTCGCCCGCGTCAAGCGTTTTCTATAGGCATCCACACGGCGCGCGGAAGTCCGGTGAACGCGGGTGGCGTCGGAAAGCCGCCACGCGTACGTCGGGCGCACGCAACCGATGCGAGTCGAAGAGTCGCTCGCCACGGAGCAGGGAGCCCCCTACAATCGACGAACCCCAGATGAAGATCGCTCTCACGCACAACCTGAAGCTGACCTCCCACATCGAAGAAGCCGAGTTCGACACCCCCGAGACGATCGACGCACTGGCCGCCGCCCTCACCGCCCGCGGGCACGAGGTGGAGCGCATCGAGGTCTCCGGCCCCGCCAGCCGCCTGGTGGCCCGACTCGAGGCCTACTCCCCCGACCTGATCTTCAACACCGCCGAGGGCCGCCGCGGTCGCACCCGCGAGGCGTTCTACCCGGCGCTGTTCGACGAGCTCGGCTTCCCCTACACCGGCAGCGACGCCTACACGCTGGCGATCACCCTCGACAAGGCGCTCACCAAGAAGATCCTCGCCGGCTACGGCGTGCCCAGCCCGCGCGGACGCTTCGTCACCCGCGCCACGCTCGGCGGCGGGGGGCTGGACGACCTCGACTTCCCGGTGATCGTGAAGCCGAACTTCGAGGGCTCCTCGAAGGGGATCGGGGA
>CAYJRR010000201.1:0-4916 GCA_964372275.1 uncultured bacterium
GAGGCGATCGTCGCGAACCGCGCGAGGGGCGTCACGGGCGGCGACTGTACTAAGGATGGGGAGACGATGCGCACCCCCGGGTAGAAAAGGCCTCCCCGGCGCTCCAAAAACCCCAGAAAAACCAACGGTTTCAATGGTATGGGCGTTGCAATCGACGGACCCATGTTCCGGACGGCTCGACGTGCGTTCGCAATCGGCTTTGGCCTCGCGGTGACGGTCGCGGCCTGCGCCCTTCCCGACCGGGACAACGCGACCGACCCCGCCGTCGCCCCGGCGGCGCGGCTGCGCGTCGTCGACCTCACCGACGTCGGCTGCGCCCCGGCGCTCGTCGGTTCCGCGCTCGAGGTCGTCTCGGCCTCGCGCGGGCGCTGCCTCGCCCTCGACGCCTCGCGCACCACCGATCCGCAAGGGGACGCGCTCCGCTTCGACTTCGCGCTGCTCGACGACCAGGACGAGCCGATCGTCGAGCTGTCCGGGGACTCCGCGGTGCTCGTCCTCGAGGAGGGGTTCCGCCGCTCGCAGACGCCGGGGACGCCCCTCCGCTTCCGCGTGACGGCCGTCGATCCGGGCGGCGCCCACTCCCAGGCGCGCGCCTCGCTGACGCTGGTGAACGGCGCGCCGATCGCCGTCCCTCCTCCGCCGCGTTCGCTTCCGCGCGGCGGCTTCCCCTGGTCGCTCGGGGAGCCGTTTTCGGTGACGTTCGACCCGTCGGCCTCGTTCGATCCGGACGGCGATCCGCTGACCTACTGCTGGTCGTTCTCCGAGGCGCTGACCGCCGCCACCCAGTGCCCGGCGCAGCCGGAGCGCGTCTGCAGCGACGATCCGTTCGACCCGGCCTTCACCCGCTGCGTGGAGTCGGACTCCGCGGCGTCGTTCCGCGGGATCGCGGTCCTCGAAGTCGACGACGGCGATGCCACCTCCGCCTCGCTGCGCAAGCCGACCACCGTCACCGTCGGGGATCCCAACGCGTGGGTCGGCGCCGGGGTCGACATCGGGAACTTCGAGCGGCTCGACACGCTGCGCACCACCTACGACGCCTTCGGGTCGAACCTCTCCGACGCCGCTGCCATCCGGTTGAACCGCAGTCCAGACCGGGTGGTCGTCGCCTCGTGGCGTTGGGATGCGGCCGAGATCTTCCTCGCGAGCTGGCCCGCCGGAGAGGTGCTGGACTCGGCGGTCCCCTCCGAAGCGGAGATCGATTCGATGACGCTGGCGGCGCTTCGCGACGGATCGGGCTTCTGGTCGGCGATCCCGAACGAGGCGACCGGCCGCCTCGACGTGCAGCGCTGGGGGATCGACGCCAGCGGCACGAACCTGAACCCGGGACCGACCGCCGACGTGGAGCTCTCCGCATGGGGCCTCTTCGGCGGGGTCTCGCTGGTGACCGACGCCGCCGGAAACGCGTGGGCCACGGCGATGACCGCGAACGAGCTGTTCGTCGTCGACGCGGAGGACGGCGCGGTCGTTGCGAAGCCGTCTCACGACGGGCGGTTGCTCGTCGGCGCCGCCGCGCGCCCCGCCTCGGAGGAGGTGTGGGCGGTGGAGGTGCAGGATTGGCTCCATGCCGGGATCGCGCAATCGACGGTCTTGGCGCGCTACTCCGGCCCGGGCGACGCCGGCGCCGTCTTCGACCTGGGCGATCAGCTCGTCGACGAGATCGCGTGGGTCGATCACGACACCCTGTGGATCGTCACCCCGGACGCCGGGTTGATCCTGGTGAACGCCACCGAACTGGAGCGCGGCCGCTCGCTGGAGGTGGCGCTCCTGGCGCAGCTTCCCGACACCTTCAACGCCCGCTCGCTGCGCGTCGATCCGATCGTGGGGACGCTCTGGGCCTCGGACGTCATCAGCCGGGTGAACTACCGCGCGAGGCCCGACGGGAGCCTCACCATCTTCGACTCCATCACCGACAAGCTGCCGCAACCGCGATTCGTCGACGACGACGGCGCGCTCTGGTACTTCGATCGGGCGTCGCGGAAGGTGAAGCGGGGACTGAGTCCGGCCGCCGACGGGGTCGTCGAGTCGATCCCGGTGCTCGGCGGCTTCAATGCCGCGCTCGACTTCGAAACCGGCGGTCTGTGGGCGCCGATGATCTTCCCGCCAGCGCTGTTCCGCCTTGCGGAGGACGGTACGGTGACCGACTTCCTGACCGAGGTCCTCTACGCCGGCGAGACCGTCCCGTCGACCTTCCCGACGACCCTCACCTTCCGGCTCGTCCCTGGCGGAACGATCGCCTGGATCGTTCCCTACGACCTGGAGACGTTCGCGCCGGCCGGCCTGTTCCGCCTCGACTTGTCGCAACGTCCGCCGGCCGCCGTCCGCGTGCTCGAGGCGGAGACGCTGCTGGCGTTCGCCGCCAACGGCCAGGACATCGTGCTGGAGCCGTCGTCCCCGGCGGCGGAGGAACCGTTCGTCTGGATCGCGAAGAACGGTCCGGGGGCGCCGGGAAGCGGCGTGCCGGCCCAGGTCTTCACGATGGACGACGCGGGAGGGACGACCTGGCGATTCGACGTTCCGGCGAACGAGGTCGTGGTCCCCCCGTTCGGATCGACTCGGTTGGAGATCCGGGCGGCGCGCTCGCTTCGCTCGAACCGCCTCTGTCTCGCGACGGTCGAGGACGACGGAGCGTCGAACCGGCGCGTCCATGTGCGTTGGATCTCGCCGGACGACGGCGTTTCCGCGGAGGCGCTCGGGACCTTCGCGCTCCCGGCGGGCAACGGTTGGAACCTGGAGGGGATCGCCGTCTCGCACGACGCCGATCGCGAGGTCTGCTGGATCGCGCTCTTCGACCAGACCGATCCGCCGAACGCGACGACCACCTTCCGCGGCTGGGACGGGCCGGGATCGATCTGGAGAACCTTCGTCGAGGCGGGAAACCCCTACGGCTTCTACTCCCCCTCGTCGACGCGGATCTTCGCGTCGATGAGCCCGCCGGGTGCGAACGACGTCGACGTTCGGGTTCTGCTCGAGGACCTGGGGGAGGGCGTCCGCCGCGAAGCGATGCCCGGCGAGCGCGCCCGCTTCCTGGCCTACGACGCGCACTGACGGGCGCGGGCCGGCGCCGGGGCCGCGGCGCGCCGAACCGCTTGACGCGGTCCGCCTCCGACTGGCATGACAGCGGCGGGAATGGGCGTGCGGGCACGATCGCCGGCCGACGTGGAGGGCCACGAGCCGTTGCTCCTCCGGCGCGCGCGCGTCCTCGATCCCCGGTCCGGGACCGACCGCGAGCTCGACCTGCTCCTGCGCGAGGGCCGGATCGCGCGGATGTCGAAGGGGATCGCCGCGCCGGCGAAGGCGAGGGCGATCGACGCGCGCGATCTTGTCGTCGTGCCGGGCCTCATCGATCTCCACGCGCACCTGCGTGAGCCGGGGGAGGAGTACAAGGAGGAGATCTCCACGGCGTCGGCCGCGGCGGCGGCGGGCGGATTCACGGCGGTCTGCGCCATGCCCAACACCAAGCCGACCAACGATTCGCGCGCGGTCACCGAGCTGATCCGCTCCCGCGCGCGCGAGGTCGGCGGCGTGCGCGTCTACCCGGTCGGCGCCGTCACCCGGGGACTCGAGGGGAAGAGCCTGACCGAGGTCGGCGAGCTCAAGGCGGCCGGCTGCGTCGCCCTCTCCGACGACGGACGCCCGGTGATGAACGCGCGATTGATGCGCCGCGCGCTGGAGTACGGGCGCACCTTCGGGATGCCGGTGATCCAGCACGCCGAGGACCTCGACCTCTCCGACGGCGGGGTGATGAACGAAGGGGAGTTCTCGACGCGCGCGGGGCTGAAGGGCCAGCCGGTCGAGGCGGAACAGGTGATCGTGGCGCGCGACCTGCGCCTGGTAGAGCGGACCGGCGCCCGCTACCACGTCGCCCACGTCTCGTCGGCCGAATCGGTGGCGATGGTGCGGGAGGCGAAGCGTCGCGGGCTCCCGGTGACGTGCGAGGTGACGCCACACCACTTGACGCTCACCGACGAGGCCTGCATCGGCTACGACACCTCGACCAAGGTCAATCCGCCGCTCCGCTCGCGGAGGGACGTCGACGCCATGCGCGTGGGCCTCGCCGACGGGACGATCGACGCCATCGCCACCGACCACGCGCCGCACTCGGTGTTGGAAAAGGAGGTCGAGTTCGACGGCGCCGCTTTCGGGATGATCGGCTTCGAGACGGCGCTGCCGCTCGCGCTGGAGCTGGTTCGGGCCGGCGTGTTGCCGCTCGCGACGGCGATCGAACGGATGACCTGGGGGGCGGCGCGGACGCTGGGACTCCCCGGCGGCTTCCTGGAGGAAGGGGCGGTCGCCGACGTCACCGGCATCGACCTCGACCGCAGCTGGACCGTCGACCCCAAGAGGCTCCGTTCGAAGAGCCGCAACACGCCGTTCGCCGGGAGGAAGGTGAAGGGGAGGGCGGTTCTGACGATCGTGGCTGGCAAGGTGGTGCACGACGAGCGGAGGGGGGCGTAGTGGCCGCCGAGGCGCGGATCCGGGAGCGCGCGGCCGGTTTTGCGCATCGCCACCTGCTCGGAATCGAGGGTCTGTCGAAGGAGGAGCTGGTCACGATCCTCGATCTGGCCGATCTGTTCGGCGGTGGACCGGAAGGGTGCGCCGTCCGGCTTCCGCTCCTGCGCGGGAAGACGGTCGTCAACGTCTTTGCCGAGGCGTCGACGCGGACCCGCACCTCGTTCGAGATCGCCGGGAAGAGGCTGTCGGCCGACGTGATCAACCTCTCGTTCTCGACCTCCTCCGTGACCAAGGGGGAGACGCTGCTCGACACCGCGAAGAACCTCGACGCCATGCGCCCGGACGTGATCGTCCTGCGCCACGCCTCGTCGGGCGCGCCGCATGTCGTGGCGCGGCAGGTCGCCGCCGCGGTGGTGAACGCCGGCGACGGGATGCACGAGCACCCGACGCAGGCGCTGCTCGAC
>CAYJRR010000202.1:0-4893 GCA_964372275.1 uncultured bacterium
GGGCGGGATCGCCTCGCCCCTGGCGGACGGCGCGATAGGCACCATAGGCAACCCGCGCACCGAGGACCCGGCGGCGATCGTGCGGGGGATCGTCGCCGGCTGCGAGGGACGGCGGCTCGACGCGCCGGACGAAGCCCAGCGGGAGAACGGCTGGTGGGTCGAAGTCGACCGGCGGAAGGCGATCTCGCGCGCGGCGGCGATCGCCGTCCGGGGCGACGTGGTGGTGATCGCCGGGAAGGGCCACGAGGACTACCAGATCGTCGGGCACACCAAGCACCATTTCGACGACCGCGAGGAGGCGGCGGCCGCGTTCGACGGACCGTGGTCCCGCGGAGGGGAGGCCTGATGGCCACCTCCACCGCGCGCGCCGGACAGGCGTTCTCGATGCCCGCCGCCGAGGCTGCCGCGGCCGCCGGCGGGCGGCTGATCGAGCCGGACGGCGGCCGCGCGCCGATCCGCGGAGTTTCGACCGACAGCCGCACGCTCGCCGCCGGCAACCTCTTCGTCGCGCTCACGGGCGAGCGGTTCGACGGACACGACCACGTCGCGTCCGCGGCTGCGAACGGCGCGTCGGCGGCGCTGGTCTCGACGGCGCGCGCCGGTTCGCTCCGCGGCGCCGGCGTGCCGTTGATCGCCGTCGACGACCCTCTCCTCGCGCTCGGCCGCCTCGGACGCGCCTGGCGCGATCGCTTCGACGTCCCGGTGGTGGGGATCACCGGCTCGGCGGGAAAGAGCACCGCCAAGGAGATGACCGCGGCGGTGTTGGGCGGCCTCGGACCGGTGCTCAAGACCGAGGGGAACCTCAACAACCGGATCGGCGTTCCGCTCACGTTGGCGTCCCTCGACGCGTCGCACCGGGCGGCGGTGGTGGAGATGGGGATCAGCCTTCCCGGCGAGATGGCGGCCCTCACCGGGATCGTCCGCCCGTCGGTGCGCGTGGTGCTCCTCGCCGGCGCCGCGCACGTCGAGTTCCTGCGCGACGTCGCCGGCGTCGCCGAGGAGAAGTGCCGGATCTTCGACGGCGCCGCGGAGACCGACTGCCTCGTCTGGAACGACGACGACCCGTTCGTCGCGCCACGGGCCGCGTCCCGCGCCACGGGACGGCGGTTCCCGTTCGGACGGGGCGCAGGGGCCCGGGTGCGCGCGACGCGCGTGGAGAGCGGCGCGCTCGGTCGGCTCGCCATCACCCTCGCCCTCGACGGGACCGAGCTCCCGGTGGAGATCCCGGTCTTCGGCGAGCATCACGCCACCAACGCGCTCGCCGCCGCGGCGGTCGGGACGGCGCTCGGGATCGCGCCCGCCGAGATCGCCTCGGGCCTGGCGAACCGCTTCCGCCCGATGCCGGGGCGCGGCGACGTCCGCCTGCTCGGCGGGGACGTCGTGCTGCTGGACGACACCTACAACGCCAACCCGGTGAGCTGCGTTGCGGCGCTCCGGGCGCTGGCCGCGACGCGCGCCGCGGGCCGGCGGCGGGCGCTGGCGGCGCTCGGGGACATGCTGGAGCTCGGGGTGGCCGGTCCGTCGGCGCACGCCGGCGTGGGGCGGCTGGCGGGGGAGCTCGGGCTCGACGCCCTGTTCACCGTCGGCGACCTGTCGGCGCACGCCGCCGACGCCGCCGCTTCGTCCGGGGTCCGCTCCGTCCGACGGTTCCGTGCGCGAAAGGACCTCGCCGAAGGGCTGATCGCGGAGCTCGCGGCCGGCGACGCCGTCCTGCTCAAGGGATCGCGCGGGTCGAGGATGGACGAGGTGGTGAGCGCGGTCGTCGCGGCGCGGGGGGGCGCGGCCTAGATGCTCTACCACCTCCTCCTCTGGCTCCAGACCGAGGCGCCCTCGCTCAAGGTGCTCAACGTCGTCCGCTACCAGACGTTCCGCGCGATGCTCGGGTTCTTCACCGCGATCGTGGTCGCCTTCGTCATCGGCCCGCCGTTCATCCGCTGGATGCAGAAGAAGCAGTACGGCCAGGCGATCCGCACCGACGGACCGCAGGCGCACCTCTCCAAGAAGGGGACGCCGACGATGGGCGGGGCGTTCATCCTGGCGGCGATCCTGGCGGGGACGCTCCTCTGGTCGCGGCTCGACCATCCCTACACCTGGCTGGTGCTGGCGATCACCGTCGGCTACGGGGCGATCGGTTTCGTCGACGACTGGAAGAAGATCCAGTACCGCGACCCGCGCGGGCTGTCCGGCCGCAAGAAGCTCTTCGCCCAGTTCACGATCGCGGCGGCGGCGCTGATCGCCACCTACGTCTGGGCGCTGCCGACCTTCTCGCCCGGAATGAGTCCGACCGAGCTCCACGTCCCGTTCTTCAAGAATTTCCGCCCCGACCTGGGGTGGCTCTACCTGCCGTTCGCGATGCTGGTGATCGTCGGCACCTCCAACGCCGTGAACCTCACCGACGGCCTCGACGGGTTGGCGATCGGGCCGACGATGATCGAGGCGGCGACCTTCGGCGTCTTCGCCTACGTCGGCGGCAACGCCGTCTTCGCCGACTACCTGAACATCGCCCACGTCCCCTACGCCGGCGAGCTGCTGATCTTCTGCGCGGCGACGATCGGCGCCGGGATGGGGTTCCTCTGGTTCAACACCTACCCGGCGCAGGTCTTCATGGGGGACGTGGGGGCCCTCGCGCTCGGCGGCGCCCTGGGCGCGATCGCGGTCGTCACCAAGAACGAGCTGATCTCGATCGTGATCGGCGGGATCTTCGTCGTCGAGGCGCTCTCGGTCATCACCCAGGTGGCGTCGTTCAAGATGACCGGGAAGCGCATCTTCAAGATGGCGCCGATCCACCACCACTTCGAGCTCAAGGGCTGGCCCGAGCCGAAGGTGATCGTCCGCTTCTGGATCATCTCCGTCCTGCTCGCCCTGTTCGGCCTCGCGACGTTGAAGCTCCGCTAGGATCCCCTTCTGACCGCGATGGAACTCGCCGGACGCACCGCCCTCGTCGTCGGCCTCGCCAAGAGCGGGGTGGCGGCCGCCATGCTCCTCACGGAGCGCGGCGCGCGCGTCCGCGCGACCGACGCCAAGGCGGCCGACGCGCTCGGGGACGCCCCCGCGCTCCTGGCCGCGGTCGGCGTCGAGCTCCATCTCGGCGGCCATCCGCCGGCGGCGCTCGACGGGGTCTCCCTCGTCGTCGCCTCCCCCGGCGTCCCCGAGTCGGCGCCGCCGCTCCGCGAGGCGCGCGCGCGCGGGATCGAGACGATCGGCGAGCTGGAGCTGGCGTGGCGTTGCCTGCCGCGCGCGGTGCGGGTGGTGGCGATCACCGGCTCCAACGGGAAGTCGACCACCACCACGTTGGCCGCGCACCTGCTCGCCGCCGGCGGCGTCGACGTCTGGGCCGGCGGGAACCTGGGCGTCCCGCTCTCGGAGCTGTCCCGTCGGCCGGATCCGCCCTCCGTGGCGGTGGTCGAGGTCTCGAGCTTCCAGCTCGAATCGGCCCCCACCTTCGCCCCGTTCGCCGCGGCGTGGCTGAACGCGAGCCGGAACCATCTCGACCGCCACCCGTCGTTCGAGGAGTACGTCGCGATCAAGGCGCGGATCTGGCGGAACGCGGGGCCGACGACCTGGACCGTCTTCCATCGGGACGACCCGGCCGTCTCCTCGCACGCCGCGCGCGCCGGGGGGCGCCACCTGTCGTTCGGCCGCGGGGAGCCTCCGCCCGGCGGCGGCGCCGGCGTCGTCGACTCGTCGGTGGCGGTGCGCCTGCCCGGCGGAGCGACCGAGCGCTACGGCCTGGACCGATTCCCCGCCCCCGGGGCGCACAACGCGGAGAACGCGGCGGCGGCGATCCTGCTGGCGCGCGTCGCCGGCGCCGAGCCCTCCGCGGTCGAGCCGGCGCTGGCCTCCTTCCGGCCGCTCGAGCACCGGCTCGAGCGCTGCGGCGAAATCGCGGGGATCTCCTTCTTCAACGACTCCAAGGCGACCACCGCGGAGGCGTTGGCGAGAAGCCTCGCCGTCTTCGAACGGAACGTGATCGTCCTCGCCGGCGGGAAGGACAAGGGCGGCGCCTTCGCCGAGCTCGCCCCCGTCGTCCGCGGCCGCGTGAAACGGCTCGTCACCTTCGGCGCGGCGCGGGACCGGATCGCCGACGCGCTCGCCGGGACGACCGACGTGGTGCGGACCGACGACCTGCCGCGCGCCTTCGCCCGCGCGGTCGAGGCGGCGCGCGCCGGCGACGTCGTCCTGTTCT
The DNA here is from genome assembly GCA_964372275.1 of uncultured bacterium. Lineage (GTDB taxonomy): Bacteria > CAYJRR01 > CAYJRR01 > CAYJRR01 > CAYJRR01 > CAYJRR01. Next base: position 4,187 of record CAYJRR010000202.1, read on the forward strand.
CGCCCGCCTGCGCCTCCTACGACCAGTTCGCCAACTTCGAGGAGCGCGGGGCCGCGTTCAAGCGCCTCGTCGCGCAGTGGAGGCCCGATTGAGCCTTCGCCGCTACGACTACCTCCTCTTCCTGCCGGCGTTGACGCTGGCGGTGATCGGGTTGGTGGTCGTCTACAGCGCGAGCTCGACGTTGGCGCGCGAGCGGTTCGGCTCCGAGTTCTTCTTCCTCGGCCGGCATGCCACCTACTTCGCCGTCGGGATCGTCGCCTGCCTCGCCTTCGCCCACCTTCCCTACACCGTCCTCGCCAAGCTGACGCCGCTCGCCGTCTGCGGGGCGATCCTCCTCCTGCTGCTGGCGTTCGTCCCCGGCATCGCCGTCACGCGCGGAGGGGCCACCCGCTGGATCGCGCTGGGTCCGGTCACCTTCCAGCCCGCCGAGGCGGCGAAGGTGGCGCTCGTCCTCTACCTGGCGCGCTACGTCTCGCGGGAGCGGAACCTGACCGACTTCCGCGAAGCGTTCGTAAAGCCGGCCCTCTTCGCGACGCTCCTGATCGCCCCCATCCTGGTGCAGCCCGACTTCGGCACCACGGTGCTGATGGGGGCGACCTTCCTGGCGATGATCTTCGTCTCCGGCAGCCGGCTCCTGCACACCGCCGCGGTGATGGTGGTGGGACTCGCGCTCGGGTACTGGCAGATGATGGGGAGCGATTACCGCC
>CAYJRR010000203.1:0-4737 GCA_964372275.1 uncultured bacterium
AACGGGCGCTCCACCTTCTTCCACGAGCGCCGCGCGTGGACCACCACCCCTTCGTGCGCGCCGAAGTCGACGCGCTGGACCGCCGCGATCTCGTTGGTGAGCGCCCTCGTCCGACCGAAGTTCCGCACCATCGCCTCGGCGAGCGCGGGGAGCGGCATCCTTCGCGTGGCGTCGTCCAGCGGATGGACCGTCACCCGGAGGTCGACGTCTTCTCCGTCGCGACGGAACCCGACCAGGTAGCGCGAGCCGATCCGGCGATTGCTCTCCAGGTGCCACCCGGCGCCGGGGTGCCCGATGCGAAACAGGCCCGGGGATTCGACCACCGGCCCGCGAACGATACCCGCGCGCGGGCAGCCCGAGATCCACGGCGTCGCAAGAACGAACGAGAGAAGGAACGCGAGCCGAGCCGATCGGATCGGCTCGGCAACCGGCGCCGCCGCCCCCCCGCGCAGGCGCTCAGGCGGTGCGCTTGTACTTGTTGTAGATGATGATCGGCTTGCCGGTGCCGTAGACGACCTCGTCCGTGATGATGCACTCCTGAACCTTGTTCAGGCTCGGGATCTCGTACATCACGTCGAGCATCGCGTTCTCCATCACCGCGCGCAAGCCCCGCGCGCCGGTATTCCGCCGCAGCGCCTCCTTGGCGAACGCCTGCAGCGCGTCCGGCGTGAACTTCAGCTCCACCTTGTCGAAGCCGAACAGCTTCTGGTACTGCTTCACCAGCGCGTTCCTCGGCTTCACCAGGATGTCGACCAGCGTCGCCTCGTCGAGCTCGTCGAGCGTGGTCAGCACCGGCAGCCGTCCGACGAACTCCGGGATCATTCCGAACTGGAGCAGGTCCTCGGGCCGGACGTCGCGCAGCACCTGGCTTTTGCTCCGCTCGGAGCGCGACTTGATCTCGGCCGAGAATCCGAGGCTCTTCTGCCCCTGGCGCTGCTCGATCACCTGCGCCAGCCCCCCGAAGGCGCCGCCGCAGATGAACAGGATCTGCGAGGTGTCGACCTGCACCGAGTCCTGGTAGGCGAAGTTCCGCATCTTCTTGGTGGGGACGTTGACCTTCTTCCCCTCCATCATGCGCAGCAGCGCCTCCTGCACCCCTTCGCCGGAGACGTCGCGGGTGATCGACGGGCCCGACGACTTGCGGGCGATCTTGTCGATCTCGTCGATGTAGACGACCCCCTTCTGCGCGCGCTCCACGTCGTTGTCGGCGGCGGCGAGCAGGTTGTAGATGATGTTCTCGACGTCCTCCCCGACGTAGCCGGCCTCGGTGAGGCTCGTCGCGTCGGCCACGGCGAACGGGACGTTCAGCATCTTGGCGATCGTCGACGCGAGGAGCGTCTTCCCGGTGCCGGTGGGACCGAGGATCAGGATGTTGCTCTTCTCCAGATCGACCTCGGCCGTCCCGGACTTCTGCGACAGGATCCGCTTGTAGTGGTTGTAGACGGCGACCGAGAGCACCTTCTTGGCGCGATCCTGACCCACCACGTATTGGTCGAGCGTCCGCTTGATCTCGCTCGGGCTCGGCATCTCGTCGGAGCGGCTCGACTTGACGTCGTGGCGGCCCTCCTCGCGGATCAGCTCGGTGCACAGCCCGACGCACTCGTTGCAGATGTAGACGGAGGGGCCCGCGATCATCTTGCGGGTCTCCTTCTGCGAGCGGTTGCAGAAGGAGCACCGCAGTTCCGTCAGACCTTTGTTCTTGTCCGACATGGGGCTTCCCCCTTCCGTGACCGGAATGCCCTTCGATTTCGAGTATAGCCCACGGGATTCTGCCGTGCCACCCGAGCCGGTCCGCTTCGGAGGCGAGACCACCTGGCACACCGCGGGCGCAAGGGCCGCCTTTGCGCCCATGCCGCACTGCATTACGATCCGGCCACGATGAGCGCCGCGCCCCAGGACCACCGAAAGCCGCTCGCCGAAGGGGGGGCCTTCCTGTTCGAAGAGAACGGATCGCGCCCGATCTTCAGCGCCGAGGAGTTCACCGAGGAGCAGCGGATGTTCCACAAGACCGCGCTCGACTTCAGCCAGCAGCAGATCGGTCCGCGGGTGCAGGAGATCGACGATCGCGGGCTCGACCTGATGCCGGAGCTCCTGAAGAAGGCGGCCGACCTCGGACTCTGCATGGTGGAGATCCCGGAGGAGTACGGCGGGCTCGGGCGCGACATCACGACCTCGATGCTGGTCAGCGAGGGGATGAGCCGCTGCGGGTCGTGGACGACGACCTGGGGCGCGCACACCGGGATCGGGACGCTGCCGATCGTCTTCTTCGGGACCGAGGAGCAGAAGCGGAAGTACCTCCCGCGGCTGGCGACGGCCGAGATCATCGGCGCCTACGCGCTGTCGGAAGCCGGGAGCGGCTCCGACGCGCTCGGCGCGCGCACCAAGGCGACCCTTTCCTCCGACGGCCGGCACTACCTGCTCAACGGCGGGAAGATGTGGATCACCAACTCGCGCTGGGCCGGTACGTTCATCGTCTTCGCCAAGGTCGACGGAGACAAGTTCACCGGCTTCATCGTGGAGCGCGGGACGCCCGGTTTCACCGTCGGGAAGGAGGAGCACAAGATCGGGCTGCACGGTTCGTCGACCTGCGCCCTGATGTTCGAGGACGCGCCGGTGCCGGTGGAGAACGTCCTGGGCGAGATCGGCAAGGGCCACCGCATCGCCTTCAACATCCTCAACCACGGACGGATCAAGCTCGGGATCGGCGCGCTCGGCGGTTGCCGCAACATGCTCGAGGTTTCCTCGCGCTATGCAAAAGATCGGAAGCAGTTCGGGACGCCGATCGCCGAGTTCGGCCTGATCCGGCGGAAGCTGGCGGAGATGGCGGCCAGGACCTACGCGCTGCAGACGATGGGCTACCGCACGGCGGGGCTGATCGACGCACGCATCGCCGCGGTCGCCGCGGGGGCCTCGGGGGCCGACCGCGATCGCGCGAGCATCGACGCCATCGAGGAGCACAACATCGAGGCCTCGATCATGAAGGTGTTCGGATCGGAGGCGCTCAACTTCTGCATCGACGAGGCGCTGCAGATTCACGGGGGCTACGGATTCACCGAAGAGTATCCGGTCGCCAAGCCCTACCGCGACGCGCGCGTGAACCGGATCTTCGAAGGGACGAACGAGATCAATCGCATGCTCATCCCGGGCACGCTGCTCAAGCGCGCGCTCAAGGGGAAGCTGCCGCTGATGACGTTCTTCGGCGATGCGGAAAAGGAGCTCGCGGCGGGAACGATCCCGGCGGAGCCCGAGGGACCGCTCGCGGCCGAACGCCGGGCGGCGGAGCTCGGAAAGCGGCAACTGGCACTGGTCCTGGGGAACGCGGCGATGCGCTTCCAGACGGCGCTGGAGAAACAGCAGGAGGTCCTTTCCGATCTGGCCGACGTGGTGATCGAGCTGTTCGCGATCGACGGCGTCGTGACGCGCGCGCGGCAGGCGATCGACCGGTTCGGCGAGGCGAAGGCGACGCTGCACCTCGACCTGGCGCGGCTCTACGTCTCCCAGGCGAGCGAGCGGATCACGTCGCTGTCGCGGCAGATCGCGTGCGCCACGCTCGACGGGGAGGCGCTGGCCACGCTGCTCGCGAAGATCGCCCGACTGGACGGCTCGCGCCCGGTAAATCTTGCCGCCCTGCGTGAGACAGTGGCCGCCCAGGTGCTGGATACGGACGGACTCGTCCTCCCCGCCTGACGCGGGTCGCGGGGCCCCTCCGCCGGCGCACGCCGCCGCGGAATCAGAGGATTTTCGGACCGGGCGGCGGACCTCGTTCGACCCGCGGAGAAGGCCCTTGGTGGCACGCCGGCTGCACCCTCGTTCACTCCGTAGGTCACGCACCACCCAGGGGAGAACAGGCCATGAAGTCGATCACCGGCAGCCTCTACGTCGCCATGCTCGTCGCCGCCACGGCCATCGCCGGCTGCCGCAACGAGACGAACCTCACCGGGCCGTCCGCCGTCCTCGACGAGTTCGGTCCCGGCTCGGTGACGACCTCCTCCGACGTGATCGCCTGGGCGAACATGGCCAGCTCGCCCAACGCCTACTTCTACGCCGTCTTCCCCTCGTTCATCCCGGCCTTCGCCGAAGACCCGGAGTGCCCGGTCTTCACCCAGACCTCGGGCGCCAACGCCACCTACTACCTCTACGAAGGCGGATGCACCGACATCGCCGGCAACGAATGGACCGGCCAGCTGCAGATCGACGTCGAGACCGAGGGCGAAGGGGAGGACGCGACGACGCTCTCGCTCTACACCTACGACGACTTCGGGGTCGCCACCACCTCGACCTGCGACGGCGTCTCGTTCACCGCCTTCTCGAAGTGGAACGGGACGCTCGACGACGAGTTCTTCGAGTTCGCGATCGACTTCCGCGAGGACACCGCCTACATCGATCCGGACACCTGCGAGGTGACGGCGAACATCGTGGCGATCGACTACGAGGGGACCTATCAGCCGGGCGAGGACGAGGACGGCGACGACGTCCCCGACTCGGAGACCTGGGGCGGCAGCGGCCGCATCGGGACGGAGGCGATGGGAACGATCCGGGCGTCGACCGACGCCGAGGTGATCGCCAGCGGCGTCTGCGAGATGGAAGCGGCCTCGGGCACCACCACCCTCAAGGCCGACGGCCACACCTCGATCATCACCTACGACGGCGCGACCGATTGCGACGACACCTCGACCGTCCGTTGGGAGCTCGACGGCGAGGACCGGGGCGAGCTCGAAGGGATCGCCTGCGACGTCG
>CAYJRR010000204.1:0-4565 GCA_964372275.1 uncultured bacterium
CCTCCGCGTCGAACTCGTTCGGCGGCGTCGCCTCGTTCGGAGGGGTCGCCAGGAAGGCACAGCCGCCGAGCCACGCCGCCACGACCGCAACGGCGAGCCCTCGGCCGCGTTCCGCGACCGACCGCTTCATGGAAGGGCCTCCACCGCGGTGTTCCCCGGACCGCCGATCACCAGCACGGTGCCGGCCGGGCCCGGAACCGAGCCATGGTGGCGGCGCTCCATCGCCATCCCCCCCGGAACGGCGAAGAAGTAACCGGTCTGCGGGTCGAAGATCTCGGCGCTGCTCCGCGTGCCCGACGGGGTCGCCGCGCCGGTGCCGCCGGAGATCAGTACCCGGCCGTCCCCGAGCCGCGTCGCTCGGTGGTAGACGCGCGGCTCGATCGTCGGATCGGCGAGAAGCTGGAACGTCCCGAGGCTCGGATCGAACAGCTCGGCCGATGTCGCCGTCTGCCCGGCCAGCGTGTAACCACCGACGACCAACACGCGGCCGTCGTCGAGGAGCGTCAGGGTGTGGTTGCGCCGTGGCACCGCCATCGAGCCGGTGGCCGCCCACGTTCCGCCCGTCGGTTCGTAGAGCATCGCCGTCGCCGACGGGCTGCTGGTGGCGAAGGAGTAGCCGCCGACGACGAGCACCCGCCCGTCGTCGAGCCGGATCGCGGCGTGGTCGACCCCCGGCGTCGACGGAGGATCGACGGTGTCGACCAAGGTGTCGTTCGACGCCAGGAACAGCTCGGTGTCGTTCCCGTAGGAGTTGGCGCGGACCACGAGCACGTTTCCGTTCCCCAGGAGCGTGAGCGACGGACTCAGACACTCCTGTCCGGTCGGGTAGCCGGCGGTCAGGTTGGCGAACGTTCCGCCCGCCGGGGTGTAGACCTCCGCGCATCCGTTGGAGGCGTAGGTCCCTCCCATCACCAGCACGCGGCCGTCGGCGAGGAGGACCCCCTTGCCGGTGTCGCCGGTGCGCGCGTTGACCATCGAACCGGTCGCCGTCGACAGCCCGGTGCCGGGATCGAACAGCTCCGCGCTGGGAGGGGCCGATCCGCCATCGAGCCAGCCGCCCGCCACGAGCGCCTTGCCGTTGGCGAGCGCCACCGCGATCGGCGCGTAGCGCGCGACCGCGAGGTCCCCGACCTCGCGGAAGACGGCGATCGGCTCGTCGTCACGGTTCGGCGTTCCGTCGCCGTCCGAGTCGAGGAGATCCTCGAACTCCGGAAGCGAGCAGTCGGCGCCGAGGTCGGCGTAGTAGGTCTCCAGGTTGTCCCGCACCGCCTGCACCGGAAGGGTCCGGCTCGCGCGGCTCATCGCATAGAGGATCGATTCGTCGTCGAGGATCCCGTCCTCGCCGAGGTCGCTCGCCGCCTCGCCCAACAGCTCCGCGAGGACCGCCGGGACCTGCTCGGGCACGGCCGCCGAGGTCGACGCCGCCTGTTGCACGATCGCCGAGACGGCCAGGAGCGCCGCGTGCGCCTCCGACGCCTGACAGATGTCCATCCACTCGGAGGCGACGGGATCGCCGAGCACGATCCCCAGGACGGAGAGGATCTCGCCCTGCGCCTGGGCCTTGGCCTCGGGAATCGAGGCGCCGGCGCCGACCAGCTCGACGACCCGCTGCTTCTCCAGCGTGGTCATCACGTTGACGTTCCCCAGCGACGAGTTCTCCAGGTCGACGATCCCGCGCAGCACCAGCGTCCCGGAGGCGAGATCCCCCGCGATCTCGTCGAAGAAGTAGCCCTCGGCGATCATCTCGAGGAAACGGGAGTGGACCGTCAGCGGCGGGAAGGAGCCGTCGTCGGCCGTGATCTGCGTCTCGTAGATCCGGCCGTTGGGAACGAGCGCCTCGTCGAGCTCCTGCACCTTGAGGGAGCTCCCCTCGACGAACGGCCCCTTCTGCACGTTCCCTTCGAGGTCGAAGTCGTTGGGCGGAGTGGCATCGTTGGGCGGAGTGGCCCAAAGCGAGCACGCCGCGATCGACAGCAACGCGAGCCCCCCCGCCCACCGCCGCATCGCCACCCCCGAGGGGCGATTTTACGCCGAATTCACATCGGCGAGGCGGACGTTCGCCGCAGAATTGGGCACGGAGCTACCCAATCCGGGCGCGAATCAGATCGTTGAGGATCTTGGGGTTGGCCTTGCCGCCGGTCGCCTTCATCGCCTGTCCGACGAAGAAGCCGAACAGGCGCTCGTTGCCGCCCTTGTAGGCGGCGATCTTGTCCGGGTTGGCGGCCAGCACCTCGTCGACCACCTTGGCCAGCGCCGATTCGTCGGAGAGCTGCACCAACCCCTTCGCTTTCACGATCTCCGCGGCCGCCCCGCCCTGCGCGTAGAGCTCGGCGAAGACCTCCTTCGCCTGCTTCCCGGAGATGGCGCCGCTTGCGATCAACTTCAAAAGCTCGGCGATCTCCTTCGGCGCGAACTTCACCGCGCCGATCGACAGCCCCTCCTTGTTGAGGAGGCCGAACAGCTCGACGGTGATCCAGTTGGCAGAAGCCTTCGGCTCGGCGCCGGCGGCGAGCGCCGCCTCGAAGAAGGCGGCCTTTGCCGGATCGGCGGTCAGCACCCCGGCGTCGTAGTCGGACAGCCCCAGATCGCGCACGTAGCGCTCCGCCTTCTGGTGCCCCAGCTCCGGCATCGACGCGGCGACCTTCGCCCGCAGCCGCTCGTCGACCGCCAGCGGGACGAGGTCGGGCTCGGGGAAGTAGCGGTAGTCGTGCGCCTCCTCCTTGGAGCGCATCGAGAAGCTCTTCCCCTGGTCGGCGTTCCAGGTGCGGGTCTCCTGCACGATCTTCCCGCCGGCCTTGATCTCGCGGATCTGGCGGTCGATCTCGTACTCGATCGCCTTCTCCACGTTGCGGAAGGAGTTCATGTTCTTGAGCTCGATCCGCGTGCCGAACGCCGCCTGCCCCTTCGGACGCACCGACACGTTGGCGTCGCAGCGGAACGAGCCTTCCTCCATGTTGCCGTCGCAGACGTCGAGGTAGACGACGATCGAGTGCAGCGCGCGCAGGTAGTCGGCCGCCTCTGCCGCCGAGCGGATCTCCGGCTTCCCCACGATCTCGACCAGCGGGATCCCCGAGCGGTTGAAGTCGACGACGCTTTTCCCCGCCTCGGTGTAGACCTGCCCTTCGTGGAGGAGCTTCCCCGCGTCCTCCTCCATGTGGATCCGGACGAGCCCGATCTTCCGGGCCTTGGCGCCGACCCCGACCGGGATCGCCCCCCCTTCGCACAGCGGCTGGTCGAACTGCGAGATATGGTACCCCTTGGGGAGGTCGGCGTAGAAGTAGTTCTTCCGCGCAAAAACGCTCTTCGGGTGGATCGTGCAGCCGCAGGCCAGCCCCAACCGGATCGCCAGCTCGACCGCCCGTTCGTTGAGGACCGGAAGCGTCCCCGGGTGCCCGAGGCAGATCTCGCAGGTGTGGGTGTTGGGGGGATCGCCGAAGCGGTTTTCGCACCCGCAGAAGATCTTGGTCCGCGTCCTGAGCTGCGCGTGGACCTCGAGTCCGATCACCGGCTCGTACTCGACCTCGCCCGGCTTCGCTCCGCTCATGCGGCGGCTCCGATCGGCGGCTTCCTCGCCGCCACCCCCATCGCCGCCTCGATCGCCCCGGCGGCGCGGAACAGCGTCTCCTCGTCGAACGCCCGCCCGACGAGCTGCACGCCGACCGGAAGCGGGCGCCCGGTCCGGATGGCGAACCCGGCGGGAACGCTCATCCCCGGCAGCCCGGCGAGGTTCACCGCGATGGTGTAGATGTCGGAGAGGTACATCGTCAGCGGATCGTCGATCTTCTCCCCCAGCTTGAAGGCGGGGGTCGGCGAGACGGGGCCGAGGATCGCGTCGTGCGTCGCGAGCACCGACTCGAACGCCCGCCGGATCAGCGTCCGCACCTTCATCGCCTTGAGGTAGTAGGCGTCGTAGTAGCCGGCGGAGAGGACGTAGGTGCCGAGCAGGATCCGCCGCTTCACCTCCGCGCCGAACCCGGCGTTGCGGGTGCGGGCGTACATCTCGACCAACCCCGGTGCGTCGACGCGCAACCCGTAGCGCACGCCGTCGTAGCGGGCGAGGTTCGACGACGCCTCCGCCGTGGCAACGAGGTAATACGTTGCCACCGCGTACTCCGTGTAGGGGAGGCTCACCTCGGAGACGGCCGCGCCGGCCTTCGTCAGCGCCGCCGCGGCGTCGCGGACGACCTTCTCCACCTCCGGGTCGAGCCCGGCCCCGAAGTACTCCTTCGGCAGCGCAATCCGCAGACCGTTCACGTCGCCGCCGAGGCCGCGGCGCGCCGACGCCTCGAACGCCCCGACCGGGCGGTCGACGGAGGTGGAGTCGCGTGGATCGTGTCCGGCGATCGCCTCCAGCACGCGCGCCGCGTCCGCGACCGTCTTCGCCAGCGGCCCCCCCTGGTCGAGCGAGGAGGCGAAGGCGACCATCCCGTAGCGCGAGACGCGCCCGTAGGTCGGCTTGACGCCGACGACGCCGGAGAGCGACGCCGGCTGCCGGATCGAGCCGCCGGTGTCGGTGCCGGTCGTCGCGGCGGCGAGGTCGGCGGCCACCGCCGCGGCCGACCCGC
>CAYJRR010000205.1:0-4439 GCA_964372275.1 uncultured bacterium
TCAAGGCCGAGGAGAAGAACCTGCCGCGGGAGGCGTTCGAGAAGACGGGCTACCATTGCGCCGCGCACTGCCAGAAGACCTACAACGGCGTGGCGATCCTCTCCCGCCATCCGTTGGAGGAGATCGCCGTCGGTCTCGACGACGGCGAGGACGATCCCCAGGCCCGGTTGATCGCGGCCACGGTGCGCGGCGTGCGGGTGATCTCCGCCTACATGCCGAACGGGCAGGCGGTGGGATCGGAGAAGTTCCACTACAAGTTGCGGTGGATGGAGCGCCTGCGGGCGCATCTCGAGCGCCGCTACCGGTCCGACCAGCCGCTCGCGTTGTGCGGCGACTTCAACGTCGCCCCGGAGGAGCGCGACGTCCACGACCCCAAGGCCTGGGAGAACGAGACCCTGTTCCACGTCGATTCGCGCAACGGCCTCGCCCGGCTGCAGGGGTGGGGGTTCGTCGACACCTTCCGGCGCCACCACGCCGAGCCGGGACACTTCAGCTGGTGGGACTACCGGATGGGGGCCTTCCCCCGGAACCTCGGCCTGCGCATCGACCACGTCTTCGCGACCGATCCGCTCGCCGGCCGCTCGACCGGCGCGGGGATCGACCGCGAGGCGCGAAAGGGCCCGCAGCCGTCGGACCACGCGCCGGTCTGGACCTCGTTCGAGCTCCCCTGACCCCACGCCAGACGAAATCGTTCGGACTCCGGGTACAATCGGGCCGTGGCCTCGGTTCGGATCGTTCCCTGGTGGCAGCGGATCCCCGCAATTCTTGCGTATCCGTTCACCAGCGCCGGCGTGATGGCGCTGGCGTTCCTCACCTTCGTCGACTTCTTCGCGCTCCTCGCCAGCTTCGGGCCGTTCAAGCTGGTCTCGATGGTCTTCACCACCGGTTTCACCTTCGCGGTGCTGTTCCTGGTGATCCGCCGGTGCTCGGAGGGGAACGAAAAGTTCCCCTCGATGGGGGACATCGAGGACGTCTTCGACGACATCGTCGCGCCGGGGATGAAGGTGATCGCCCTGACGGTCGTGCTCTACGGCCCGAGCCTCTTCTGCGGGGTCAAAGGCGGACTCGCGGCGCTGAAAGGGATGGAAAAGGGCCTCTCCGCCGTCGCCGACCGGGTGACGACCTCGCCGACCGAGACCGGTGAGGATCGGCCCATTCCCTTCGGCGGCGGGCCGTTCCCCGGCGGCAAGCCGCCCGGCTTCTTCCCGGGCATGGCGCCGCCCGACGAGGTGCTGGAGGCGATGGAGCGCGGCGGGGCGATGGAGGCGGAGGCTCCGCCGATGCCGATGCCGACGCCGCCCAAGATCCTCACGCCGGAGGTGAAGGACGTCGGAAAGACGCTCCTGATCGCCGGCGGATGGTTCTTCCTGGCGGGCGTGTTCGCCCTCGTCTCGTCGCTCCTCTACCCGCTGGCGATGATCCTCCTGGCGGTGAGCGGAAGCCTGCTCTCGGCGATCTTCCCCGGAGCCTGGATCTCGGTCTTGGGACGGGTCTTTCTCTCCTACGTCGGGCTGCTGGTCGGCCTGTTCGTCCTCTCGGCGATCTACGGCATCGCGCGCATCCCGCTGACGCTGATGGCGGTGGCGATCCCGTTCGCGCCGCTGATCGTGTTGAGCGGGGTGAAGACCTACCTGTCGATCTGCGCCGCCCAGATGCTCGGCTGGTTCGTCTGGCAGAACCGCGATCGGCTGGGGATCCAGGTGACCGAGCGCCGCGACGTGACGGTGGAGGAGATGCGGGCCATGGCCTCCGCCGCGGCGCGCGCGCGCGGCGCGCCGCCGGCGGTCGCCCGCCGGACCGCATCGGCCCCGGCCGCGAACGGGGGGGCGGCACGGACGGAGGCCGGTGCGTCGAACGCGCCCGGGGGGCCGGCCATCGGAAGCTCCGCGGGTTTCGGATCGCCGCGCGCGATGCCGGCGATCGCCAAGACGGCCGCGCCCGCGGCTTCGCCCCCTGCAGCGGTGCCGACGCCCGAGGCGATGACGCAGCTCCAGGAGGCGTTCACCCGCGCCTGGGGGGCCGGGAACCTGGCCGCGGCGCAAACGACGGCGGCGCCGTTCGTCGACGGGCTGTGGGCGCTGGGACGCCGCGAGATGCTTCCGCCCCTCTACCGCGCCTTGCAGCGACTCTCCCCGGACGCGTCGCTCGACCCCGATCGCCAGGCGCGGCTCGCCGCCGACCTGGAGTCGGCCGGGGAGGTGGAGCTCGCGCTCGGCGCGTGGCGGGCGATGGCGTTCGTGCATCCGGGGGATCCGCGGTCTCCCGACGCGCTTCAGCGCTGCGTCGACCTCTGCGTGCGGGCCGGCCATCCCGACTGGGCGGAGAGCGCCGCCAAGCTCCTCCATCAGCGGTACCCGGGCCGCGCGAAGGGGGGCACCGCCGCGCCCGCCGGAGGCTCGCCGGCGGGCGGCACGCCGGCGTCGGACGACCCGCTGGCGGCGCTGGTGGCGAGCGGCGCGCTGGTCCATCCCGATACGGTCGATCTGACGCTCGATCCGGGGTCGTCGGTCGACGTCTACGGATCGCTCGGCGCGGACGGCGCCGCCGCGACCGCCGCGGCCGCGCTCCCCGCCTCGGCGGCGTTCGGCGACCCCGCCTCCTTCCCGCTCGGCCCACGGACCGCGCCGTCGCGCATCGCGTCGGCGGCGGCGAGCTCCGTCTCCTCGGCGCTTCCGGCGGCGGCCGCCTTCTCGCCGACGCCGGCGCCGGCGCTCGCCTCTTCGCCCACGGCCGGCGCCAAGCTCTCGACGGTGCGCACCGCGGCGGCGATTGCGGAGGTCGGCAACAAGCGGATGGTCAACCCCGAGATCAAGGCGGTCGTCTTCCAGGCCGAGCAGGGGACGACGCTGAAGAAGCTGGTGCCGCGGGCCGCCGCCGTCGCCGCCGTGCTCTACGGGATCCTGTGGTTGAAGGCCGTCTTCGCCGACGGCAGCTTCCGCGATCGGATCGCCGTCATCCCCGCCGAGTCCTACGGTCAGGACGCCGCGACGATGGCGGTCACCATCCGCAAGATCGCCGCCGAACGCGGGATCCCGCTGGGGCCCAGCGGACTGTTCATCGACATCGGACCCGACTCGGCGCTCGGGCGCCTGGTGAAGATCGAGGCCCACTACGCGCGTTACTTCCCCTTCCGCCGCACGCACGTGAAGCTGGAGATCCGCTGCGACAAGGCGCTGATCCCGTCCCGCTACTCGCCTCCGTAGGTCTCGGGCTGGCCGGGGGCGTGCCCGGCGAGAAAGATCTCCTCCCCGAAGACCAGCTTCGCCGCCTCGTCGACGTCGGAGACGAAGCGCGCGATCTCCTGCACGGCCGCGAGGGGGACCTGCTTGCTGGACAGCGCCGCCCCGCGAGTCGCCGAGGGCAGGAGGATCGCCTGGAGGTTGCGGTTGTACGCCGCCTTCACCTTGAGGTCGGTATCGCCCACGGGGCCGACGGTCAGCACGTCGTGCGCGTCGGCGACCACCATCCCGCTCGACGCGAGGCTCTGCGGAACGGGGCGCTGGAGGAAGACCGACAGGAAGGCGAGTGCCGTCGGAAGCCCCGCCGACAGCCCGCCCGACGGCTCGTCCTCCTTGGTCACCTTGAAGGTGTAGTCGTGATCGAACAGATCGTGGGCGAGGTGCGGAAACTTGGTGCGCGCGTACTCGCGCACCGAGAAGAAGGTGTTGCGGATGCCGTCCCGCATCTCCTTGGAGAGGTTCCCGTGCACCTGGTCGACCGGCAGCGCGCCGCCGCGCCCGGGAAGCGCCGACTCGCGTCCGACCCAGACCTCGTGGATCAGCCCCTTCGCGCGGCCGGTCATGCGGTAGACGGCGGCCGACAGCACGCGCCCGATCGGACGGGTCTCCCGTTCGCGCTGGGCCTCCATCGCCTCGGCGTGCTCGCGGGCGGCGCGCGCGGCCGCCGACTTCGAGTCTTCGATCTCGAGGAAGGTGGCCTGGCGACGCCACGCGTCGGCGCGGGAACGGCCGACGCGGAGCGACTCGTCGAGCGTCGCCCGGAACCGGGTCCGTAGATCCGATTCACGGAGCAGGTCGGCCGCGCGGCGATCGCCGGTGCGCTGCACGTGGTCGAGCGTCCAGGCGAGAACGCGACGATCGGACGGGTCCTCCCGTAGCGCGGTCAGGAACAGACGCGCGGCGTCGGTCTCGTCCCCGCCGATCCACGCGAGCTCCGCCAGGTACTTGCGTTCGAGCGGATCCCGGGTGCGCGACAGGAGGGAGCGGGCCTCCTCGTGACGGCCGTCGAGCGCCTTGGCCAGCGCCGACTCCAGCCGCGTCGCCTCCGGAGGCGGTTCGCGTCCGGGAAACGGCACCCGTTCCAGCCGCGCAATCGGCAGGTACCGGCGCGCCGCCACGCGCACCGCCTCGGCGAACGAGGGGCGGTGCATCCGCCGGCGGAAGGCGCGGTAGAACTCGGCGTCGTAACGCTCGGCCGCC
>CAYJRR010000206.1:0-4356 GCA_964372275.1 uncultured bacterium
CGGCGGCGGCTGGATCGTCTAGACTAGAGCTCGTGGCGCTCGTCACCAAGCCGGGGCAGATCCCCGATCCGAAGAGCTTGCGGGCGGCGTATCGCCAACTCGGGACGCGCTTTCGCGCGTCCGCGACCCTGATCCGGGCGCTGACCCACGCCTCGTTCGCCAACGAAAACCCGGTCGACGCGGGCGGCCGTCCCACGATCAACAACGAGCGCGACGAGTTTCTGGGGGACGCCGTCCTCGACCTGGCGGTGAGCCACCTGATCATGGAGCGCTTCCCGGACTCGACCGAAGGGGACCTGTCGCGGCTCCGGGCCTCGATCGTCAACGAACGGCGCCTCGCCGACGTCGCGCGCACGCTCGGGATCGGGGAGCTGTTGCTCCTTGGCCGCGGCGAGGAGCTCTCCGGCGGTCGGAGCAAGGACTCGCTCCTGGGGGACGCCTTCGAGGCGATCGTCGGCGCCATCTTCCAGGAGAAGGGGTACGCGGCGGCGCTTCGTTACCTGCGCCGCCGGTTCGCCCCCTACCTCGAGGAGCTGCGCGAACCGGGCTTCGACCGCGATTTCAAGACGCGGTTGCAGGAGTTGGCGCAGAGCCGGCTGCGCGCCACGCCGAAGTACCAGCTCGTCGCCGCGACCGGTCCCGACCACGACAAGACCTTCGAGGTATCGCTTTCGATCGGCGGGGAGATCCGCGGGCGCGGCCACGGGAAGAGCAAGAAGGACGCGGAGCAGGCGGCGGCGCGCGACGCCCTGGCGACGCTGGACGAACTCTCGGGGGGCGGGCCGTGACGCGGCCGATGGTCGTTCCCGCCTTCCTGCCGCCGGCAGCCCCCAAGGGCTCCCTGATCGACCCCCCGGCGCGGGCGGTATCCGGCACGCTGGACGAGGCGCTCGCGCGTGCGGCGGCGCGGATCGATGCCGCGCTCGGCTCGGCGCCGACGCTCCGGGGCGCGCCGCGCGCCGTTCAGATCGGGTTGTTCGGCAGCTCGCTGGGGGCTCATTCCGAGGAGGTTCGCGAGGCGTTCCTGGCGCTCGGCGGCCGCTACCGGAAGGCCGACGGGCGGATCACGTCGTTGCGTGTGACCCTCGATCCGGCGCACGCGACGGAATCGTTCTTGGAACGCCTGCGCGCCGCCGGCGTCGGCACCGTCGAGATCGACGCCGGTTCGTTCGACGACGATGCGCTTGCCGCGAGCGCCCTCGGTCACCGGGCCGCCGACGCGGTGGAGGCGGTCGGCGTGGCGGCGGCGTGCGGCTTCGAGGTCGGGGTGGTGCTCCGGCCGGGGTTGCCGGGGGCGCTCTCGGGAGAGGCTCTCCGCAGCGCGCGACGCACGGTCGACTTGGCGCCGTCGTTCGTACGGATCTATCCGGTCCTGGTGCTCGCCGACACGCCGCTCGCTCGCGCGTTCGAAAGCCGCCGCTACCGTCCACTTTCGCTCGAAGAGGCGGTCCCGCTCGGCAAGGAGCTGCTTCGGACCTTCGCCGCCGCGGGGATCGCGGTGGCGCGTCTGGGATTGCAGCCGGCTGTCGACCTCGACGGCGGAGCCACGGTGCTCGCCGGACCGTACCATCCGTCGCTGCGCGCGCTGGTCGAGTCGTCGGCGTGGTACGACCGGGCGGCGCGTTTGGTCTCCGAACACTTTCGTTTTCAGCGGGAGCTGACGTTTGTCGTCGCTCCGCGTGACGAAAGCCGCCTACGGGGCCTTCAGGGAGGAAATCTCCGACGGCTACGGGAGAAGTACCGGCTGACGAAGATTCACGTGGTGGTGGAGGAGTCCGCCGAGGAGGGGTCGCTGCACTTGGAGGTCATCGAGGAGAGCGGGGCGGTTCGCAAGGCGGGGTAGGGAATGGAAAATGGAGAATGGAGAATGGAAAACCGGCCAATGGAGAACCGGATCGTCGTCCGGCGTCTCGTTGACCGGTTTTTCATTTTCCATTTTCCATTTTTCATTTCGCCTCTATAGCCTCCGCCGATGCGACGCCCCCCCTTCCGCAGCGGCTACGTCGCCCTCCTCGGACGCCCGAACGTCGGAAAGTCGACCCTCCTGAACGGCCTGCTGGGGGAGAAGATCTCGATCGTCTCGGAGAGGCCGCAGACGACCCGGACCCGGATCCTCGGGATCTGGAGCCGGGAGGGGGCCGGCCCGTCCGCGCGAGATTCGCGGGGCGGCGCGCAGCTCGTCTTTCTCGACACCCCCGGCGTTCACCGCGGGCGCGACCGTCTGAACCGGTGGATGGTCGAGCAGGCGCTGGGGGTGCTGTCGGATGTCGACGTGGCGGTGATGGTGGTCGACGCCTCCGCGCCGCCGGGACCGGGCGACCGCTTCGTGGCGGAGACGATCGGGCGGTCGTCGCGCCCGGCGGTCCTGGCGTTGAACAAGGTCGACCTCCTCGACCCGGAGGGCCGTGCGCGGGCGGCGGCCGGATACCGCGCGATCGGTTCGTTCCGGGCGGCGATCGACGTGAGCGCCCGGACGGGAGAGGGGATCGACGCGCTCCGGGAGTGCCTGGTGGCGGCGGTCCCGGAAGGTCCGGAGTATTTCCCGCCCGATCAGCTCACCGACCTTCCGGAGCGGTTCGTCGCGGCCGAGATCGTGCGCGAGAAGGTATTCGAGCGGATGCGGGAGGAGATTCCGTATTCGGTGGCGGTGGAGACCGACCGATTCAAGGAGGAACAGGGCCGGGTACGGATCGAGTGCACGTTGTTCGTCGAGCGAGAGTCGCAGAAGGGGATGTTGATCGGGAAGGGCGGGTCGGCCCTCAAGGCGATCGGGTCCGACGCGCGGGCGGAGCTGGAGCGATTCCTCGCGGCGAAGGTGATCCTGAAGCTGTGGGTCAAGGTGCAGCGCGACTGGACGCGCGACCCGAAGGCGCTGGAGCGGTTCGGCTATGCGACCCCGCCGGGGGGCGACCGATGACCCGGCGCGGCCGGTTGCCGACGGTGGCGATCGTGGGACGGCCCAACGTCGGCAAGTCGACCCTTTTCAACCGGCTGACCGGCACGCGCAAGGCGATCACCGAGGAGACGGCGGGCGTCACGCGGGATCGCCTCTACGGGCTGGTCGAGTGGGGGGATCGCCGCTTCGACGTCGTCGACACCGGCGGACTGGAGCTCGACGGCGCCCGCACCGGGGGCACCGCCGGCAACCGGACGATCGCCAAGGCGATGCTCGACCACGCCTTCCGCGCGGTGGAGGAGGCCGACGCGGTGATCGCCGTCTTCGACGCCACCGAGGGGCTCCATCCGGTCGACCGCGACGTCCTCGCCCGCCTTCGCGGGGTGGGGAAGCCGGTGCTCTACGCCGTCAACAAGGTCGACCACGCCACCCGCGAGACGCTGCAGTACGAGTTCTACGAGGCGGGGGTGGAGGCGGTGATCCCGATCTCGGCCGAGCACGGACGGGGGATCTCCGAGCTGCTCGATCGGCTGGCCGAACACCTGCCGGAAATAGGCCCCCGGGAGGCGCGCGTGGAGACCCGGGACGAACTGGCCCGGGGGGCACGGGACGCGCGCACGGCGGAGGCGGAGCCCGCCGCGGGCACAGCCCCGGAGCGGATCCGGATCGCCATCGTGGGGCGCCCGAACGTGGGGAAGTCGTCGCTCGTCAACCGCCTGCTCGGCTTCGAGCGGTCGATCGTCAGCGAAGTCGCCGGCACGACGCGCGACGCGGTCGACACGGCGCTCGAAGCGGGCGGGCGCGATCTGCTGTTGATCGACACCGCCGGGATCCGGCGCAAGGCGCGCGTCCACGAGAAGCTGGAGAAGTTCTCGGTGGTGAAGGCGCTGGAGGCGGTCCGGCGCGCCGACATCGCCGTCCTGGTGGTCGATCCGACCGAGGGGATCCCGGAGCAGGACGCCAAGATCGCGGGGGAGATCGAGGAGCGCGGGAAGGGGGCGGTGATCGCCGTCTCCAAATGGGACCGGGCTCGCGACCTGGGGTTGACCGAGGCAAACGTTTCGGCCGAGATCCGCCGGACGCTCGCGTTCATCCCCTGGGCGCCGATCGTCTTCACCTCGGCCGTGACGGGTGGCGGGACCGACGCGGTGATCGAGGCGGCGATCGCCGCCTTCGACCAGTACCGGCGCCGTGTCCCGACCCCGCAGCTCAATCGCTGGCTGGCGGAAACGACCGAAGCCCACCCGCCGCCGGTCTCCACCCGCGGGCCGGTGAAACTCACCTTCGTCACCATGGGAGGGACCCGCCCCCCGACGATCGTCGTCTTCACCAACCAGCCCGCCGCGGTGCACTTCTCCTACCGCCGACACCTGCAGAACGCGTTTCGTGCCCGCTTCGGCTTCGACGGAACTCCGGTGCGGATCGTCCTGAAGAAGAAACGAGGCAAAGCCGCCCGCTAG
>CAYJRR010000207.1:0-4330 GCA_964372275.1 uncultured bacterium
AGATCATGAACGACGACGGCTCGATGGCCAGGATGCCCGAGCTCGTTCGTTTTGCACGGCACCATGGCCGCGATGCCGGCTTCGTTCCGTCGGGGCGCCGGACGCGCGCCCCCCGCGGCAAGGTGGCGCTCGCCCCGGCGGGACCGCCCGGGCCGATGCTGATCGTCTCGATCGCCGACCTGATCGCCTATCGACTCCGCCGCGAGTCGCTGGTTCGCCGGTCGGCCGAAGCGCCGCTCCCCACCACCTTCGGCGGAACGTTTCGGGTGGTCGCGTTCGAGAACCGTCTCGACCGCGCGGTGCACGTGGCGCTGGTGAAGGGGTCGATCCGGCCGGACCGTCCCACGCTGGTGCGGGTCCACAGCAAGTGCCTCACCGGCGACGTCTTCGGATCGCAGCGCTGCGATTGCGGCCCGCAGCTCCACCGCTCGCTGGAGAAGATCGACGCGGCGGGAAGCGGCGTTCTGCTCTACCTCGACCAGGAGGGTCGCGGCATTGGCCTCGTGAACAAGCTCAAGGCCTACGTGCTCCAGGACCAGGGGGAGGACACCGTCACCGCCAACGAGAAGCTCGGGTTCGCGAGCGATCTGCGCGAATACGGGATCGGCGCCCAGATCCTGCGCGACCTCGGCGTCGGGAAGATGCGCCTGCTGACCAACAATCCGAAGAAGCTGGTCGGGCTCGAGGGGTACGGCTTGGAGATCGTCGGCCGCGAACCGATCGAGATCGCCCCCAACCCGATGAACGAGGCCTACCTGCGCACGAAGCGGGATAAGATGGGGCACCTGTTGACCGAGCTGGACAAGGGGAGCCATCGCCCGCGGCGCAAGGCACGGGAGCTGGTGGAGGAGCCCGTCCGGCGGTCCACGGCTCGAGGGAGGACGAAGTAGTGGCCACCGAGATCGAGGGGGCGCAGACCGCCGGCGGCTTGAAGGTCGCGCTGGCCGTCTCCCGATTCAATTCGTTCGTCACCGACCGCCTGCTGGAGGGGGCGCTCGACAGCCTGCGGCGCGCCGGAGCGGCGGAGGAGGACCTGACGGTCGTGAAGGTCCCGGGGGCTTGGGAGCTGCCGATGGCGGTGCGCCGGCTCTGCGCCGCCACGAAGAGGCCCGACGCGGTGGTGGCGCTCGGTGCGGTGATCCGCGGCGGAACGCCGCACTTCGAGTTCGTCTCGGCGGAGGCGGTGAAGGGCTGCGCCGCCGCGTCGGCCGAATCGGGAATTCCGGTGGCGCTGGGGATCCTCACCACCGACACCCTCGAGCAGGCGGTGGAGCGCGCCGGCTTGAAGGGGGGGAACAAAGGGATCGAGGCGGCGATGGCCGCCGTCGAGATGGCCAATCTGCTGCGAGCCTTGCGCTAGGAAGAGGCGATCCCCGTGTCCAGCCGCAGCAAAGCCCGAGAGTACGCGCTGCAGATCCTCTACGAGGTCGACGCCAGCGGAAAGGAGCCCGAGCGGGCCGTCGAAGCGTACTGGGAGAATTTCGAAGCCTCCTCCCGGCCGCCGGGATCGGCCCCCGACGCGGGCGTGCGCGAGTTCTCGACCCAGCTGGTGCGCGGCGTCGTCGCCCATCGGGAGGAGCTCGACCGGCTGGTCGAGCGCTGCTCGATCAACTGGCGGCTCGACCGGATGCCGCGGGTCGACCGCAACGTGCTGCGGCTGGCCGCCTTCGAGTTGACGCGCTCCAACGACGTGCCGATGAAGGTGGTCCTCAACGAGGCGATCGAGCTCGGGAAACGATACGGATCGGAAGAGTCGGGGGCGTTCATCAACGGCATCCTCGACAAGATGGCGGCGGAGGTCGGCCGAGAGTGATCCACCTCCGGTTGACCTCCGGCGGCGTCGACCGCAGCCCCTGCGGCACTCTCGTGCTGGGGCTGTTCGCCGGCGAGCGTCCGCCGCAGGGGGAGACCGGCTGGGCCGACTGGCGGATGGCCGGCCTCCTGTCGCGGTCGATCCTCTCGGGACGCGTCGACGCGACCCCCGGCTCGTCGGTGCTGATGCCGCCCGGGAAGCTGCCGGCGGCGCGCGTGCTCGTCCTGGGTCTGGGGACGGCGGGCGACTTCCACGGACGGGAGCTCGCATCGGCCCTCGACCTGGCGCTCGCCAAGATCCGGGCGCTCCGGGAGCGGGACTTCGCCATCGCCATCCCCGGCACACAGCGTGGGCCCTGGCCGGCGGAGTCGGCCGAGGTCCTGGGCC
Source organism: uncultured bacterium (assembly GCA_964372275.1). Classification (GTDB taxonomy): domain Bacteria; phylum CAYJRR01; class CAYJRR01; order CAYJRR01; family CAYJRR01; genus CAYJRR01. The sequence continues at coordinate 2,201 of CAYJRR010000207.1, forward strand.
GGCACCTGCTCGCGCCGCTCGCCGGCAGCCCCGACGAAGCGTGGGTCACGATCCATGGGCCGGTGGAGCACCTGGGGAACCTGATGGAGTGGATGCGCCGCGGCGGGCGGGCGATGGCGCGGCAGATCCAGCTGCACGAGGAGCACGATCGCAGCGCGGGGGGGACGGCGTGAGACGAACGCATCGGTGCGGCGAGATCGGGGTCCGGGAGATCGGGTCGGAGGTGACGCTGCAGGGATGGGCGCACCGCCGCCGCGACCACGGCGGGTTGATCTTCGTCGACCTGCGCGACCGCTCGGGAACGGCGCAGGTGGTGGTCGAGCCCGACACCCAGGAGGCGTTCACCGCCGCCGAGCACATCCGATCCGAATACGTCCTCGAGATCACGGGCAAGGTGCGCCGCCGGCCGGAGGGGATGGTGAACCCGAAGATCCCGACCGGCGAGGTCGAGGTCGCGGTGAAGAGCCTGGTGGTGCACAACCCCGCCAAGGCCCTCCCCTTCCAGATCGAGGACGAGAGCGACACGCACGAGGACCTGCGACTGAAGTACCGCTACCTCGACCTCCGCCGCCCGGCGGTGGCGCGCGGACTGATCCTCCGCCACAAGGCCTACCAGGCGGTCCGCACGCAGCTCGCGTCGGAGGGGTTCCTGGAGATCGAGACGCCCTTCTTCGTGAAGTACACGCCGGGCGGGGCGCGCAACTTCCTCGTCCCGTCGCGGCTGCACGCGGGGCAGTTCTACGCGCTGGCGGAGAGCCCGCAGATCTTCAAGCAGCTCTCGATGGTGGCGGGGCTCGACCGCTACTTCCAGATCGTGCGCTGCTTCCGCGACGAGGACCTGCGCGCCGACCGCCAGCCGGAGTTCACCCAGATCGACCTGGAGATGAGCTTCGTCGACGAAGAGGACGTGATGGGGCTCGTCGAGCGCCTCCTCGGGCGGATGTGGCAGGAGGTGCTGGGCGTCGAGGTGCCGCGGCCCTTCCCGCGCCTGACCTGGGACGAGGCGATGCGTCTCTACGGCAGCGACAAGCCCGACCTGCGATTCGATCTCCCGCTCGCCGACGTCACCGACGCGGTGCGCGACTCCGAGTTCAAGGTCTTCCGTGACAACGTCGCCCGCGGCGGGATCGTGAAGTGCCTTCCGGTTCCCGGAAAGCATGCGCTGTCCCGCAAGGACCTCGACGACCTGACGCCGTTCGCCGCCGGCTTCGGCGCCAAGGGGGTGGCCTGGGTCAAGACCTCCTCCGACGCCTGGCAGGGGCCGGTCGGGAAGTTCTTCGGAGACAAGGGGGCGCAGGCGAAGCTGCTCCAGGCGGCCGGGGCGAATCAGGGGGACCTGCTGCTGTTCGTGGCCGACTCCTTCAAGACGGCGAACACCGCGGCCGGCGGCCTGCGCCTGCACCTCGGCCAGAAGCTCTCGCTCGTCGACACCCACCGTTGGGCCTTCGCCTGGGTCCATCGATTCCCGCTGTTCGAGAAGGACGAGGAGACGGGGAATCGGGTGGCGGCGCACCATCCGTTCACCTCTCCGCTCCCGGAGGACCTTCCGATGCTGGAGACCGAGCCGCACAAGGTGCGGGCGCGCGCCTACGACGCGGTGCTGAACGGGAACGAGATCGGCGGCGGCTCGATCCGGATCCACCGCGCCGACGTGCAGGCGCGGATGTTCAAGGCGCTCTCGATCTCCGACGAGGAGGCGCGGGCGAAGTTCGGCTTCCTCCTCGACGCCTTCGAGTACGGCGCGCCGCCGCACGGCGGGATCGCGCTGGGGATGGACCGGCTGGCGATGCTCTTGGCGGGGGCCCCGACGATCCGAGACGTGATCGCCTTCCCCAAGAACCAGCGCGGGCAGGACGTCATGACGGGGGCGCCGACGGAGGTGAGCGAGAGGCAGCTGCGGGAGTTGCACATACGCACGACAGCCGCGCCTGAGACGAAGCGGTAGAAGAAAATGGAAAATGGAAAATGGAAAATTCAAAACCGGTCAATGGCGGCCGCCCCCGACATTGGCCGGTTTTCCGACAATGCCCGGCTTTCCAACATTGGCCGGTTTTCCATTTTCCATTTTCCATTTTCCATTTTCCGGCACGGGCGGCCCTGAAGCGCGATGTCGTTTTCTCTCCATGACCG
>CAYJRR010000208.1:0-4302 GCA_964372275.1 uncultured bacterium
GTGCATGTGATGATCGAAGGACCCGGACACGTTCCGATGCACAAGATCCGGGAGAACGTCGAGCGGCAGGAGGCGGTCTGCCAGGGGGCGCCGTTCTACACCCTCGGGCCGCTGGTGACCGACATCGCGCCCGGCTACGACCACCTCACCAGCGGGATCGGCGCGGCGATGATCGGTTGGTACGGCACGGCCCTGCTCTGCTACGTGACGCCAAAGGAGCACCTCGGCCTCCCCGACAAGGACGACGTGCGCGAAGGGGTCATCGCCTACAAGATCGCCGCGCACGCCGCCGACCTCGCCAAGGGTCATCCGCGCGCGCGGGAGCGCGACGACGCGCTGTCGAAGGCGCGCTTCGAGTTCCGCTGGGAGGACCAGTTCAACCTCGGCCTCGACCCGGAGCGGGCGCGGGAGTTCCACGACGAGACGCTCCCGGCGGAGGGGGCCAAGGTCGCCCACTTCTGCTCGATGTGCGGCCCGCACTTCTGCTCGATGAAGATCACGCAGGACGTGCGGGACTACGCGGCAAAACAGGGTCTCGACGAGTCGTCGGCGCTGGCGAAGGGGCTCGAAGAGAAGGCGCGCGAGTTCCGCGAGGGCGGCGCCGAGATCTACGTGAAGGAATGACCGCGCCCGACGACGCCGGTCGTCGTCGCCTCGACGTGACGATCGAGCGGCTGGCCTATGGGGGCGACGGCGTCGCGCGTCCTGCGGCCGACGCGCCGGTCGTGTTCGTTCCCCGATCGGCCCCCGGCGACCGGCTGCGCGTCGAGGTGGTCGAGGAGAGACCGCGCTTCCGCCGCGCGCGGATCGACTCGATCGACGCGCCCGGCCCGGGTCGCGTCGCTCCCGCGTGCCGGCACTACCAGGGCCGGGATGACGCCGGCTCGTGCGGCGGGTGCCACTACCAGCATCTTGCGTACGCGGCCCAGCTCGAGACCAAGGCGGCGCAGGTGGAGGAGGCGATCTGCCGGATCGGGCGCCTCTCGCCGCGTTTTCTCCCGCCGGTCGGCGCGGAGGCGGCGCTCGGTTATCGCAACAAGGGGACGTTGCACTGGTCGGCGGAACGGGGCGCCTTCGGGCTGGTGGCGGCGGACGGGTCGACGACGCTGCCGATCGAGTGCTGTCCGCTGCTCGTTCCGCCCGCCGACCGCACGTATCGCGCAATCGCCGGCCCGCTCGAGCGCCTCGCCCGCGCCGACGGCGCGGTGCGCGGCGCGCTGCTCTCGCTCGTCGTCCGCGCCGGGGAAGCGACGGGCGAGACGCTCGCCGCGGTCGTCGTCCGTCCGGGCGCGCCGCCGTCGATCCGCGAGGCGCTCCGTTGCCTCGCCGATCCGCCGTCGACCGTCGTCCTCGACGAGAACCCGTCCCCCGCGCGCGCGCTGTTCGGGGGGCGCTTCGAGGCGATCGTCGGCGGCGGAACGATCCGGGAGCGGATCGGCGAGGTCCTCTTCGAGCTCGACGCGGAGACCTTCCTGCAGGTGAACACGCGGCAGGCGGTGACGCTCTACGCCGTCGCGGCGAAGCTAGCGAGGCTGGCCCCCACCGATCGCGTGCTCGACCTCTACTGCGGGAACGGAGGGATCGCGCTCTCGGTCGCCCGCGCGTGCCGCGAGGTCGTCGGGGTGGAGACGGTCGCATCCGCCGTCGAGATGGGAAAGCGGTCCGCGGCGCTCAACGGGATCGAGAACGTCCGTTTCCGCGTCGGGCGAGTCGAGTCGAGCCTGAAGCGCCTCCACCACGGGGAGCGTTTCCGTCCGGACGTCGCCTTCGTCGATCCGCCACGCGCCGGTCTCCACCGGACGGTGGTCGATTCGCTGGCGCGCCTGCGCCCGCGCCGGATCGTCTACGTCTCCTGCAATCCGACCACCCTCGCCCGGGACCTGCGGGCGTTCGCCGCGCACGGATTCGCGACCCGCGAGGTGGTCGCCGTCGACCTCTTCCCGCAGACCTACCACGTCGAGGCGGTGGCGCTCCTGGAGCGCGAGAAGGGCTCGCATGCCGCGTAGGCGGTCCCGCCGGGGGACGGCCGACGACACGTCGGCGGTGGTCGTCTGTCCCTACTGCTCCGAAGAGGTCGAGATCTACGTCGACCCCGACACCGCCGGCAGCTTCGTCCAGGACTGCGAGGTCTGCTGCCACCCCTGGCAGCTCTCCGTCGAGCGCGACGAGGACGGAGCCCTGCACGTCGGCGTGATGCGGGCACAGTGAGGCACGCGTTCAGAGCGTGCGTTCGCCGGCCCAGTCTTCGAGGAACGCGGCGCGCACCCGGTCGAGCGACGCGGCGGCCCCGCGCAGGACGGAGAGCTTGGCCAGCGCCGCCTCCACCGTCATGTCGCCGGCGGGGATCGCGCCGGCGTCGACCGCCCGGCGTCCCCCTTCGTAGAGCGTCGGATCGACGGCGCCGTGCGGGCACTGGCTCGCGAGGACGACGGGAACCCCTCGCGCCGTCGCCGCCTCGATGAACGGCGCGAACGGCCGTCCCGACGCCGGGACGTTGCCCGAGCCGAACGCCTCCAACACGAACCCGGTCACCCCCGCGTCGAGCAGCCGCGCCGGAACCGACGGATCGAGTCCGGGCACCAACCGGAACGCGAACAGATCGGGCGAGAAGGTCGGCGGCGCGCCCGGACCGGGTCCGGCCCGGCGCACGTGCGGGCCGCGCTCGATCTCCACGCCGAGTCGCGCCAGCGGCGGGCAGTTGGGGCTGGTGAAGGCGTCGAAATGGGCGATGTGCATCTTCTTGGCGCGGCAGCCCCGCAACAACTCGGCTCCGAAAAGAATCGAAACCTCGGGGATCGGGTCGGGCTCCGAGGCCAGCACGCAGGCGGCGATCAGGTTCGACTTGGCGTCCGAACGGATCTCGGCCAGCGGGCGCTGCGATCCGGTGAGGACGACCGGCTTGTCGATCCCGCGGAACGCGAACGCGAGGAGCGACGCCGTGTAGACCATGGCGTCGGTCCCGTGGATCACCACGAAGCCGTCGTAGCGATCCCATCGCTCGTGGAGGAACGCCGCCAGACGCTCCACCTGTTCGGGCTGGAGGTCGCTCGAGTCGAGGTTCATCAGCACTTCGGCGTCGAGATCGGCGATCCGTCGTAGCTCCGGCACGAACTCGTGCACCGTCGACGCCAGGCGGTCGGGCTTCAGCGGCTCCGGATGGGTTCGCCCTTCGGGCTTCGTCGGGGAACTCCCCGAGCCCCTGCCAGTCATGCCGAGCGTGCCGCCGGTGTGCACCAGGAGGAGCCGTCGCATCGGCCACGGACTCTACTCGAACCCGGAGAGGACGGGCTGGCGGGACCGATCGCCGCGCAACCGATGCGCCGCGAGCGCTCGATTCGGGAGCTAAAAAGGCTCGCCGGTATGAGGGGTTAGCGAACGAAAAGCCTTGACGCGCTCCGGCTCGCTTGCGTAGAAAGTCGCCACGCGGAGGCTGCGCGAGGCAGATTCCGCGCGATACGACGTCTTCTCGATGGGGGGACCATGAAGGGTTGGGGGCTGGAACTCCGTTTCGCCGTGGTCGCGCTCGCGCTGCTCGCGTTCGCCGGCCGCGCCTTCGCGCAATCGTCGACGACCGGCGAGATCCAGGGGACGGTGAAGGATCCGGCGGGGGCGGCGCTCAAAGGCGCGACCGTCGTCGCCACCGGGGCGCAAGGCGCCCGCGCGGCGACGACCGACGCCCAGGGGCAGTTCCTGATCGAGTTCCTCCCGCCCGGGGCCTACGACGTCACGGTGACGGCGGAAGGGTTCCTGCCGGTGGCGCAGCGCTCGGTCCAGGTCCGCCTCGGCGGCCGCGTGACGCTCACCCTCGCGGTGCAACCGATGGCCGAGACCCAGGAGACGGTGACGATCACCGCGACGGCGCCGACCGTCGACACCTCGAGGACCTCGACCTCGACCAGCATCGGCTCGGACCTGATCGGCTCGATTCCGACCGCGAGAACGTTCACCGGACTCGTCGCGCTCGCCCCCGGGGTCGTCGACTCCGGTGACCTGGGGCTCGGAAATCCGTCGATCTCGGGGGCCTCGGGGCTCGAGAACCAATACATCGTCAACGGCGTCAACATCACCAACCAGGGGTACGGCTCGGTCGGCTCCTATTCGATCGTCTACGGTTCGCTCGGGTCGGGGGTGAACTTCGACTTCATCGACGCGGTGCAGGTGAAGTCGGCCGGATTCGAGGCGGAGTACGGCGAGGCGCTCGGCGGCATCGTCGCCGTCACCACCAAGCGTGGGGGGAACGAGTTCCACGGATCGCTCTTCGCCAACTGGCAGCCCGGTCTGCTCGAGTCGACGCGGCGCCGC
>CAYJRR010000209.1:0-4178 GCA_964372275.1 uncultured bacterium
CTCCGCCGCCCCCCACCCGGCGGCCGGATCGTAGGCGCGGCGCCAGACGTTTCGCGCGGCGCCGTCGCTCTGGTGCCACACCACCAGCAGGCCCCCCCCGGGATCGAAGGCGATCGACGGGCCGCCCACGTCCCCCAGCTCCTCGCTCTCGAGCGTGGTCACCGCCCCGAAACCGCTCGACAGGGTGAACGGCGCGGCGTCGAGATCGAGTCGCGTTCCGTCCGACTGCAACCACGCCACCAGCGCGCTCCCGGCGCCGTCGCCGGCGATGACCGGGAAGGTGGCGGCGTTCCCGTTCGTCTCGATCGTCGCCGCGATCTCCCAGGCGGTGCCGTTGTGACCGGCCGCGAGGACGTTGGTCCGCGTCGCATCGCTCTGGTGCCAGACCGCGACGGCGCGTCCCGCGGTGTCGATCGCGACCCGCGCGCCGTTCGCCGGCTCGTCGCTCGACTCGAGGGTGGTCGCGGTCCCCCACGCGCCGGCGAACCGGTTGGCGCGGAGGTCGGTGCGCGATCCGTCCGACTGCTCCCAGACGGCGACGGCGATCCCGGCGGGCGAGACCGCCACGTCGGGGGCGGTGGCGTCGCCCAGGTCCTCCGCCTCGATCGTCGCCGCCGTCTCCCAGGAGGTGCCGTTGAAGCGGTTCGCCCAGAGGTCGAACCGCGTCCCGTTCGACTGGCTCCAGACGGCGATCGCCCGGCCGCTCGAATCGATCCCGAGCCGCGGCGAAAGCGCGTCGCCGAGGTCGTCGGTCTCGATCGGCGCGGGCGCCGCCCACCCGGTGGCAGGCAGGTAGCGGTTTGCGATCAAGGTGTAGCGCGTGCCGTCGGACTGGCTCCAGACGGCGTGCAACGAACCGTCGGGCGAGGCCGCGACCGCGGGCAGGATCGCGGGGCCGAGGTCGACCGCCTCCGCCAGGACCGCCGGCAGCCAGACGCCATCGCGGATCGCGAAGTCGATCCGGTAGGCGTTGATCATCGCCAGGCCGCTCGCGTCCCGGATCCCGGAGGTGAGGGTCGCGGTGTAGGCGTTCATCACCTTCAGTTCGTCGTCCGGGGTGAAGCTGGCGGCGAATCCGTCGTAGGCGACCGTCCCGGCGATGGCGTTGCCGTCGGCGTCCTCCAGGAGGAAGGTCTCCTCGTCGATCGTCTCCGGATCGATCGCCTCCGAGAAGGTCACCTCGATCACCACGTCGGTGGCGATGCCGGTGGCGTTCCGCTCGGGGGTCGTCGACAGGACGTAGGGCGGCGTCTGGTCCCCGCCCTTGCCGCGCGGGTGGTCGTAGTCCGGGCGGCAGGAGAGGAGGACGAGGGCGCCGCACAAGGCGGCGCCGGAGGCCGTGGAGGTCGATCGCATGGGTGAGGGCGGACCCGATGCCGATTATAGGATGCCCCGGCGTGTAACTCCTGCCTCCCGCCGATCGGGCGAATCGCCCGGACGTCGGGGGGATTCCGTGGCATTCGCGTTGCGGACACGGCCGCACCGGAGCCACGGCGCATGCCCCCCCGCATGCGAACGATCCGATGCCTTCGAGCGGCGGGGGCCTCCTGGCTTCTCGCCGGCGCGGTGGCGCGCGCCGACTCGACCGGCTCGTTCAGGAGCGGTTCCGCCGGCGATCCGTCCGCGTCGAATGACCGGCGTCCCGGGTCTGTCCGGTGGCGCCATGCGCAGTTACCACGCGCGCGCGTTCGTCCCGCGGGGGTGCCGAGAAAACCGAAATACAATCGACAAGTTGGAAGCCGACCCGGTCGGCCGTGGTGCGGCACGCCGATCGCACCTCCTGCGGGCGGGGAGGTTGCCATGGGGCGTGCGTCGGGTGCAGCGGTCGGTCTGGCGATGGCGATGCTCGCCTCGGCGGTGGCGCGCGGGGAGCCGTGTCTCGACGAGGGTTCGGGTCCATCGATCGGCGCGATCTCGACGGTGCTTCGCGCCGCCGCCGGCACGGCGCTGCGATGCTCGCCGCCGCGCGTGTCACGCGTCGATCGTGTGCCGCCGAACGTCGTGCTGAGTGGTGCGTCGGCCTACGCGATTTCGCCGGACGGCACGCGCGTGGTGCGGTACCGGATCTCGGAGACCGGTGTCGCCGAGGATCGCTCGTTCGCGACGCCTTCCGGCACCACCACCTTCGCGGTCATTGGTGACGGCATCGTCGTCGGCCACGGCTCGGCGGCGACGTTCCTGCCGTCGGGCCGTCGATGGTCGTTGTGGCGTCCGCCGGAGGGGACGCCGCGCGTGGCTCGGTTCGCCACCGACGGCCGCGACCTCTACGCGCTGGCCGCGGTCTACCGCCGTGACGCGACCGCGCCCGAGGGGGAGAGCGAGAACGGTCGGATGGTCTACGCGCCCAACGGATTCCGGCTGCCGCTCCCCGGCTGCGGCGCGGCGAGCCGCATGACCCTCGTCGGCGACTGGAGGGTCGTCACCGGTTGCGAACGGCCGAGCGGCGTTCGGTTCTACAACCGCCGCTGGGAGCTGGACTCGGTCGTTCCCGACGGCGGCGCGGCGAGCCTCTACCCCTGGGCTCCGAATCGGATCGGGGAGAGGGTCTATCTGCCGTCGGACGAGCCGCCAGGGATCGTGAGCCACGACCGTGCGACGGGGCGCCGGATGTTCGAGCTGCGACTGCCTCGGACGCCGACCGCGTGGAAGGTCGACGGCGACACGCTCTTCCTCGGAGACGATTCGACGATCCACGTGGTCGACGCCTCGAATCGATCCGGGCCGCCACGGTGGGTCGAGTCGATCCGCCTCGACGCCGGCTCCGGCTTCTCCCCTCGCCGGGTGGAGCAGATCGAGCGCGTCGGGGACCGGTTGTTCGCGGTGATCGACGGCGTCGCGGAGACGGCCGACGGTTTCGGACGAGACGAGCGCCGGCTGGTCACGGTCGATCTCCCCTGGGGCCACCCACGGCCCGACCCGCGATGCACGACGGCGCGCGCCGACTTCGAACGCCGCAGCCGGCTCCTGGAGCGCGATCGGCGCTCGTGGCGCGCGCGAAGCGACGCCTTCGCGGGACGCCGGTCCGCCTACGAGCGCGCGGTGGAAGGCTGGAACCGGGACCGCGCCCGGTACCAGACGCGGGCCGACGACCTCACCCGGCGGATCGGCGAGGCGAACGCGCGCGTCGCGGCGATCGAGGCGATGCCTCCGGGTCGATCGCGCGACGAGGCGGTGCTCGCCTGGAATGCGGCGGCGGAAGCGCTGCGCCGCGAAGGGCAGGCGATGCAGGCCGATGCGGCCGCGCTCCAGGCGCGGGTCGAGCCGCTTCGGAAGGAGGGCTCGATCCTCGGGGAGGAGGCGCGGCTCCTCGTCGAGCGCGAGGCCGCGCTCCAGGCGGAGCGGTCGGCGCTCGAATCGCTCGCGGCCGCGCTGGGTCTCCCCGCGCCGGCGTCGAGCTGACCGGCGTCGTGGTTGCGTGGCTATACGGATGTATCGTATCCTGGCGGGACGTCGAGGCCTCTCTCCAAGGAGGTCCGAACGGCTCTCGCCATGGCCGCCTTCGCCGAGCTCCTGGCCCGGACCAACCACTCCTTCCTCGAGGGGGCGTCGCATCCGGACGAGATCGTCGCGGCGGCGAAGGCGGAGGGGCTTGTCGCCCTCGGGGTCGCCGACCGCGACGGTCTCTACGGGGTGGTGAAGGCCCACCGCGCGGCGGCGAGCGCCGGGCTGCCGCTGGTGATCGGGGCACGGATGACGGTGGAGGGGCTGACCGCGCCGCTGGCGCTGCTCGCCGCCGACGCCGCCGGCTACGCGGCCCTTTCGACGCTGATCACGCGCGGGCGGATGCGGCGGCCGAAAGGGGAGTGTTCGGTCACGCTGGAGGAGGCGGCGGCGACGGCCGGCGGCTGTTTCGCCATCGCCACCGGTCTTCCGCGCGAGCGGGGGGCGGCGGCGCGCGAGATCGGCCTGCTTCGCGAACCGTTCGGCGAGCGGCTCTCGATCGCCATCGCCCGGCACCTGACCGACGGCGACGACGCGCGCGTGGCGGCCGCGGCGGCGCTGGCCCGCGAGACGGGGGTGGCGTTGGTCGCCACCAACGAGCCGTACTTCCACGTGCCGGCCAGGCAGGCGCTGCACGACGTGCTGACCGCGATCCGCGGGAAGACGACCGTCGCGCTCCTCGGGCGCCGGCGCCTCCCCAACGCCGAGTGGCACGTGAAGGGGCCGGCCAGATCGGA
>CAYJRR010000210.1:0-3774 GCA_964372275.1 uncultured bacterium
CAAGGTGGGGACCGACTTTCGCGGCGATCCGAGCTCGGCGCTGCTCGAGGTGCTCGATCCGGAGCAGAACAACACCTTCACCGACCACTACCTCGACGTGCCGTTCGACCTGTCGAAAGTGATGTTCATCGCCACCGCCAACCTGATGGATCCGGTGCCACCGGCCCTCAAGGACAGCATGGAGGTCCTGGAGATCCCCGGCTACACCGACCACGACAAGGTGCAGATCGCGAAGAACTACCTCGTCCCCAAGGAGACGCGCGAGCACGGCCTCTCCCCCGAGAGGATCGAGATCGAGGAGGCGGCGATCCGGAAGCTGATCAAGGAGTACACCCGCGAGGCCGGGGTGCGGAACCTGGAGCGGGAGGTGGCCAGCGTCTGCCGCAAGATCGCCAAGCGCGTGGCCGAAGGGGAGACCCAGAAGCAGGTCGTCACCGAGGAGGAGATCGCCAAGCTCCTCGGACCCGAGAAGTTCTTCTCCGAGCTGGCCGAGCGCACCGACCGGCCGGGCGTGGCGATCGGGCTGGCCTGGACCGCGGTCGGCGGCGACATCCTCTTCATCGAAGCGACCAAGATGAAGGGGAAGAAGAGCTTCCGCATCACCGGGCAGCTCGGCGACGTGATGAAGGAGTCGGCGGAGGCGGCGCTCTCCTACGTGCGGAGCAAGTCGCGCGAGCTTCACCTCGACGACGACTTCTTCGAGAACCTCGACATGCACGTCCACATCCCGGCCGGGGCGATCCCCAAGGACGGACCGTCGGCCGGCGTGACGCTGGCGACGGCGCTGGCGAGCCTGCTCACCGACCGGCCGGTGAAGAGCAGCATCGCCATGACCGGCGAGCTGACGCTGCGCGGGAAGGTGCTGCCGGTCGGCGGGATCAAGGAGAAGGTGCTCGCGGCGCACCGGGCGGGGCTGACGGAGGTGATCCTCCCGCAACGGTGCAAGAAGGACCTGGAGGACGTGCCGGCCGAGGTCCGCGACAAGCTGACCTTCCACTTCGTCGACGACGTGGACGAGGTGCTGAAGCTGGCGCTCGGGATCTCGATGACGCCGCTGCCGCCGGAGACCGGCTCCAAGGAGAAAGAGAAGGAGAAGGCGCCGCTCGTCCGCAAGAAGGGGGAGGCGATCCCGGCCGCGTGATCCGCACCGTCTCGAACCTGACGCCCGAGACCACCCAGCGGCTCGTCGAGATCGTCGACGCTTCCATTACGAGCGAAGCGAGAGCAGGGAGCCCGCGCTCCGAATGGTTTGGCGCGGCCGGCGGGGAGCCGGCGGACGAGCCGCGTCGCTTTCCGGAGGAGGCGACCTTCCTCCGCGAGAACGGTCGCAAGTCGTGGTGGCGGGTCGCGCTGCCGGGCACGCGGACGAAGGCGTTCGTGAAGGTCTACCGGCCGCGTCCGATGCCGTGGGGGTTGAAGGAGTTGTTGCGGCGCGCGCCGGGGTTCGAGCTTTGGGACGCGACCGGCCGAGTGGAGGCGGCCGGGATCCGCACGCCGCGCCGGCTGGCCGCCGGGGCACGCCGCGAGCGGGGCGCCCTCGCCTGGACCTTCTTCGCCTGCGAGGACGCGTCGGACGCCCGATCGCTGTCGCCGCTCGTCTCCGACGCGCGTTCGTGGGACGCGGCGCGGCGCGCGCGGTTCGCGCGCGCGCTCGGCCTGGCGTTCGGCCGCCTGCGCGCCCGGCGCTTCGTGCAGCCCGACCTGCAGCCCGCCAACTTCCTGGTGCGCGGGGATCCGCACGGCTCGTTCGAGCTGTTGCCCGTCGACCTCCGCCGCGCGGTGGTCGGAGGACCGCTCGCCGCCTGGCTCGACCGCAAGACGGTGCCGCAGCTGCGGCGGCGGGTGCTCGAGGGGTGGGACGCCGACGACATCGCCGGCTTCTTCGCCGCCTTTCGCGAAGCGAGCGCCCGGCGCGAGGAACGGTAGGACGCGGGCGATCTCGCGGCTACGACCCGGCGCCGGCCGGAGGATCCTCCTCGGGATCGTCCGGGGGGAGGACGAAGCCGGAGAAGTCCGGAGGGGGCGTCGGCGGCGGTGTCGGCGCGGCCGGCGGCGGTGACGGCGTCACCACCGTCGCCGGTGTAGCGGGTGGCGCGCCGGTCGCGGCCGCCGGTGGAGCGGTTGCAGCGCTCGCCGGCGCGGGTTCCGGCTCGGCGCCGAGCGGTCCCTCCACGAGGTCGAGGGGCTCCGAGATCTCGTGCGGTTCGGGCGGGGGCGCCATCGCGACGGTGCCGCCGTCTGCGGTGGGCGCACCGTGCTCGGCGGGGGTTGAACCATCGTCCGGCCCGGAGAGCGTCTCGTCCGGCGCCGTCCACGCGATCATGGGCGGCTCGGTGGCGGTCGGTTCGGGGGGGGGCGGGTCGGGAGGAGTCGGCTCCGCGACCGGTTCGGACTCGGTCGGTTCGGGGGCCGTCGACTCGGCGGCGGACGGCTCGGTGGCGGCCGGCTCGAGGACGATCGGATCCGGCGCGGTCGGCTCGGGCGCGGTCGGTTCGGAAACGGTCGGTTCGGCGGCGGTCGGTTCCGCGGCGGTCGGCTCCGCGGCGGTCGGCTCCGCGACCGCCGTCTCGATCGCGGCGGACGGGGGCGCCGCCGCCACCGGGTCGTCGGCTTCGATCAGCTCCGGGGGTAGGTCGGGGGTGAACGACGCGAGCGGCGCATCGCCGGGCCCCTCGTTCGTCGGCGCCGGTTCGAGGACCGCGCCGACCGGTGGCGGGGTCGGTTCCGCCGGCGCCGCCGTCGCAGCCGCCGCGCCGACCGGGGTCGTCTCGAAAAAATCGTCGGCCGTCGAGTCGGCCCCCTTCGCGCGGGAGCCGACGATCGATTCGAGCGCGGGGAGCGACTCGACGATCGCCCGGAAGAAGCGCACGTCGAACTCGGCGTACGCGTCCGCCGCGTGCGCGACGTTCCCCCGAGCCGTCGGCGCCGCAATCCCCGCCGCCGGCGCGGCGACGTTCGCCGCGAGGACCGAGGCGCTCGCCACCGCCGGCGTTCGCGCGGGGGGCGGCGGGTCCCCGGCCGAGAAGTCGGTCGCCGATCCGAACAGCCGGGAGCGGACGTCGTCGACGTCGTCCCCGAGCGTCAGCTCCGCCGGCTCCTCCGAGAGCGAGAAGTCGACCGAGTTCGGGTTGGCGAAGGGAGAACGCGGGGACGCCGCCGGGGCTCCGGCGGCGGTCGCCGGCCGCGGTCCGCCGGTGGCCGGAGCGACGCCGCCGCGGGGGCCTCCGGCGGCGGCGCCGGGGACCGCGGGCGGCTTCAGCTCGCGGGCGCAGTTCCGGCAGTGCGTCGCCGCCGGCGCATTCTCCACGAGGCAGTTCGCGCACTTCATCGGAGCGGTTCGCCCATCGACAGGTCGGAAAGAGTTCCGGCTCCGCGATCCTACCAGAGCCTGTGCTATGACGGGCGCCGTGAGTCTCTTCCCGGCGGCGCCCACGATCCCGCGCGCAGCGCCTGCGCCGCTCGCCGAACGGATGCGTCCGCGCACGCTCGACGACGTCGTCGGGCAGGAGGCGTTGCTCGGACGAGGACGCCCGCTCCGCACGGCGATCGAGGAGGGCCGCCTTCCGTCGATCCTCCTCTGGGGACCGCCGGGCGTCGGCAAGACGACGATCGCGCGACTTCTCGCCATGCGGGCCGGGTTCCGGTTCGTCGCCTTCTCCGCGGTGTCGTCGGGTGTGAAGGAGATCCGGGAGTGCGTCGCCGACGCCCGCGCCGCCGGCCTCCGAGGCGAACGGACGATCGTCTTCATCGACGAGATCCACCGGTTCAACAAGG
>CAYJRR010000211.1:0-3733 GCA_964372275.1 uncultured bacterium
GGCCGCTTGTCCCCCGATCGTGCCCGAGGACGCTGCGGCGACCGTGGTCGCCTCGCGCGGTCGCTGCCTCGCCATCGACGCACGCGGCTCGACCGACAAGGACGGGGCGCCGATTCCCGAAGGCCGTTTCCGTTACCAGGTCCTCGGATCGGCCGGGACCTCCGTGCCCGCCCTCGCATCAAACGATGCGGTGCAGGTCCTCGACTCCGCCTTCCGGCTCGCGGCGCCGACCGGCTCCGTCTTCGAGGTCCGGATCGAAGCGCGCGATCGGAACGGAAACCCCGGGTCGGCGTCGGTGAACGTGGTACTGACCAACGCCGCGCCGATGGCCGCCGCGGGACCCGCGCGCGCGGTCCTCGTCGGCGGCTCTCCGTGGGCGCCGGGGGTCGAACCGATCCTCGAGTTCCGCGCCGACGACTCGCTCGACCCCGACGGCGATCCGATCCGCGCCTGCTGGACCTTTCCCGGGGAAAGCCCGGTCTGCGGCGACTACGGTCCGACGCCGCCTCCCGTGACGCATGCCGTCCCGATCGCCGAGCCGGGGCGGTACGTCGCGACGGTCGTGGTGGACGACGGACGGGCCGTGTCGCGCCCCGCGCTCGCCACCGTGGAGATCGGACCGCCGCCGCTGTGGATCGTCTCGACGTCGGATGCCCGCGTCGAGCGGGTGGACGTCGAATCGCGCGAGATCGCGATCACGAACCTCCCCGACCCCGGGTACGTCGTCACCGCCGCCTTGACGTCCGGAGGGAACGTCGTCGTCGGCTACCAGAACCCCAACGACGAGTTCCGGTCCTATCTGACCGCCGGATCGCTGTACGGTGAGGGTCCGTTCGGCGCCGGATTCCTCGCCGGCGGCTACAACAACGTGCAGGCCGCCATCGGTCCCGACGGAACGACGGTCATGGTGCTCCAACGGGACGCGCCGAAGGTGCTCCGCACGTACACGACGCAGCCGTCGCTCGCCGAGATCGGCATCTCCGTCTCGATCGACGCCGACATTCTTCCGGACGCATCTCTACCGTACGCCATGCTCGTCGATCGGTCGGGCGCGACCTGGATCGCACCCCGTCTGCTGGCGCCGGGAGCCCCGTCCGCGCAGGGAAGGCTGGTGCGGGTCGCGAACGGCACCGCGTCGATGGTGGTCTCGAACGACTGGGTCGACTTCACCGGCCTCGGAATGAGGCCCGGCACCGACGAACTCTGGGCATCGTTGGAGACCTTTCCGGACGGCATCGATCCGGAGGTGATGTCGCCGGGGATCTACCTCCTCGACACCACCGACACACCGCCGATACCGGTGCTCGTTTCGGAAGGGGCGAGCGTGGCCGGACTTGCATGGATCGACGCATCGCAGCTGTGGATCGCGATCCCCGGCGACGGACTCCGCCGGGTCGACGCGGAGGCGCTCGCGGTCGGGACGGCCACCACGATCGACGAGGCGACGATCGTGCGCGTACCGGAGTCCGGGGTGCTGCGGGACCTGCTCGTCGATCCCGGAAACGGCGATTGCCTGGCCACCATCGACGACGGTCCCGGCGGTCAGTCCGCGATTCGCGTCTCGATCGACGGACGCGTCCTGGCGATCGACCCGATCGACTTCTACGCCCAGCGATTCTTCGTCGGCCCCCGCGGGGAGGTCGCCCAAACGAGCAACATCGCGCCCGGTCTGCACCTCTCTCGTGCGCTTGGTGTTGACGCCGCGCTCGTGCACCGCACCGTTCCGCTCGCGCCGCTCGGAGGGGCCGGCCCGGACGGATTGGGCGGGCTGTGGGTGCAGGTCTTCGGGCCGTCCGGACTGGAGCGGTTCTCCGCGGATGGAACCCTGCTCACGCTTCTGGACGAGGTCCAGGACGCCGCCGGGAACCGCTTTCCCTTTCCCCGGCTGACCGCCTTCCGCGTCTCGCCGGACGGGACGGGCGCCTGGGGGCTGGCCGGGAGCGTCGTCACCCCGTCTCTCGCGCGCTTCGACTTCACGACGTCCCCGGCCACGTTCCACGAGGTCTTGGCGCCGGCGTCTTCCAACACCGCCATCCAGCGCCTCTTCCCCTCGGCCCCGGTGCCGTCCTCGACGCCGTTCGCGTGGGCGTGGGACACGAGGACCGATCCGTCGAGCATCGGGGCCTTCGCGCCGAACGGCACGTACACGCCGGCCGTCACGCTCACCGCCGGCGAGAACCTGTCGTTCCGGGGGCTGGCTCTCTCGACCGCAACGAACGAGCTGTGCGCCTCGATCGAGACCGGCGCGTCGGTCCCCAATCTCTACCGGATCCCGCCGCCGGGCGCCGGCTCGAGACGCCTGCTCGCGACCCTCGGCACCGCGCACGGGATGGTCGACACCGACGCCTTCGCCGACGGCGAGAGCGACGTCTGCTGGTTCCTCCTTGCGAACGACCTCACCCAAGAGACCCGCGTCATCGCCTACGCCGCGGAGGGGGGCGCGGCGCTCCACGACGCCACGCTTTTCCTTGGGGCCTCGCCGAAGTCGCTGGCCGCCACGTCCGACTCGCAGGTCTGGCTACTGGTCGTCTCCTACTCGACGGGGCGCGCGCGGAAGGTGCGGCTCGACTTCACCGACGTCGACTCCGCGATCGTCACCTCGACCGCCGAGTCGCCCCCCACCGGCAGCATCTACACCCTCCCGTCGGCCACCTCGAGCGACTGATCTCGGCTCGACGGTCCGACGTGGCGCTTGTGCGGTCGGAGCGAGAGTCCCTACGATGCCGGCGTGCTGGAGCTGTTCGACAGTCATTGCCACCTCGATTCCCCGGAGCTGACCGGAGACGTCGACGCCGTCGTCGCGCGCGCGCGGACGGCGGGGGTGCGGTACCTGGTGAACATCGGCAGCGGCTACGGACCGGAGGAGGCGGAGAAGGCGGTCCGCACCGCCGAGCGGTTCGACGGCGTCTGGGCCACGGTCGGCGTCCATCCCCACGACGCGGCGAAGGTGACGCCGGACGTGCTGCGGCGGATGCGCGCGCTCGCGGCGGCGCCGAAGGTCGTCGCCTGGGGGGAGATCGGTCTCGACTACCACTACGACCTCTCGCCGCGCGACGTGCAGAATCAGGTCTTCT
Source organism: uncultured bacterium (assembly GCA_964372275.1). Lineage (GTDB taxonomy): Bacteria > CAYJRR01 > CAYJRR01 > CAYJRR01 > CAYJRR01 > CAYJRR01. The sequence goes on from CAYJRR010000211.1 coordinate 3,075, forward strand.
GGGAACAGGTCGATCTGGCGCTCGACCTCGACCTGCCGATCTCGCTTCACGTGCGCGACGCTGCGACCGACGTGATCGTCCATCTGCGCGACGTGAAGGCGCGGGTCGGCGATCGGCTGCGCGGTGTCTGGCACTGCTTCACCGAATCGCCGGAGCACGCCGAGGAGGCGGTCGAGCTCGGGTTCTACGTTTCGATCCCCGGAATCGTGACCTTCCCAAAAGGGGAGAACGTCCGCCGCGCCGCCGCCGCCGTCCCGCTCGCGCGCCTCCTGGTGGAGACCGACAGCCCCTACCTCGCCCCGATCCCCTACCGCGGCAAGACCAACGAGCCGGCGTACGTGGTCGAGACGGTGAAGAAGGTGGCGGAGGTGAAGGGGATCCCGTTCGAGGAGGCGGCCGAGGCGACGACGCGAAACGCGCTCGCCGCCTACGAGATCGGTCTCGACGCCCCGCGTTAGTGGAGGGAGTCCCCGCCTGGCCGTACAATGAGCGGTCGGGGGTGGACCGATGCGTCGGCGGGGCGGGGGGCTGCTCCATGCGCTCGCGGCGACCCTGGGGGTCGGCCTGGGGCTCGCCTGCCGGTTCGAGACCGAGGCCGAGCTCGAGCCGGCCACGGTCGACGAGGTCGTCGTCTCGCCGGACGCGCCGATCGTCCCGAC
>CAYJRR010000212.1:0-3677 GCA_964372275.1 uncultured bacterium
CTCGTTCGTCGTCACGCCGAGCAACGCCGGTCTGTTCAACGTCGCCCCGGCGATCGACGCCAGCGGAACGCTCACCTTCACACCGTCGGCGTCGACCGGGATGGCGGTCGTTACGGTGCGCGCCCAGGACGACGGCGGAACCGCCAACGGCGGGCAGAACACGAGCGCGGCCCAGACCTTCACCATCTCCGTCACGGCGCCGGCGATCGCCGAAACGGATGCGGAGCGGACGATCGATATCGCCGACGGCTCGGACTGGCGGCATCCGCTCTGGATCGGCACCGGTGCGCGCCGAGGCCTCGCGAAACCGATGGGTGGCCATCACGGAACCGCCGCTCCGATGGAGGAGAGAGATCCGAACGTCGCGTGGAACGCGTTCGACCGGCTCACGGCAGTGGAGCCTGCTGGCGGAACCGTCGTGCGGACCGGTCGGCCGACGTTCGTCATCGCCGGCGCTGCCGGTGGACGGATACGCATCGAGTTCCTCGTTCGTGCGACGTCCTTCGACGGGGCCGACGTCGCGACCGGCGTCGTCGAGGGGAACGGTGACGACGTCGTCACCTTCACGCTCGACGACCTTTCACTTGCGGATGGCGAGTACGAATGGATGGTCCGCGAGCTGCCGGACACGACATCCCCGGGCGAAAACGAGCCCGGACGCTGGTGCGATCCCGCGATCTTCGGGGTCGGTCCGACCGACGACGCCGGATACGGTTGTCGCGTCGGCGACAGAGCGACGCGGCCTCGACTCCCGGGCCTGCTCGGTCTTGCGCTGGTGCTGGCGACGGTGCTGCTACGGCGTCGTCGCGCTGGAAGCCGCGTTCACCGATCCTCCGTCACGCCGAGGCCGGACCTCGCGCCAGGCCGCGCCCGATGACCAGGCGCTGGACCTCGCTGGCCCCTTCGTAGATTCGAAGCATCCGAACCTCACGATAGAGCCGCTCCACGACGTTGCCCCTCACCACGCCGAGGCCCCCGTGGAGCTGCACGGCGGCGTCGACGATCCGCTGTGCCGCCTCGGTGGCGAACAGCTTGGCTTCGGCGGCTTCGCGGGTGATCCGTTCCTGGCCCTGGTCCTTTGCCCAGGCGGCTCGAAGGACGATGAGTCGCGCGGCATCGAGTTGCGTCGCCATCTCCGCGAGCATCGCCTGGACGCCCGGCTCCTCGGCGAGCGGTCTTCCGAACTGGATCCGTCCACGCGTGCGCTCGATCGCCTCCGCCAGCGCCCGGCGCCCGAATCCATTCGCGGCCGCCCCGACCGTGGCGCGGCAGACGTCCAGCGTCGTGAGCGCGATCTTCAGACCCTCACCTTCGCGGCCGAGTAGATGCGCCGCTGGGACGCGATACCCGTCGAACCGGATCGATCCCAGCGGGTGGGGCGCGAGGAGTGGCGTCGGTTCGGTCTTCATCGAGCCGCGCCCGCCGGGCTCGACGAAAAAGGCGCTCAGGCCTTTCGCGCCGTCGTCGCTCGTCCGCGCGAAGACGACGTAGGCGTCGGCCAGGCCCGCATTCGAGATGAAGACCTTCGTCCCGTCGAGAATCCAGTCGTTCCCGTCGCGGCGGGCGCGCGTGGAGATTGCCGCCGCATCCGAGCCGGCGCCCGGTTCGGTCATGGCGAAGGCCGCGATGCGACGACCCTCGGCAATCGCCGGAAGGACGGACGAGCGCAACGATTCCGGCGCCGCGAGCACGAGCGGGTAGGAGCCCAACGCCTGCAAGGCGACCATGGCGTCGGCGATCCCGGAGGCGCGCGCGACCTCCTCCCGCAAGACGCAGAGCGCCCGGGTGTCGAGGCGTTCGGGGGTTCCGTGCGGCCGTCCGGACCAGCGTGGCGGGACGCACCATCGAAGGAGGTCCTCCTCGGCCAGGATCCGCACGGCCTCGCGACCGGCGGCTTCGGCATCGCGGTCTCCGGCGGCGTCGAGCGGGTCGAGGCGATCGGCGATCCGGGAGGCCCGCGCGGCGAGATCTCCGTGGGAGGGCTCGAAAAAGAACGGATAGTCGACGGTGGAAGGGCGGGTTCCGTGGTCTGGGAGCATCAGCAGCCCTCGAATCGCGGCGTACGCTTCGCCAGGATCGCCTGGTAGGCCTCCTGGAAATCGCGCGTGCCCATGAGTTGCGCCTGAACCACCGCCTCAGCTTCGATCGACGCCGACAGGTCCATGTCGGCCTCCCGCTGCAGCATCTCCTTCGTCATCGCGTGCGCCAGACTCGGGCCGGTCGCGAACCATTTCGCCCATTCGAACGCCTCGAGCGCGACGTGGTCGGATGGAAGCAGGCGGTTCACCAGTCCGATCTCCAAGGCGCGTGCGGCCGGAACCGGTTCGCCACCGAACAGGATCTCCGCCGCGCGGCCCAGCCCCACAATGCGCGGCAGGAGGTAGGCGGCCCCCATGTCCGCGCCGGAGAGACCGACACGCGGGAAGAGGAATGTGATCTCCGCGTCGTCCGCCATCATCCGCAAGTCGCAGGCGAGCGCGATCACGGCCCCCGCGCCGGCGGCGACGCCGTTGATCCCGGCGACGACCGGTTTCCGACAGCGACGAATGTTCTCGACGACGGCGCCGGTCATTCTCGTGAATTCGAGGAGCTCCTTGGAGTCCATCGACACGAGCTTCCCGATGATGTCGCGGACGTCGCCGCCGGAACAGAAACCCCGACCTTGGCCCGTGATCATCACCGCCTTCACGGAGTCGTGCGTGCGAAGCGCGGCGAAGAGGTCGCGAAGCTCGGCGTAGATCTCGAAGGTCAGCGCGTTGAGCCGCTCGGGACGCGTGAGCGTGATGGCGGCGACGCCGTCGGTCTCCAGGTAGCGAAATGTGCGCGGAGCGAGGGGGTTGGCCATGCCCCCGAGATATCAGCGGTTCGTCGTCGGTGGAAGCCGGAATCCGACGAGCGCGAACAGGATCCAGACGGCCAGGGTCCACCATCCCCGTGAAACCGGCGCAGCCGCTCGGACCGTGTCCACGCGGCAGCCGTATCCCGCTACCGACGTATCGACGCGGAACTCGGCGGGCTCGGACCAGGGACCGGGTTCCCGGTCGATCGTGTTTTCTCGCGCCGTCCAGAGGTAGTCACCGTCGGCGAGAGACAGGCCCTCGAGAACGAACGTGACGTCGTCGGCGCCGTTCCCGTCGACGAACCCGGCCGCCACTTCGTTTCCGACTGCGTCCACGCGTCCGTCGACGGTGGCCATCGATACGAGGAACTCGAAGCGCCGCCAGCCGCCTTGAGCGCTGGCGACCCGGAAGATCGGCGTTCCGGTTCGCAGGACGGCGCCATCGGCCGGATCGGCGAGGTGGGGAACGATCGGAATCGAGTCCTCGGAACGGAGCCCGGTCGGCGAATACGTTCCGGGGGTGGGAGCGGCCGTTTCGGGTCCCTTCGCCGTTGCGGCGCCGAGCCAGACCGGCATTGCCCAGTCCGCGCGATCGGCGATGTCGATCGATCGGTCCGAGTCCGCTTCGGCGGTCGCCGGCGCGGTGACGGAGATGGTGAAGGTCTGGGCGGCGCTGGTATTCACGCCACCGTTGGCGGTGCCGCCGTCGTCCTGGGCGCGCACGGTGACGACCGCCATCCCGGTCGACGCCGACGGGGTGAAGGAGAGCGTTCCGCTGGCGTCGATCGCCGGGGCGACGTCGAACAGTCCGGCGTTGCTCGGCGTGATGACGAACGAA
>CAYJRR010000213.1:0-3438 GCA_964372275.1 uncultured bacterium
CGATCGAAGAGGCGGTCGAGCGGGCCAAGAAGATGGCGGCCTGATCGGGAACCCGGCGAGGAGGAGGCGACCGTGAGCGCAAACGCCAACGCAGTGGAGACCGCGACCCCGGGAAGCGCGGCGATCGTCTGCGCGACCGGAGCGCTGAAGCTCACCATCGTCACGCCGATCGGCAAGGCGCTCGAGACGCGCGCCGATGCGGTCGCGGCGCCGGGGGTGTGGGGAGAGTTCGAAGTGCTGCCCGGTCACACGCCGCTCTTCACCCAGCTCGCCGAAGGGGAGGTCTCCTACGTCACCGCCGAGGGGACGGGGCACTTCGCCGTCACCGGCGGCTTCGCCGAGGTCGGCCCCGAGCACGTCTCGATCCTCGCCGAAGGGGCGCAGGAGGCGGGCGAGATCGACCTGGCGCGCACCATCGCCGAGAAGGAGAAGTACGAGCGCCTTCTGATGGAAATCGGTCCGATCGACCCGCGCTACGACGAGACCCGCAAGGCGATCAAGGACCTGGTCGCCTTGATGACCGTCGCCCAACGCAAGAAGTAGCGCGCGGAACAAGAAATGCGGACGGTGGTTGGTTTGACCGGCCGCTCGCCCGCGTGGGACGATCCCCCTCCGTGGACTCGACCTCCGTCGGCCACGGCGCGCGAAACGCCGGACGCCAGGGAATCGCCGCGCTCGGTGCGTTGGTCGTCGCCCTCTTCTCCGCCTGCCGACCCGGCGCGCCGCCGCCGATCAGCGACGAAGAGCTGGAGGCGAACCTCGACGTGCAGCCGATGTCGGCCTCCGGCGCCGGGTCCGCCGCCGGTACGACCGGCGAGGCGGCGCCGGCCGCGTCCGTGTCTCCCACCCCGGAGCCGACCCCCGAGTGGCTGTTCCTGGAGACCGGGGACCTGTCGACCCTCCGGTCACGCGGCGTTCTCCGTATCCTCATGCCGCGCCAGGGGGATGCCGGTTACCTTCCACGCAACGGATTCCCGCTCGACGAAGAGCGCGAGATCGCGGACGACTTCGCGCGCGAGAACGGGCTCGAACCGGTCTGGGTCTACGTCGACAACCACGACGAGCTCGTTCCCTGGCTGCTCGAAGGGAAGGGGGACCTGATCGCGGCGAACCTGACCCAGACCGAAGCTCGCAAGAAGCGGATCTCCTTCACCGTCCCCTTGAGCCACGTGCGGGAGCAACTCGTCACGCGTGCGGAGGAGACGGCGCTCAAGAAGCCCGCCCAACTCGGCATGCGGCGGGTCGCCCTGCGCCGGTCGTCTTCGTTCTGGGAGACGATGACGCAGCTCAAGAAGAAGGTCCCCTCGATGATCCTCGAGGAGGTTCCGGAATCGGTCGACACCGAGGAGATCCTCGACGGCGTGGCCTCGGGTACCTACGACCTGACGGTCGCCGACAGCAACCTGCTCACGGCGGTCTTCGGGTATCGCGACGACCTCCGGGTGGCGTTCGACGTGAGCGGCGACCGTGTCATCGCCTGGGGCGTGCGTCCCGGAGCGAAGGCGCTCAAGGGCGCGCTCGATCGATTCCTCAACCACGAGAAGCTGGTCGATCGGAAGCCGGCGGTGTACGCGGAAGACCTTCCCGGCCTCAAGAAGCGAAAGACGCTGCGGATGTTGACCCGCAACAGCTCCGCCAGCTACTTCCTTTGGCGAGGCGAGGTCCTGGGGTTCGAGTACGAACTGGCGCGAAACTTCGCCAAGGCGCAGGGCCTGAGGCTGGAGGTCGTCGTACCTCCCAATCGCGAGGACCTTCTCAACTGGCTCGACGAAGGGAAGGGGGACTTCGTCGCCGCCTCGATGACGCGCACGCCGGAGCGCGAGGCGGCGTTCGGCGTGTCGCGTCCCTACAACCAGGTCTCGGAGGTCGTCGTCGCCCGCGCGTCCGAGAAGAAGGTCAAGAAGGAGAAGGACCTCGCGGGCCGCACCTTCGTCGTGCGCCGCAGCAGCTCCTATTGGGGGACCCTCGAACGCCTCAAGGCTTCAGGGGTCGAGATCACCCTGCAAGCGGCCCCGGAGGAGATGGAGACGGAGGAGATCATCGCCAAGGTCGCTTCTGGCGAATACGACCTGACGCTCGCCGACAGCCCGATCCTCGACATCGAACGCACCTGGCGGGACGACGTCGTCGCCGCCTTCCCGATCGGCGAGCCGGTGTCGTACGGCTGGTTGACCCGCAAGAAGGACGCGAAGCTCGTGGCGGCGATCGACGCCTACTTCAAGGAGGAGGTCCGCGGCACCGCCTACAACCTGGCCTACCGGCGCTACTTCAAGGATTCGCGGCGGATCCGCACCCGCGTCGAGGACCGCGTGGAGAAGGCCGGGGAGCTCTCCCCGTACGACGACCTGATCCGCCGCTATGCGCTGCAGTACGGCTTCGACTGGCGCCTGATCGCTTCGCAGATGTACCAGGAGAGCCGCTTCAACCCGGACGCGCGCTCGTGGGTGGGGGCGATCGGCCTGATGCAGGTGATGCCGCGGACGGCGCTGGAGATGGGGTTCAAGGACGTGCGACCGCCGGAGGCCGGGATCCACGCCGGGATCAAGTATTTGGCGTGGGTTCGCGACCGCCACGAGTCGGACCTGTCGGTGAAGGACCGGACGTGGTTCTCGCTCGCCGCCTACAACGCCGGCCTCGGGCACGTGATCGACGCGCGCGCGTTGGCCAAGAAGCGGAAGCTCGATCCGAACCGGTGGTTCGGGAACGTCGAACAGGCGATGCTACTGCTCGAAAAGCCGTACTTCGCGCGGCGCGCGCGCTTCGGCTACTGCCGCGGCCAGGAGCCGGTCGACTACGTGCGAAAGATCCGCGACCGCTACGAGGCCTACCTCCGCGCCGCCCCGCCCGACCGCCTCGCCCGCCGCACCGAGACCGCCCCGGCGCCGCCACCGACCACGGCGCCGCCCGGCCCGGTTGGCGCTCGCTAGAACTCCGTGTTACGAACGGACCGAGGGAGAGCGGGGGGCTGGATGGACAAGCGGCAAGCGCGGCGGCACGAGCGGTTCACGGTGTCGTTGTGGGCGATCGAGCGCACCGGGTCCTGGGTCTACTACCACCTGGTGACGAACCTCTCCCTCGGCGGCGCGTTCCTGCACAAGCACGATCCGATTCCGGTCGGCACGAAGTTGAACCTGGAGCTGGAGCTGCCGGGGAAGCGGTGGATCCGCGCGGCGGCCCGCGTCGTGCGCGAGCACCGCGAGAAGAACGTGAAGGGGAGCGGCGTGGAGCTCAAGGGCCTCCTGCCGGACGACGTGCTCCAGCTCCGCCAATTCCTCGGCGCCGCGCCGACGACCTAGACGGGCAGAACTCCGTGCTTGCGCGGCGGGCGCTCGACCGACTTGTTGCGGGTCATCTCCAGTGCCTGGAACAGCACGCGCCGCGTCTCGCGCGGGTCGATGACGTCGTCGACCAGACCCCAGCCGGCGACCTTGTAGATGT
>CAYJRR010000214.1:0-3311 GCA_964372275.1 uncultured bacterium
GAGCTTCAACCGTACGACCCCACGGATGCGAGGTCCGGCGCATCACACTCCGGCGGCAGCACGCAGCACGGGGTAGTAGTTAAGTTGGTAATAACGCCGGCCTGTCACGCCGGAGGGCGCGGGTTCGAGTCCCGTCCTCCCCGCCAGATGCCCCCAGGAAAACCTGGGGGCGACGACCGCCGTCCCGACGACCAGCCCACCGACGGCCAAAGCCGGAGAGGCGGCGACCAGCACCACGGAGCTCGCGCCGATTCCGACGCCGAGAGCGCCGAGCATCAGCCCCTTCATGACGTTCTCGTGGAGCTCGACGGGCGAGGTTCCACCGACGTTCACCCGCGGTGGTAACGAGGTCTCCGGGACCGACGCCGACGCCGGCGTGGACAGCACCGAGACCGCGCACGCGACGGCCAGCGATCCGCCGCGCGCCCACTTCGCCATCTTCGTCACGATTGCCGCCATGGAAGCCTCCCGGTCGTCGAAGCGAACTGCAACTACCGCCGCATCCCCGCTCCAGTCGCGCCCGGCCTCGGTTGCGAGCGCCCGGGTTCACCCCCCGCCGCCGTCGTCGCCGCGCGGTCAACGTTGAGCCCCTCGTGCCGCCGCGCCTTCTCGCGGTGAAGTTTGAACAATTGCCAGTGCATCGCCACACTTCCAACGAACGTGACGGTGCCCAACACCGTGAAAACCGCGAGCGCCGTGGTGGCGACGACCGGAACGCTCGCCCCCACGAAGAGGACGCCGGCGGCCACGACCGTGCCTCCCAGCGCGGGGCCGAGGATGCGCATGTAGTCGCGACCGATCTCTTCCGTCCGTCCGCGGTGCCAGTTCTCGATGGCCTGCCGCGAAGGGGCCGGATCCGCGGCGGCGGCGACGGCCGGCGCAGAGGCGATCGCCACGGCGCAGACCAACGCCAACGAACCACGACGACCCAGCGCTCGTTTCGCAATGACTCCGGTCATGACGTCCTCCCCTCGTTGAGGAACCGGAAGTGCAACGCGGGGGCCATCGACGGCGGCGACCTAAACCTCCGCCGTTCCTGACTTTTGCGAGCGGCGCTACCGTGGACGGTGGCAACGAGACCTTTCGGTCAGCGAACCGCGGTGTCCCGAAAGGACTACTTTTTCTCATCCTTTTCCGGACGCGAGGACTTCGCCGCCATCTCGCCCGTGCGTTCCACCGGCTCCGGCTTGAGCGCGCCGCCCTTGGTGATCGGCATGCCTCGCGGGTGCGGCAAGGTTCCGGGCAGCACGTCGGGGCGCCGTTTCGCCGTCGCCAACTCCTCGGGCGGCGTCGGCGGCGGCGGCATCGCGCCGGGACGCGGCGGACGATTGTAGCGGTTCAAGATCTCCACAATGCGATCGAGCCGCAGCGCGTGGCTCACCACGCCGTTGATGCCGTCGATCGTCGACGCCATGCAGAGCGAGTTGAGGATCGCCTCCTCGGTCGCCTCGATCACCGCCTCGTAGAGCGGGTCCATGCGATGGTCGAACAGCACCTCGAGCTGGGTCGTCATCTTGCGCGTGCCGCGCGCGACCCGATTGGCGGTGGAGAAGGCGACGACGATCTCGCCGCTGGTGTGCGAGGCGTACGATCCGACCCGCCCGATCCCCAGCGCCGCTCGCTTCGCGAGACGCGAAAGCTGATTCGAAAGCAGCGGCGCGTTGGTCGCGACGACCGCGATGATCGACCCTTCGACGTGACGCTTCGGAAGGTGGAAATCGATCAGCTCCTCGCCAACGGGGGCCCCCATCACCGAAAGATTTCGTCGCACGCCGAGGTTCGCCTGCACCAGCACGCCCACCGTGAATCCGCCGTGCTGCGCGGGCAACACGCGCGAGCTCGTCCCGATCCCCGCGTTGAAGTCGAAAGCGTTCATCCCCGTTCCGGCGCCGACCGTCCCCTCCGCGACCGGACCTGGCGTTGCGGTGTTGATCGCTTCGAAGACGTGCGTGTCGGTGACGTGCCGCCCCTTGGCGTCGTTCAGGTAGCTGTCGTCGCACTCGCCGACGACCGGGATGATCACGTCGTAGAACTCGCCGATCCCCGGATAGCGGTTGATCATGTACTTCACCGCCGCATCAGAGACTTGGCCCACCGACATGGTGTTGGTGACGAGGATCGGCGTCTCGATCAGCCCCCACTCCACCGCCTGCGTCAGGCCGGCCACTTCGCCGGCGCCGTTGAGGACGAACGCCCCCGCCATCACCCGCTCGTCGAAGACGTTGCCGGAGCAGGGAACGATGGCGGTGACGCCGGTCCGCACCGGCCCCTCCCCGGGATCAGCCGCCCCTGGCCGCGAATGATGGTGGCTGCTTTGCAGGCTGGTAGGTGACGCTTAGCTGAACTGTATTTCCGCCTCGGAGCACTTCTTAGTCATCGTCTGTGCCCGATCGCGCCGCCTTCGCGTTCTCAACAAAGGTGCGGAACTGCAATGTCGTAGCGTTTAGTGCGGGTGCGCTGACGCCGATTATCTTAACGAGTTTGTCACCTAGCAGAAGTCCCGCCGCCTCCGCGGGCGATTCGGCCCAAATCTTGTTGATTTCCCAATGTGTTGCTCCCGCGAAAACGCGGACCCCGTGTGCATCGCGGTTATCAAGAAATCCAAATGCGGGAGCGAGATTTACCGCCGTAAGAATGCTGCCAATGCTGTAGCGAGCAGTAACGGTGTCGTGGTTCGTTCCATTGACATCATATCGCTTCGACGAGGATCCACTTGCAACCCAAACATCGCCCGTAAATGGATCAGTTGCGAGGCCGGAAATTGACCCCGCACCAAACGGCGAAAGAGATAGGCGCTGCGTCACAGCAGCACGCCGTTGGCCTTGAGGCGGTCGTTCAGGTTCTGGAAGTCGACCTTTTCGCGGACGGCGCGCAGGGTGTCGAGGGCGGCGGTGACCGTCGTCTCGCGGCTCGCCGGTTCCGCGGGTGCGGCCCCCGATTGCGTGAGCGCGACGTACTCCGGCGCGACCTCGTCGGCGTCGGCGGCGGCGCGGGCGCGGTCGTCGGCGCCGGCATCGCGACGCGCTCCGAGCTCGGCGCAGAAGGCGGCGACGATGTCGGCGTCGAACTGCGTCCCGGCGCAGCGGGTGAGCTCCGCCATCGCGATCTTGTGGGTCAGCGCGCGGCGATAGGCGCGCGTGGAGGTCATGGCGTCGTAGGTGTCGGCCACCGCCACGATCCGCGCGCCGAGCGGGATCTCCTTCCCCTTCAATCCTTCGGGGTAGCCGGTGCCGTCGAACTTCTCGTGGTGGTAGTAGCGCGTAGGTAATTCAATCGGCATCCCGGCAAGGCGGAGGACGCCTCCGTGGTCG
>CAYJRR010000215.1:0-3284 GCA_964372275.1 uncultured bacterium
CCTTGCCAGCCCCCGCCTCGGCCGGCTATCCTCCGCCGTTCCGAAAACGGGGATTTTGGCCCTTCGGGAGGAGTTCCGATGCGGGTGTCGCGGATGGTGTTCGGCGTGGGCCTGCTCCCCCTCCTGGTCGCGGCCGGCTGCGCCCGGAAGGAGTACACCCGTCTTTACGAAACGGCCCCCAAGGCCCCGGGCTACGAGGACGACGCCATCGCGAACCTCGATCACCTGGGGTCGACGCTCGTCGCCCGCGGGGTGAACTTCGGCGTCTACTCGTCCCGCGCCACCCGCGTCGAGCTGGCGCTCTTCGACGACCCCGAATCCGACCGCCCGACCCGCCGCTTCGAGATGGCGCGGTTCGGCGAGGTCTGGAACCTCTACGTCGAGGGGGTCGGGGTCGGCCAGGCCTACGGATTCATCGCCTGGGGTCCCAACTGGACCTACGACGAAGACTGGTACTGCGGCAGCGTCGCCGGCTTCCAGGCCGACGTCGACCCGGCGGGCAACCGCTTCAATCCGAACAAGCTACTCCTCGACCCCTACGCGCTGGCCCACACCCGCGACCACGACTGGTCGCGGGCCAGTCTCGCCTCGGGCCCCAAGCGCGCGGAGTGCACCTGGGGGGCGGCGGCCAAGGCGCTCGTCTCGGTGAGCGACTACGTCTGGTCCCCGGGGGAGACGGCTTGGCGCGATGCGCGCGCCGCCGGGGGGCCGGAGGGGCACGACTGGAACGAACTGGTCATTTACGAGGTCCATCCCAAGGGGTTCACCCAGGATCCCGCCTCCGGCGTCACCCATCCGGGGACCTTCCGCGGCATCGGCGAGAACGCCGCCTACCTCGCCGACCTCGGGATCACCGCGGTCGAGCTCTTGCCGGTCCACGAGAAGCCCCTCGACGGAGGCTACTGGGGCTACTGGACCCTCAACTTCTTCGCCCCCGAGAACACCTACGCCGCCACCCCCGATCCGCTCGAGGTGATCGACGAGTTCAAGGAGATGGTCGATCGGCTGCACCAGGCGGGGGTCGAAGTGATCCTCGACGTCGTCTACAACCACACGGGGGAGGGGGGCTTGTGGCGCGAGCGCCTCTACACCGACGACGTCTCGCTCGATCCCGGAACCGACGGCGCGGTGAACGTCGAGCCGAAGGAGATCGCCGGGATCTACAGCTACCGCGGCCTCGACAACGCCGCCTACTACGCGCTCGACGCCGACAACCAGACTTTTTGGAACAACACCGGCGTCGGCAACCAGACCCGCCCCAACCACCGACCGACGCGCCGGCTGATCCTCGATTCGCTCCGGTTCTACGTCGAGGAGATGCACGTCGACGGCTTCCGCTTCGATCTCGCCGGGATCCTCGGGGAGCAGGACGGGAACTACAACGTCTGGGACGATCCGGCGAACACGGTGCTCCAGGACGTCATCGACGACCCGGTGCTGCAGGCCTACAACACGCGCGTGATCGCCGAGCCGTGGACGGCGGGCGGCTGGTACGGACCGCTGATCGGCGCCTACCCCGCGTCGTCGAACAAGCCGGGAACCGGGTGGGGGGAGTGGAACAGCCGCTTCCGCGATTGGTGGCGGGCCTTCGTCAACGACGACGCCTGGAGGCTCAATTCGCTCGAAGCCGACGCCGACGGCGGATTCACGCTGACGGGAAGCCAGAGCTACTACGCCTGGAACGGAAGGCGTCCGTACCACGGCGTCAACTACGTCACCTGCCACGACGGGATGACGATGTACGACGTCGTCTCCTACAACCAGCGGCAGAACGGCTGCGGGCCGCTCAATCCGATCTGCTGCACCCAACCGACCTCCCCCTGGTGCGAGGTCGACAACGGGGAGCAGAACAACCGCTCGCGAGATTGGGGGACCGGGCTCGCCGCCGAAGCGACCAAGCGCCAGATGATGCGCAACCTGTTCACCGCGACGCTGATCGCCCACGGCACGCCGATGATCCTGGGCGGCGACGAATGGATGCGGACCCAGTACGGCAACAACAACGCCTACTCGACCGGCGCCGACAACGAGTGGAACTGGTTCCGCTGGGGGGATTGGATCGCGTCCGACGACCGGCACCGGATGCGCGACTTCGTGCGGGATGTGATCCGGTTCCGGAAGGATCACGCCTACGCGCTGGCGCCGAAGGAGTACGGCGGCGGCGCGCCGTTCGCCTGGAAGAGTCCGGCCAACGTCGACATGGCGGGGACCGACTGGTCCGGCAAGCGGCTGATGATCCACTACTACGACCCGACGCGGGGGCCCGAGCTGGCGATCCTGATCAACATGGACCGGACCGCGGCCGACTTCACGCTGCCGACCGGAAAGACGTGGCGCCGGCTGGTCGACACCCAGAGCTACTTCGACGATCCGGCCTACCTGGAGGCGGAGGGGCTGGACCTGCGGGCCTCGGCGAACGTGACGCTGGAGGCGCCGGAGGTGGTGCCGGGGGCCGTCTACGGGGTGCAGGGCTCGTCGATGGTGATCCTCGAGGCGGAGCCGTAGTAGATGGGCCGGCGCCGGCCGTGTCCGTCCGCCGTCGATCGTGAGCCGTGCACGTGCACGTGCACGCCGACGTGCACGGTGCACGTTCGACGGAACACGGCCACGGTTTCGGCGTCGGATTCGTCGACGGCGACGCCAACGGCGACGGCAACGGCAACGGCAACGGTCGCGGCCGCGGCCGCCGTGCTTCTCCTCCTCCCGGGCGCCGCCCGCGCCGAGGCCGAGGCGCAGCGCTTCTCCGCCGGCGGCTACTTCCGGGTGATGACCCGCCCCGACCTGCAAGGGGGCGATTCGCGGCTCGGGTATTGGAACCTCTACGGGCGCCTCATGAACGAAGGGCCCTGGGCGGCGTTGGAGATGAAGCTCGACCTGCTCGAGAAGGGGTCGGCGAGGAGCGGGCCCTGGACGAGCCTCCACGCCAAGGTCGAAGGGGGGACGGTCGCCAACGCCGACCCGGGTCGCGGGCGGCTGGAGAACTTCGCGCTGACGCAGCTCTACGCCAAGGCGGGGAACGTGGGGCTCACGAACGTCACCTGGCAGCTCGGCACCCTCGACAGCTACTTCGGCGATCTCGGCCTCTACGACATGAAGCCGGCGCAGATCTTCTTCGAGACCGTGGGACTCTCGGCGCGCGACCAGGGCGAGCGCGTGGACCTAGTGGTCGGCGCGGGCGACTCGGGATATTTCATACGCAGATCCGCATACAACACGATCTTCACCGTCGGGGGCTGGCTGCGTCTGCGGCTCGCGAACACATCGAACGCGCGTCTGTACCGCAT
>CAYJRR010000216.1:0-3168 GCA_964372275.1 uncultured bacterium
AGGTGTCCGGGCCGAGCTCGAGCAGGCGGATCGCCTCGCTCCGGTCGAACCCCTTTTCGCGGATGCTCCGGGCGATCGTCGCCACCTTCGCCATGTCGACCGCGTTCAGGTTGTAGAAGGTCGTGCCGTCGATCGGGACGTCGCGGCGGCCGGCGACGACCAGCGTGGCGCCCATCGCCGTCGCGACGCCGTCGGCCTGCTCGGCGCCCGCCGGCGCGGGGAGGTAGGCGCGGACCTGCTGTTCGTCGGTGGGAGCGGAACCGTAGCTGCGGACGAGCGATTCGCGGACGGCGCTCGGTCGATAGAGGTTCGCGATCCCGCCGGCGCGATGCGCTTCGACCGCCAGGAGCGAGGCGGAAAGGGCGAGATCGCCGATGCGAAGGGCGCGCTCGCGGCCGCCGATCTCGTTCCATTGCGACGCGAGTCCGACCCCGCCGTCGGCGAGTGCGGCGGTACGGACGACCTGTGACGCGACCGCGACGCGGGCGGCGGCCTCGGTCGCCGCCATCGCGTTCGGGGCGCCGCTCGCCAGCGCGCCCGCGGCGTGGAACGCCGTTCCGAAGGAGGCGGCCCCGAGGGCGCTGGCGGTGAGGCCGAGCCACATCCCGCGGGCCTCGCGGCTGCGCAGCGGGTTCACCGTCTGGTCGTGGTTCACCCGGTCGCGGAGTCGCGCGAAGGAGCGGATGCCGCTCCAGGCGGTCACCGCCAATCCGGCGATGGGAACGATCGTTCCGCCGGTTCCGACGATCGCCGCGACCCCGACGCCGATGCCGGCCACCATCGCCACGCCGTCGACGACGCGTCCGGCCTTGGAGCGGAAGCGGGAGGCGGGCGTCGGAATCGTCTCGAGCGCCGGCTGGCAGAACGACCGGACGCGAGATGCGTTCTGCGGGAGCGTCACCGCGCCGCCCGGCAAGGTGTTCGAGGACCGCCAGTCGTCGAGATCCCGGTAGGCTCGGCCGTCGTGGTCGACGAAACGGATCGACCCGTCCTCGCCCTCGACGCGATAGAGGGGCGCGACGAACGGGCGGACGCGCGCGCCGGACGGCTGCACCCGCAGCGGGATCGTCACCACCGATCCGCCGGCCCCCTTCCATCGCGCGATCGTCGCCGCGGCCTCCGGACGCGGCGGACCGACGTTCGGCTCGCACTCGACGGCGCGTGCGAGCCGGATCGCGGGCAGCAGATCGCGCAGCGGTGACGCGGCCGTCTCCGGGCACTCGGCGGAGGCCACCGGGCCCGCGACGAGCGAGGCGATCAACGTCACGTGTCCGAGCGTTCGGGCGAGGTGCACGACCCCCCAACCTGCAACGCAGGTGCCGGATCAATCATCTGATTTTTCTGTTATTTTCGCCTTCGACCTGGTTCATCCAGTTGCCGGGGCGGACGCGGAGGTCGCGCCCGGCGCCCGCGCCGGATCAGAACGGGAGCGCCAGGCGGACGGCGAACGGCTGGTCCTTCGGATCGGCGAGGAAGTAGGCCGTTCCGACGATCACGTTGTACCAGACGTGGAAGAAGGCCGGCGCGGTCAGGTCGTGGCCGTCGCGTTGGTAGAGCCAACCGAGGTACCCGCCGACGATCGAGGTTGCGGCGACGGCGGTGAGCTGCGCCTGCGGATCGCCGGGGGCGTTGAGCGCGTGCAGCGAGCCGAAGAGGAGCGTCGCCGCGGCCCAGCCGCCGACGCGGCCGAACCGCTCCTCGAACGTCGTCTGCAGCACGCCGCGGAAGAGCGCCTCTTCGCCGATTCCGACGGGATAGAAGGTGCCCAGGTAGTAGGCCTCGCCCGCGGCCAGCGCCATGGCTCGGTCGGTCGCGCGCGAGAAGATCGGAACGCGACGCAAGCGGAAGAAGGTGTCGTCGCCGTCGACCAGGGAGAGGTAGATGGCGGAGAGCGCCGCGACCGTCCCCAGGGGGATCCCCACCGCCGGACGGAGGAACAGTCGCCCGCGGAGCGGCGCGCGGACGAGCCCGTCGAGCCCCGGCGTCGGAACCCGGTATCCGCCGGCATCGATCCGCGCCGTGCGCCAGGCGTCGTAGATCCCGACGAAGTGCGTGTTCTGCAGCCACGCCGCCGGGAGCAACGCGCGTTGCGCGCGGTCGAAGGTGGTCGGATCGTCCGGGTCGTAGCCGCTCGCGGAGACCGTCGCGGCGACGGCGACCAGCTCCGCCGCTTCGACCCCCATGTAGGCGAACGCGCGCGACGGCCGGCGGAGGTAGAGGAAGCCCATTCCCGGGAAGAGGGCCGAGGACCAGCCCGCGAACCAGGGACGGGGCGAAACACCGGGAGCGGGTTCGGGTTCGGCGACCGGAACGGGTTCGCCTTCGGTAACGGACACAGATACGGCCTCGGATTCGTTCCCGGGTTCGGCTGCGCTCTCGGCCGCGACCGCGTTCGCGGCCGCGGACACGTTCGCGACCGAGCCGGCGGCCGCTGCCGCGACCAGGACCGCGACCGCGGATTTCAATCTCACGACCGCACGGATCCGCGTCCTCACGCGCCTACTTCTGCGGAACCTGCTCCAACGCCACTCCATTGATGCAGTACCGCAGCCCCGTCGGTTTCGGACCGTCCTCGAACACGTGTCCGAGGTGACCGCCGCACCGGGCGCAGTGGACCTCGGTCCGGACCATGAAGAACGACCGGTCCGACTCGGTCCCGACGGCCTCCGGCCGGATCGGCTGCCAGAAGCTCGGCCATCCGGTGCCGGAGTCGAACTTCGCGTCGGAATGGAACAGGTCGAGCCCGCAGCCGGCGCACCGGTAGATCGCCCGTTCATGCGATTCGTGCAGCGGACTGCTGAAGGCTCGCTCCGTCCCCTTCTGACGCAGGACCCGGAACTGCTCGGGCGAGAGCGTTTCGCGCCACTCCGCTTCGGTTCGGACGACCTTCTCCGTCTCCGTCGCACCCTTTTCCACGGTTCCCCTCTCCGTTCCGCGACCCGGATCCCCTCCCCGCGTCGCCGGATCGGCCGCGACCGCGCGCGCCGCGAGCTGGCAGCCGAAGGCGACGAAACCGACGACGACCGATCGACGCGAACCGTTCATGCCTTGGATACGTTCCGGGGCGCGATCCGGATGATGCGACCGGTCGCCGGAAGAGGCGAGAGGAACCCGCGGTCTACTCGGTGGCGGCGGCCGAAAATGCCGGCTCCGCGACACCGCTCCAGG
>CAYJRR010000217.1:0-3104 GCA_964372275.1 uncultured bacterium
CGGAACTCCGGTGCGGATCGTCCTGAAGAAGAAACGAGGCAAAGCCGCCCGCTAGCTAGCTACAGGAGGTTCCGCGCCTTGATCTCGAGGTAGCGGTTCACCACGGCGGTCGACAGCTCGTGCGGCGGAACGTCGAGCACCATCGCGCCGCGGGCGCGCAGACGCCGGAGGATCTCGCGTCGCTCCTGGAGCAGGTCCTCGGCGACGGCCCCCTCGAACGCCTGTTGTCCGGTGGTCGGGAGGGAGCCTGCGATCTCGGCGAGTGATGGATCGGAGAGCGCGATCACCAGCGGCAGGTGTTGCGGTGTGAGGAGCGGCAACGTTTCGAGGAGTCTGCGCGCGCTCTCGTCGTCGAGGAGGTCGGTGAAGAGCGCGACCAGGGAGCGACGCTTGGCTTTGGACTTCAGCTGCTGGAAGGCGGCTCCGAAGTCGGGCTCGCACAGCGACGGCTCGAGGTCGTGCAGCCCGTCGACGATCGCCGCCACCTGCGCGCGTCCGCGCTTGGGCGGCAGGAAGGCCCGCACCGATTCGTTGAAGGCGAGCAACCCGACGCGGTCCTCCTTCAGGCAGGCGGTCTGCGCCAGCACCAGCGCCGCGCCGACCGCGTGGTCGAGCTTCGACAGGCCGAGGCGGCGGCGGCTCGTCACCGCGGCCGACATCATCCGGCCCGCCTCGACCAGGATCATGACGTTCTGACTGCGCTCCACCTGGTAGGTCTGGACCAGGAGCTTTCCCGCGCGGGCGCTCGCCTTCCAGGAGATGTCGCGGAACTCGTCGTCGGTCTGGTACTCGCGCAGCGCATCGAACTCCGTCCCCTTTCCGCGGACGCGGGCCGGCTTGATCCCCAGCAGCGGGGTTCGGCGGCGGTGGAGCAGGAGTCCGACCCGCGCGGCGTCGCGGACGTTCGGGTAGACGTGCGTCTCGCCGGGAAGCGGCACGCTCGCCATCCGTCGCAGCAGACCCGGGGAGCGGGTGAGACGCAGGTCGACCGCTTCGAAGCGGTAGGCGCCCCGCTCGCTCGGCGTCACGTCGTATCGATGGACGGCGGTGCGTCCGGGGGGGAGGGAGAAGCCGGCCGGCTGGCGGCTGGGATGCAACCCCCAGGGAGCGCGATCGCGAACGTCGACGTGAAGCGGCACCGTCCCGAGGTTCCGGATACGGAGGGCGATCTCGTTCGGCGTGCCCAGCATCAGCCGCGCGGGCAGCTCCCGCGCGATCTCCAGACGGCCGGGACCGGGAAGGGCGAGGCGTTCGGCGACGCAGGCGATGGCGAGGAGCGCCGCCACCGCCGCCGCGCCGACCGGTCCGTACGGGGCGGCGAGGAGACCGGCCAGGCCGAATCCGGCGACGAACAGACTGCGGCGAAGGAGTGGCGCCCCGACGGGAGGGGTCTCGGCGGCGTCCGGACCGCGCACCGCCACCGCGATGGCGGCCAGGACGAGGAGCAGCGCCAGGAGAACCGCCAGTGTCTCCCGCGCCGCGCCGAGGCCAAGCCCCGCCGCGCCGGCGGCCGCGCACGCGATGAGAAGGCGTCCGGGTACCAACCAGGTTCGGGTCAGCGCGGCACCTCGACCGATTCGACCGCGCGCCGGATCGCGTCGTCCGGGCGGACCCCTTCGATCTCGGCTTCGGGCCGGAGGAGGATCCGGTGACGGAGGACCGGGACCGCCATCTCCTTCACTTCGTCCGGGCCGACGAAGAACTTCCCGCGGACGGCGGCCAGCCCCTTCGCCGCGAGCAGAAGGCCCACCGAGGCGCGCGGGCTCCCGCCGAGCAGGATGTCGTTCGACTCGCGCGTCTTCGCCACCACCGCGGTGACGTATCGCAACACCCCCGCCTCCACCACGATCCCGCGCATCTCCGTCCGCGCGGCCTCGACCGCCGCCGGGTCGGCGACGGCGCGAACGCCGGCCGACTCGAGGTCGTGCGCGTTGAACCCGGCGTGCCAGCGGGAGAGGACCCGCTGCTCGTCCTCGGCGCTCGGGTATCCGACGACCACCTTCATCAGGAACCGGTCGAGCTGGGCCTCGGGAAGAGGGTAGGTCCCCTCGTACTCGACCGGGTTCTGGGTCGCGAGCACGGTGAACAGCGCCGGCAGCTCGTGTCGCGTCCCGTCGATCGTCGCCTGGCGCTCCTCCATCACCTCGAGCAGCGACGATTGCGTCTTCGCCGGCGCGCGATTCACCTCGTCGGCCAGCAGCAGGTCGGTGAAGACGGGACCCCGTCGCAGGGTGAACTGGTTCGCGCGGGCGTCCCAGACGTTGGTGCCGAGGACGTCGGCCGGCATCAGGTCGGGCGTGAACTGGATCCGCGTGAAGCGGGCGGAGATCGCCGCGGCAAACGCCTTCGCGAGCAGCGTCTTGGCCGTTCCGGGCACACCTTCCAGGAGCACGTGCCCCTCCGCCAAGAGCGCCACCAGCACCGCCTCCAGCACCGGCTCCTGTCCGACGACCGCCTTCTCGACCTCGCCGCGGACCCTCTCCCAGAGGGCTTTCGCTTGGTGAGGGGCGGGATGTTCCGCGGAAGACGGAGGCGGGGGGATCGTCACGGGAGAAAGATGAAAATGGAGAATGGAAAATTCAAAATGGAAAACCGGTCAATGCCGGGCCCGTTCGATCCTCTCATTTGCCGGTTTTCCATTCTCCATTTTCCATTTTCCATTTTCAATTTTCGTTTCGGCTCGGCCTCGCGTCGAGAACCCGGTGCGTCCGTCGCACGTCGCGCGCAAGGTCCAGCAGCTCGCGGTCGGTGATCGCCGCCGCCGCCGCCAGCTCCGCCGAGCGCTCCAGGGCACGGTAGGCCGGAGCGGCGGCGGTTGGCATTCGATCGGCCAACAGTCGGAACGCCGCCGCCGCGGGCGTTCCCGCCGGGATCCCGACCCGCTCGCGCAGGCGGTGGCGCAGGGAGCGCTCGAGGACCCGCACCGCGAATCGCCGGTGACCGGCCGCCCCGAGCAGCGCGGCGAAGGCGGTGACGAACTCGCGGGCGGTCCGCCGTTCGGGGGTCGCAGGCGGTCGAGGTGGTCCGAGGCGTCGCGTCCGGCGCCGCGCGCCTTCGAGAAGGAGCGCCAGCGCCGCGATCCACGCGGCAGGGAGCAGTCCGGC
>CAYJRR010000218.1:0-3094 GCA_964372275.1 uncultured bacterium
ACGAGAAGGGCTTCTCCATGGACGATGCCGACACGGTTCCCGGCGCGCCGGCATGGTCCGACGACCGCAGCACCGCGTCGTTCGCGCCGGCGGGCCCCCTCGGAGGCACTCCCGAACCCGGGGCCGACGCGGCGCACGCCGCCGCCGAGCGGACCACCGCATCGTTGCCGGGCGAGGTTCCGCCGGCCACGACCGCGACCGCCGATCCAGGAGCGCGCGCTCCCAAGCCGGCGACCGGGCAGGCGCTGCTCGACCGGTTCTTCGCGCGCGACCCGCGATCGACGGTGACGCGATCGACACCCTCGTGGCCGGCGACCGTCGCGCCCGATCGCGACACCGGCTCGGGCTCCGGCTCGTCGTCGTAGAAGGAACGCACCGGTTCCTGCACAAACCTTGTAGAACGCCGCTCCAGGAGCGGTTTTGCGGCCTCATGGCCGTTGCGTCGCCATCGCGCCGCGCCGTACCATGGAGGTGATGGTCGGCTCCGAACGAATCGATCTGCCGCAGTCGTTCGACGGGCTGATCGCGATCTTCGAAGTCGAGGCGCGCGACGTCGACGCCGCGATCGAAGCGGCGCGGGCCGGAGAGAGGCTCCTGCGTTTCGCGACCGATCCCGGCCGGCGCGCGCGCCTTCGCGCCGCCTACGCCTCCGCATCGCGCTCGCCGTGGCCGGTGCTGCGCGCGATCGCGGCGCACGGGATCCGCGCCATGTCCGCCGCGGTGGAGGACGCGCCGGTCCTCACCGAGTTGCTCACCGACGGAGACGCCACCGTCCGCGGCTCGGCGGCGCAGGCGCTCGCGGCGGTCGATCCGCTGGGCGCGGCGCCACGGCTGCACGCGCTGGCGCTGGCCGAGATCGTCGAGGGGCATCCACGCGAGGCGGCACGTGCCGCCGCGATGCTCGTCGACCTCGGATCCGACGAGCTCACCGAAGCCCTCTTCCGCGACGCCGCCGCCACCGCGCTCGACGGTGTCGAGCCGTCCCGCCGCCGCGCCGCGACCGCCGCCCTCGGAGCGCTCGCCACCCACGCGAGCCGCTGCGCCGCCGACGCATCCCGGGTTCTTCGTGCGCTCACCGACGCCGACGACGCCCGCCTCCGCCGCGAAGCCGTGACCTCCCTCGCGCGCCTCGAGCGACCGGCCGGTGCGCCTTCGCCGGCGACGCCCCGAAGCGAGCTCTTCGGCGGCTAGCTTCCGAGCGTCCGGTCGAGCCGCACGTCGACGTCCCGCTCGCTCTCCCCTCCGCCGTCGGCGCCCGGGAAGATCGGGTTGAGGGCGAAGGCGCCGAAACGGTCCCCGTCCTTCGGACAGCGGAAGTCGGCCTGCTCGGCGTCCCCGACCTTCCACCAGGCGAAGACGTGCGCCTCGACCGCCTCGCCGGCGCCGCCCAGGGCGTAGCCGACGTCGGGATCGAAGTCGTCGTTCTCGACGCCGGAGAACTCGACGAAGACCGGAGTGCCGGCGGTGCAGTTCGGCATCCCGTCGACGACGAACTCGGTCGGGTAGGCGGCGATGTAGAGGGTATGCCGCGCCCCGTCGGGCGCCTCCTGCCCTTCCGCCACCGTGATCCGCCCCTCGATCCGCGTCTCCGGATCGCACCCGGCGGCGAGCAGCAGCGCGAAAAAGAGAGGCGCGCGGAAGTTCCGCGCGCCTTCGCTACGAGGCGGACGCCACATCACGACGCCTTGTTCTGGGCCTCCACGTCGGCCAGCGTCTTTCCGAGCGCCTCCTTGCGGGAGAGGCGGATCTTGCCGTCGCGGTCGATGTCCAGCACCTTGACCAGGACCTCGTCCCCTTCCTTGAGGATGTCGGTCACCCGGTTCACCCGCTCCTTCGAGATCTCGGAGATGTGGAGCAGCCCGTCGGTGTTCGGCAGGATCTCGACGAAGGCGCCGAACTCCTTGATCGTCTTCACCACCCCCATGTAGAGCTTCCCCTTCTCGGGCTCGGTGGTGAGGTCGCGGATCATCTTCTCCGCCTTGGCGATCGACTCGCGGCTGGGGGAGGCGATGTTCACCGTGCCGTCGTCGGTGACGTCGATCTTCACGCCGCACTGATCGACGATCGACCGGATCGTCTTCCCGCCCGGCCCGATGACGTCGCGGATGCGGTTGGGGTTGATGCGGATCGTCACGATGCGCGGCGCGTAGGGGGAGATCTCTGGCCTTGGCGCCTGGATCGACTCCGCCATCTTGTCGAGAATGTAGAGCCGACCCGCCTTCGCCTGCATCAGCGCCGACTTCAGGATCTCCTTGGTGATGCCGGAGATCTTCAGGTCCATCTGGAACCCGGTGATCCCCCGCCGGGTGCCGCACACCTTGAAGTCCATGTCGCCGAGGTGGTCCTCGTCGCCGAGGATGTCGGAGAGGACGGCGATCCGATCCCCCTCCTTGATCAGCCCCATGGCGATACCGGCGACCGGTTCCGCGATCGGCACGCCGGCGTCCATCAACGACAGGCTCCCCGCGCACACCGACGCCATCGACGACGACCCGTTCGACTCGAGGACCTCGGCGACGATGCGGATGGTGTAGGGGAACTTCTCCTGCGTCGGCAGAACCACCTTCAACGAGCGCTCGGCCAGGTTGCCGTGGCCGATCTCCCGCCGCCCGGGGCCGCGCAGCGGCCGGACCTCCCCGACCGAGTAGGGCGGGAAGTTGTAGTGCAGCAGGAAGGTCTTGAAGTAGTTGCCGATGATGGCGTCGATCCGCTGCTCGTCGTCCTTGGTGCCGAGCGTGGTGACCGCCAAGACCTGCGTCTCGCCGCGCTGGAACAGCCCCGACCCGTGGGTGCGGGGGAAGGAGGAGACTTCGGTGTAGATCGGGCGAATCTCGTCGAGCGCGCGGCCGTCGATGCGCCGGCGGTCGACGGTGACCATGTCGCGGACGACCTTCTTCTCCAGCTCACCCAGCGCCTTCTCGATCTCCGCCTCCTTGCCGGCGACGATGTCGTTGGCGAACTGGACCTTGAGCTGCTCGCGGACGCCGGCGACGGCCTCCCGCCGAGCCTGCTTCTCCTTGATGGAGAACGCCTGGCGGAGCCTCGGGCCGGCGAACTCGGCCACCATGCTCTTGAGCTGCTCGTCGAGATCGAG
>CAYJRR010000219.1:0-3060 GCA_964372275.1 uncultured bacterium
CGTCGGGGAACATGGTCGTCGACATCGGCGGCGGCACGACCGAGGTCGCCGTCATCTCGCTCGGCGGGATCGTCTTCTCCAAGTCGATCCGGATCGCCGGCGACAAGATGGACGAAGCGATCATCAACTACGTCAAGCGCAAGTACAACCTCCTCATCGGCGAGCGGACGGCGGAGCTGATCAAGATCAACATCGGCACCGCCTACCCGCTGGAGAAGGAGAAGTCGATGGAGATCAAGGGGCGCGACCTGGTCGCGGGCGTCCCCAAGACGATCACCATCAACTCCGAGGAGATCCGCGAGGCGTTGGCCGAGCCGATCAACGCCATCGTCGAGGCGGTGCGGATCACGTTGGAACGCACTCCGCCGGAGCTGGCGAGCGACATCATGGACAAGGGGATCGTGCTCGCCGGCGGCGGCTCGATGCTCCAGAACCTCGACGTCCTGCTTCGCGAGGAGACCGGACTCCCGGTGATCATCTCCAAGGACCCGTTGCTCTGCGTCGTCCTCGGATCGGGGAAGGTCCTCGACGAAATCGACCGGCTGAAGCAGCTCACGATCCAGAGCTAGCGAGGCGGTGTCGTGCGGCCCGACCGCGCGCGCCTATTCGAACCACCGGGCCACCGGCGACCAGGCGTAGCAGCGCAGGCACTTGGTGTACTCCCAGTGCGTGCGGCATCGGGGGCAGGTGGCGTAGGTCGAAAAGAGCCGCCAGCGGTGCCCGCAGGCGCACTGCCAGATGTCGTCGAGTTTCGGGGGCTTGTGACACGACGGGCATCGCGGGCCCGTTTCCGCCTGGGGGCGGCCCAACTGCGGGGACTCGCGTGTACGGCTCAGGCGGCTTTCCCGCGAGGGTCGTGATCGTGACGCACGTGTCGGCGAGGTGTTCTCGGCGACTTTCTGCAGTGCCGACCGCTCGGGCCCACCGGGCGGTGGAGTCGGCGACGGGGCGCGCACGCGCCGGAGCTGGGAGAGCTCGCGCGAGTCGAACCAGACGCCGCGACAGGCTTCGCAGTGTTCGAGGCGATAGGCGGGATCGAAGAGGTAGCCCTCCCGCATCGCGCCGCCGCAGCGCGGGCAGCGGAAGGCCGCCGGCTTCTCGTCCTGCAGACCGCGCGCGAGCGCGACGCGCAGCGCCTCGGGCTGGTCGGTGAAGGCATCGAGCTCCTTCGCGTCGACCCACGCTCCGCGACACCGCGTGCAGAAGTCGATCGTCTCCCCTTCCGACTCGATCTCCTGCAGCGTACGGCGGCAGCGGACGCACTCCACGGACGTCAGGATACCGCGTGTCAAGGGGTCGCTCGCGCGTTTCGCAAACGATCCGGATCGTGTTCGGAGTCGGGGTGCGCCCCCCCCGAAAGTGCGACGTGCGTTTCGCGTCGCGTGTCGATCGGGTACGGCGGATCGCGGCCTTGGAATCGAAGTGATGGGGGGCTTCGGTGGCCGGGATCGTGCAGTGGAATCGGGTCGGAACCCGGGATCGCAAACGTCCAGTCCCCTTGAACGGGGCCGCGGTCGTGGGGCACACCCAATAGATCCGTCGCGTCACGGACTCGTTCGATCGCCGGGATCCGAGAAGAAGCGAAAATCGCCTTTCAAAACGACACCCGAGGCACGCGCGCCAAATGGCCCGCGTGCCTCGACGTTTTTGCGCTCTTGACTTCGATCGGGACGGCGAGGGTTAAAGGGCCCGGGGTTTCGGGGGGGTCCCCGACGGCCCGAAGGGCTTCGACATGCGGGTGCTGGCAATGGTGTTGGCGGGTGGCGAGGGTCGGCGGCTGGCCCCGCTGACGCGCGATCGCGCCAAGCCGGCCGTCCCGTTTGGCGGTCGGTACCGGATCGTCGACTTCGTCCTGTCGAACCTGGTCAATTCGCGGATCTTCCGCATCAACGTGCTGACCCAGTACAAGAGCGAATCGCTCAACCGCCACCTGGCACGGGCGTGGGCGATGGCGACCAACATCGGCCACTACGTCGCCTCCGTTCCGGCGCAGCAACGGACGGGTACCGGCTGGTACCAAGGCAGCGCCGACGCCATCTTCCAGAACTTGAACCTGATCTCCGACGAGAAGCCGGACCTGGTCGCGGTCTTCGGCGGCGACCACGTCTACAAGATGGACCTCCGGCAGATGATCGACTTCCACGCCGCGCGGGGGGCCGACGTCACGGTGGCGACGATCCCGGTCCCCTTGGAAGAGTCGCGAAGCTTCGGCGTTTGCACCGTCGATTCCGCGAACCAGATCGTCTCCTTCATGGAGAAGCCGAAGTCGGCCAAACCGATGCCCGGCCGCCCGACGCACTTCCTGGCCTCGATGGGGTCGTACCTGTTCAACACCGACGTCCTGGTTCGCGAGGTGAAGCGGGACGCGCGGGAGCCGACCAGCCAGCACGACTTCGGAAAGGACATCCTCACCTCGATGATCGACCGCTCGAGGGTCTTCGCCTACGACTTCGCCACCAACGTCGTGCCCGGCATGGAAGAGAAGGAGCGCGGGTACTGGCGCGACGTCGGAACGATCGAGTCCTTTTTCGACGCGAACATGGAGCTGATCGGGGTCGAGCCGACCTTCAACCTCTACAACCAGCGGTGGCCGATCTACTCCGCGAGCCTCAACAGCCCGCCGGCGAAGTTCGTCTTCCGCGATGCGAAGAAGGGGCGGGTCGGTCAGGCGCACGACTCGCTAGTCTCCGGCGGGGTGGTCGTCTCGGGCGGCACCGTCCTCCGCAGCATCCTCTCCCCGTACGTGCGCGTGAACTCCTACAGCCACGTGGAGGACTCGATCCTCCTCGAAGGCGTGAACGTCGGCCGCTACGCGAAGCTCCGGCGGGTGATCGCCGACAAGAACGTCGACATCCCGCCTCGGACGGAGATCGGCTTCGACGCGGAGAAGGACCGTGCCCGCGGATTCACGGTCACCGAGACGGGGATCACCGTGATCCCCAAGGCGATGAAGATCCGGTAGGGGCGGGCCAGGCCTTGGCGAACGCGCTCGACGTCTGCTTCCTCTGGCACATGCACCAGCCGTGCTACCACGACGCGGCGACGGGGGAGTCCATCCTC
>CAYJRR010000220.1:0-2945 GCA_964372275.1 uncultured bacterium
CGGTGTAACGGTAGGCGGCCGGCGGGTCGCCGTCGACCGAGCCGAAGTTCCCCTGCCCGTCGACGAGCAGGTAGCGCATGTTCCACTCCTGCGCGAGCCGGACCAGCGCGTCGTAGACCGAGGAGTCGCCGTGCGGGTGGTACTTCTTCAGAACCTCGCCGACGACGCCGGCGCACTTGGAGTATCGCTTCGAGGGGAGCAGCCCCTCGCGGAACATGGCGTAGAGGATCCGGCGATGGACCGGCTTGAGGCCGTCGCGCGCGTCCGGCAACGCGCGAGAGACGATGACCGACATCGCGTAGTCGAGGAACGACGTCCGGACTTCGTCTTCGATGTTGACCGGGATCGGTCGCGCGTTCTCCGCCATCGCCTCGCACCCTCCGCGGCCGCCGCCCGAAAAGCCGGCTTAACCGCGCGAAAGAGAAGCGTTTTTCTACCAAACGAAGGGGCCTCCCGCAAGGGAAAACCCCCCCACCAACCGCTCGGAATTGAAGGCGAATCTTGCGCCGGAAGGCGGTCTGCCCCAAGGGGGTTGTCGGGATCGTGATCGCGTCGGGATTCGCCTTGCCGGTCGTTCGGGCGCTCGTGCTCCTGGCGTCGGGTCCGGCGCCCGCCGTCGCCGTCGAAGCGGTGTCGGCTCCCGTCGCACCCTGGGAGGCGCTCGAGCCCGGCCTCGAGCTCGGCGTCTTCCGCGGGCCGCCGGCCGACATCGGCGACCGCTCGATCCACGTGCTGCGGATCGATCCGGAACGCTTCTCGCTCGCGCTGCTCAACGCCTCCGCCACCGCGGACGGGCGCACCCGGACGGCGCGCGAGTGGGTCGCACACGCTTCGGCGTCGGGAAAGGAGGCCGTGGCCGCGATCAACGCCAGCATGTACGACGTCGACCACCGCACGAGCGTGGCGCTGATGCGCACGGTCGATCACGTCAACAACGGCCGCCTGACCAAGGACAACGCGGTGCTGGCGTTCGATCCAGTGAAGCCCGGGGTTCCGGCGGTGAGGCTGCTCGACCGGGCCTGCGGCGAGTACGAGGCGGCGAGGGCTTCGTACGGTTCGCTGGTGCAGAACATCCGGATGGTCTCCTGCGACGGAACGAACACCTGGGCGCCGCAGGCGAAGATCTGGAGTACGGCGGCCGTCGGCGTCGACCGGCAGGGGCGCGTGCTGTTCATCCATGCCCGCACGCCGTGGAGGGTGCACGACCTGGTGAACGCTCTGCTCGCGCTTCCGATCGATCTACGAAACGCCATGTACGTCGAAGGCGGCCCCGAGGCGCAGCTGTACGTGAAGGCGGGCGGCCGCGAGCTCGAGCGGATCGGGAGCTTCGAGACCGGCTTCCACGAGGCCGACGACGTCTTCGAGGCCTGGCCGGTCCCGAACGTCCTGGCCGTCGTCCGGAGGCCATCGTCGTTCGAGTCTCCCCGATGACCGGCGGGCGGCTCTCTCCGCCTACGAGCGCGACGCGGAATCAGTGCGCGGGGACCAAGCGGTGCACGGGGACCGTCGCCGGTGGAGGGGCGTGCGCGGACGCCGCCGGCTGGCCGCTCCAGGGAACGATGCCGAACATGTATTCGAAGAGCGGCCGGCCCTTGGTGAGCGCCGTGGCCACGTCGGCGCGCGAGGCGGCGTCGAGCGCGGGGAGGTGGCTTGCGACCAGGGAGGCTGGAACGGTCCCCTGCGAGTGCGCGAAGAGGAGGCCGGCGGCGGTGAGAGACGGGTTCTGCTCGGCACGGTAGACGATCGCCGGAAGGCCGTGGATCACCGCGTCGCCGAGCTGCTGCGCGGCGGTGAACCGGTGGTTTCCGTCCAGCACGAGGTAGGTGTCCGGGCCGAGCTCGAGCAGGCGGATCGCCTCGCTCCGGTCGAACCCCTTCTCGCGGATGCTCTGGGCGATCTTCGCCACCTTGGCCATGTTGACCGCGTTCAGGTTGTAGAAGGTCGTGCCGTCGATCGGGACGTCGCGGTGGCCGGCGACGACCAGCTTGGCGCCCATCGCCGTCGCGACGCCGTCGGCCTGCGCGGCGTCCGCCGGCGCCGGAAGGTAGGCGCGAACCTGCTGTTCGTCGGTGGGAGCGGAACCGTAGCTGCGGACGAGCGTTTCGCGGACGGCGCTCGGTCGATAGAGGTTCCCGATCCCGCCGGCGCGATGCGCTTCGACCGCCAGGAGCGAGGCGGAAAGGGCGAGATCGCCGATGCGAAGGGCGCGCTCGCGGCCGCCGATGTCGTTCCATTGCGACGCGAGTCCGACCCCGCCGTCGGCGAGTGCGGCGGTACGTACGACCTGTGACGCGACCGCGACGCGCGCGGCGGCCTCCGTCGCCGCCTTCGCGTTCGGGGCGGCGGTCGCCAGCGCCCCCGCGGCGTGAAACGCCGTTCCGAAGGAGGCGGCCCCCAGGGCGCTGGCGGTGAGGTCGGCGAACTTCCCGCTGCCGTCGTTGCCCAGCAGCCGGTTGTCTCCCTCGGCCAGAAGCAGCAGGTCCAGGTCGCCGTCGTGGTCCACATCCGCGGCGATGGCCTGGGTCGAAGGGCCGGCGATCCCCAGAGGCGCGGCCCAGGCTCCCTCGCCATCGCGCCTGAACAACAGGGTCTGGGCGCCGCACAGCACCAGGTCCTCATCCAGGTCATTGTCCAGGTCGGCGAAGACCGCGTCCTGGAAGGAACCGCTCGCCGCCAGTTCCCGGGCCGGCGCAAAACTCCCCCCCTCGTTGCGGTAGAACTCCAGTCGCTCTCCGCTCACCAGCACATCGAGGTCCCTGTCCCGATCGTAGTCCAGCGCCGTGACCGCGCTCGCCTCCTTGGGGAAGTCCCCGGGGGGAGGAGTCGCCTGGGCGAATTCCAGCTCCACCTGGGCGTCGTCGCTGCCCGGATCAGCGCCGCTCTCGTCCGCGGCCGCCTCCGCGTACTTGCCCTGGCCCTGGTACGAGGAACTGACCCCCTCGTGG
>CAYJRR010000221.1:0-2885 GCA_964372275.1 uncultured bacterium
GAAGGGAAGGCGAAGGAGAAGGAGAAGGAGAAGGCGGAGGAGAAGGAGGAGGAAAGGGGAAGGGAAGGGGGAAGGGGGCGCCGCGGGAGGCGACGGGGCCGGGGAGAGGGGGGACGGAGGCGGGGAGGGGGACGTCGAAGTACGAGGATGAGGGGTACAACGCGGGGAGCGGGCCGCAGCTCGATCGGCAGCGGGAGACGAGCGGGGATTGGCGGAAGGCGTACGAGCAGGCATACAAGGCGGCGCGGACCGAAAAGGCGAGGCTCCACGACGCGCGGGTTTCGGGGGCGATGGGCGAGGGGGAGTCGGAGCAGGTGGAGATCGAGGGGGCGCCGCAGAGGAACGAGGCGCGGGAAGCGTTCGTCGACGTGCCGGCGGGATACCGTGAAGCGGCGGAAGAGGCGGTGGGGAACGAGGAGATCCCGGTCGAACACCGCGAACGGGTGAAGGCGTATTTCGAATCGCTGTCGGGCAACCGCCCGGCAGAGGACTAGGGCGTTCGGAGAGGAACGGGCGAGCGATGCCGGAATCGATCGAGAAAGAGCTGGAGGCCTTCCGCGCCGACTTCGCGCGGCTGCAGGCGGAGGTCGGACGGGTGATCGTCGGGCAGCGGGAGGTGGTCGAGCAGACGTTGATCGCGCTCGTCGCCGGCGGACACGTGCTGCTCGAAGGGGTGCCGGGGCTCGGCAAGACGCTGCTGGTGCGGACGATCGCCGACGCGGTGTCGCTGTCGTTCTCGCGGATCCAGTTCACCCCCGACCTGATGCCGGCCGACATCCTCGGTACGAGGGTGATCGTCGAGAACGAGGCGGGGGCGAAGCAGTTCGTCTTCCGGGCGGGGCCGGTCTTCGCCCACGTGCTGCTCGCGGACGAGATCAACCGCGCCACGCCCAAGACGCAGTCGGCGCTCTTGGAGGCGATGCAGGAACAGACGGTCACCGTCTTCGGCGAACAGCACCGCCTGCCGCACCCCTTCCTCACCCTCGCCACGCAGAACCCGCTGGAGCAGGAGGGGACCTATCCGCTGCCCGAAGCGCAGCTCGACCGCTTCTTCTTCAAGGTGCTGGTGCCGCGTCCGGCGCACGCGGAGGTTCTGGAGATCTGCGATCGCACCACCGGGACGGTCACACCCCGGGCAGAGAAGGTGATCGACGGTCCGCGTCTGCTGGCGATGCGGGAGCTGTCGCGCCGGATCCCCGTTCCCCAGCCGGTGAAGGACTACGCGGTGCGGTGCGTCCTCGCGACGCACCCGCGCGCCTCGGGAGGCATCGACGCGGTGGAGCGGTTCGTGCGCTACGGCTCGAGCCCGCGCGGCGCCCAGGCGCTGATCCTCGCCGCCAAGGTGCGGGCGCTGGTGCACGGGCGCACCAACGCCGCCTTTGAGGACGTTCGGCTGCTCGCCAAGCCGGTCCTGCGACACCGCACGCTGGTGAACTTCGAAGCCGAGGCGGAGGGTCGGACCTCCGACTCGATCGTGGAGGAGGTCCTCGCCAACGTGAAGGAGGTCGGGGACGAGGTGGCGGCGATCGCGCGCGACGGGGCCCGGCGCGCGTGACGAACCGGGCGCTCGCGTGGTCCCTGGTCGCGTGGCTCCTTCCGTTCGCCGGGGCGCGGGCGGAGTCGACGATCCGCGTCTCTGCGCGCGCGGGGATCGGCGGGGTGGTGCGGGCCGACACCTGGACCCCGCTCGTCGTGGAGGTGGAGAACGGCGGAGCGCCCGTCGACGCGGTCGTCGTGGCCCGCTACGCCGAGAGCTACGGGGGGCGCGACCAGGTGCGGGAACCGGTCGGGCTCGCCGCCGGAAGCCGGAAACGGCTCACGCTCCCCTTCCGCGTGCGGCAGGGGCCGCAGGAGATCGAGATCGCCGTCGAGGACCGCCGCGGTCGCCCGCTGGTCTCCGTGCCGCTTCGGGTCGACCCGGCCGGTTCCGACACGGTGCTGGTCGGGGTGGTCGGCGGACGGACCGATCCCGGGTTGCGGGGCCTGGTCACCCCGACCGTGCGCGTCGTCGCCGTCGACCCGGAGGAGCTCCCCGACCGGTGGCCCTCTCTCGAAGCGTTCGACGCGCTGGTGCTGCGCGACCCCGACGGCGCCCAACTGGGCCCGTCGCGCATCGAAGCCCTGCGTCGCTGGGTCGCGGCCGGCGGGATCCTCGCCGTCACCGCCGCCGAGCGCTGGCGTTCGATCGACGCCCCCGCGCTGCTCGAGCTCCTGCCGGTGCGCCTGATCGGCGTGCGGACGATCGACGCCGCCCTCCTCCCCGCTCCGTGGGGGCTGGGATCGGGGGAGGTCGCGGTCGCCGTCGCCTCGTCCTTGCGCGGCGACACGCATTTCGCGATGCCCGACGACGCCAAGCCGCTCGTCGCCGAAGGTCGTTTCGGTCTGGGTCGCGTCGCCTTCCTCGGCTGCGATCCGGGGAGCGTTCCCGGCGTGCCGTCCGAGGAGACGGCGGCGCTCTGGAGCGCCGTCCTGCGCCTCCCCCCCGAGCTGCCGGAGGATCCCAGCGGCGCCTACGGCTACACCACGTCGCGGCAGCTGGTGCAGCAGGAGCTGTCCCGCATTCCGCCGTTGAAGCCGCCGTCTGTCTTCCTGGTGGCGGCGCTGATCGGACTCTACGTGCTGGTGGTGGGGCCGGGGGACTACCTGCTGCTCAAGCGGCTGGGGAGGCCGAACCTGACCTGGATCACCTACCCGGCGGCGATCTCCGCCTTCTCCGGGCTCCTCTACCTCTACGCCCGTGTCACCCGATCCTCCGACATGCAGGTGCGGACGATCTCGGTGGTCGACGTGGCGGTGGTGCCGCCGACCGCCCCGTCCCCGGCGCGCGTCTTCGGCGGGGTCTACTCGCCGCGCGCCGGCTCGTACGACGTGGAGATCGAGGGGGA
>CAYJRR010000222.1:0-2851 GCA_964372275.1 uncultured bacterium
GGCAGGCCCGGTGCCGGCGGAAGGCCCGAGACCGGCGCCAGACCCGACCGCGGCGAAGGCCTCGCCCGGCGTTCGATCCTCGCGATCACGGTGACGGCCGCGCCCGCCGCGCCGGCGCCGGCGACGCCCCCCCCGCGGCGAAACGCCGGTGGCCGCCCCTCCCCCGGCCGCGGTACCCGTCCCGCCGGCGGGTCCGGACGAGAACGTCGGACCTGACGCCGGCAGTGGACCTGCCGCCGGCATCGGGCCTGCCGCCGGCATCGGGCCTGCCGCCGGCATCGGGCCTGCCGCCGGCATCGGGCCGGCCGCCGGCGTCGACGCGGCGGTCGGGCCGTCGCCGAACGACGGCACCGGCGTTCCCGCCTTCGGCGTGTCGAACTCCTTCGCCGCCGGCACCGGGCCTGCCTCGGGCACCGGGCCGCCGACGAGGCGGTCGAGCGCCGCCAGCAAGGTCAGGGACGAGGCGACCTTCCGCCTGCGTTCGGGCAGAGGCTCGTCGTCGAACCGGAGGAACAACACCTTCAGCTCGCGCAACAGCTCCGACTTCGCCACGTCCCGCTCGGCGCTCAACCCCTCGTTGATCAGGGCCGCGAGCGTCTTGTCGAGCCCTTGCACCGTGTGCAACGCGGCGAAGTCGTTCTTGGCGGCGAAGTCGAGCGGCTTGCGGATCCGGGCCAGGATCTCGGGGAGGTTCGACAAGGCGACTATCCCCCGCTCGGATGCTCGAAGGTGATGTTCAGGATCTCGAACTCGCGGATCCCCTTGGGCGCGTTGACCTCCGCCACGTCCTTTCGCCGCTTCCCGATGAACGCCTTGGCGATCGGACTCTTGTAGGAGATCTTCCGCTGCCTCGGATCGGCCTCGTCCTCGCCGACGATGCGATAGGCGACGCGCTCGGTCGTCTCCAGGTCGACGGCGACGACGGTGCACCCGAACGTCACCTTCTCCGTTCCGCCGAGCGAACCGTCGATCACCTCGGCGTTGGCCAGCTTGTCGTCAATCTCTCGGATCCGCGCCTCGATGAACCCCTGCTTCTCGCGCGCGGCGTGGTACTCGGCGTTCTCGCTCAGGTCCCCGAGCGCCGCCGCGGCGCCGATCTCGGCCGAGATCTTGGGCCGCTCCGTCGTCTTCAGGCGCCGGAGTTCCTCCTGGAGGGCGGCGTACCCTTCCGGCGTCATCGGCTTCTTCTCGCTCACGTCAACGCTCCCCGCACTCTCGAGCCGGCGGGACGACCCTCGGCCGCCACGGCCGGCTTCGCAATCTCGCCATGATAGTCCTGGAGCGATCGGACGCCGAGCATCCCGATGCGCAGCGCGTCGATCGCCCGCACCGCCGCCCGCGCCGCCGCCACCGTGGTGTAGTAGGGAATGCCGTACTGCACCGTCGCGCGCCGGAGACGCGAGCTGTCGGAGGCGGCTTTGGCCCCCTTCGGAGTGTTGATCACCAGCGCCACCTGGCCGTCGACGATCCGGTCGACGATGTTGGGCCGCCCGTCCGAATACTTCGCCACCGGACCGGCCGGTACCCCCCGCTCGCGGAGATAGCTCCGCGTCCCCTCGGTGGCGATCACCACGAAGCCGAGCTCCGTCAGCTTCTTCGCCAAGGGGAGGATCTGCGGCTTGTCGCGATCGCGAACCGAGACGAAGACCGTCCCGCCCGACGTCGGCAGCGGCATTCCGGCCGCGAACTGGCTCTTGGCGAAGGCGCGGCCGAACTCGGCGTCGATCCCCATCACTTCGCCGGTCGACTTCATCTCCGGTCCCAGCACCGGATCGACCCCCGGGAA
Organism: uncultured bacterium; assembly: GCA_964372275.1. GTDB lineage: Bacteria > CAYJRR01 > CAYJRR01 > CAYJRR01 > CAYJRR01 > CAYJRR01. Next base: position 1,787 of record CAYJRR010000222.1, read on the forward strand.
CTTGTTGAAGGGGAAGACCGACTCCTTGACCGAGAGGTGCTGCGGCTTCAGCGCGGGGTGGGAGGCGGTGATCCCCAGGTCGGCGAGCCGTTTCCCGACCATCACCTGCGCCGCGATCTTGGCCAACGGAAGACCGATCGCCTTGGAGACGAACGGAACCGAGCGCGACGCCCGCGGATTGACCTCCAGGACGAAGACCTCCGCCGGCGTCTCGCCCCGCGCCCCGCCCGCGGCCCGGCCCACGCCGGCCTTCACGGCGAACTGGACGTTCATCAGGCCGACGACGCCGAGCGCCTTGCCGATCTCGACCGCCTGCCGCTTGATCTCCTCGACCACCGCCGGCTCGAGCGAGTGCGGCGGCAAGGTGCAGGCGCTGTCCCCGGAGTGGACCCCCGCCTCCTGGATCTGCTCCATCACCCCCGCGACGACGACCTCGCGCCCATCGCAAAGGGCGTCGACGTCCACCTCGATCGCATCTTCCAGGAATCCGTCGATGAGGATCGGTCGCTCGGCGGAGGCCGCCGCCGTCGACACGGTGCCGGTTCCGGAGACCTCCATCGCGTGCTCGAGGTGCGCCTCCAGCGACTCCGGATCGTAAACGACCTTCATCGCGCGGCCGCCGAGCACGTAGCTCGGCCGCACCAGCACCGGATAGCCGATCTCCGCTGCGACCTTGAGCGCCTCCTCGCGCGTCCGCGCGATGCCGGACGGCGGCTGCTTCACGCCGAGGCGGTCGACGAGGGTCTTGAACCGCTCGCGGTCCTCCGCCAGGTCGATCGCGTCGGGCTGCGTGCCGAGGATCTTGATCCCGTGGGCCGAAAGCGCGCCCGCGAGCTTCAGCGGCGTCTGCCCGCCGAACTGCACGATCACCCCGTCGGGCTTCTCGTTCTCCAGGATCGCCAGCACGTCCTCGGCCGAAAGCGGCTCGAAGTAGAGCCGGTCGGAGGTCGACCAGTCGGTGGAGACGGTCTCCGGGTTGCAATTGACCATGATCGTCTCGTACCCCTCGGCCTTGAGGGCGAACGAGGCGTGGACGCAGCAGTAGTCGAACTCGATCCCCTGTCC
>CAYJRR010000223.1:0-2672 GCA_964372275.1 uncultured bacterium
ATCACCGCTCGGCGGCGGCTCGACGGCGAATCGGGGCGCGAGTTAATCGAGGACTCGATCGACGACCTACTGTGGGTGAGCGTCGCTCTTCGGCGGCCACTCGCCGAACAGGAGCGCCGCGAAGAAGAACGGGCCGATCAGCGCCTGCACCAGGTTGGTGAGGAAGGCGGGGCGCCGCTTCTCCCAGACGCTATGGCCGGCGAGCTGGATCGTCCAGCCGACGACCGCCACCGCGACGACCACCGGCCACGGCGTCACCCATCCCACGGGAAAGCAGACGCCGTAGAAGACGGCCATCGCCGCCGCCAGCTTCGGGTGGAGCGTGACGTACCACACCATCGTCGCGAGGTAGACGGGGTGCGCGAGCGTCAGCGTGAAACCGCCCAGGTCGGCCAGCCCAACCCAGTCGAGCATCGCGACGATGTGGAAGACGATCATCGGGATCGCGATCTTGTGCGTGAGCTGGTTGATCGGGTGCCGGTGGAAGTCGGCGTAGGTGGCGAAATGTTGCGCGAGCGCCGGCTTGAGCATCGAAAGTCCTCCGCGACCTGGCTTCGGCAGCGACGATGCTCGTATGCTTTGCCGCCGTGGACAAGTCCGCCGCCATCCTGGTCGTCGGCAACGAGATCCTCACCGGAAAGGTGGAGGAGTCGAACGCGCGCTGGCTTTCGGAGGAGCTGTTCTCGCTCGGGGTAAGGCTCAAGCGCATCGTGGTCGTGCCTGACGAGGTCGAGGTGATCGCGTCCGAGGTGCGGCAGATCCGGACGCAGGTCGACCACCTCTTCACCTCCGGGGGGGTCGGACCGACGCACGACGACCTGACGATCGCCGGGATCGCGGCGGCGCTCGGCCGCCCGGTGGTGCGCGTCGAGCCGCTGGCACAGCTCCTCCGTGGCCACTACGGCGACCGTTGCAACGAGGACGTCCTGCGGATGGCCGACGCCCCCGAAGGCTTCGAGCTGATCGCCTGCTCGGACCGACACTGGCCGGTGCTGTCGGTCGAGAACGTGGTGGTCCTCCCCGGCGTGCCGGAGATCTTCCGCCGAAAGTTCCAGTCGATCCGCGAGCGGTTCCGCACCGCGCCGTTCACCCTGGAGACGGTCTTCGTCACCCTCGACGAGGGGCTGCTCGCACCGACCCTGAACCGGGTGACCGCCCGGTTTCCGCGGGTGGCGATCGGCTCCTATCCGACGTTCTCCGATCCTCGGTACAAGGTGAAGGTCACGCTGGAGTCGAAAGACGGGACCGAGGTCGGCGAGGCGACGCGCTTCCTCCGCTCGCTCCTCGACCCGACCGCGATCGTCGCCGTCGAGGATTGACGCCACCGCAGGGCAACGGAGGCGGGACGCCCGATCACCACGCCCGGGCGGCGAAGAAGAGGAGCCAGAGGAGGCTCGTCGCGATCGGTAGACCGACGAAGGCGGCCCGGGCGCGGTAGCGGAAGATCCGCGTCAGTCCGTCCCCCCACGAATCGACGACGTAGAGGATGCGCCACGTGGCGTAGCCGAACAGGGCCGCGGGAACCAACCCGAACATCAGGGCGAAGCGCGTCGTCAGCGCGAAGGGCAGCTTCTCCGCGTGCCGCTCGCAGAGATCGCCGGAGCGCGAGAGATCGAGCCCCGCCCCGCCCCCTCCGGGCCGTGTCCACGCCAGCGGCGCCGTCGCCGGCGCGTCGCATCCCCACGCGGAGCAGGTCCCCGGAGCCGGCGCCGCGCGTGCAAACGTGGGCAGGGTCGGGACCGCCGCGAACAGGAGAAGCAGCGCCACGATTGCCCGGGCCATCGGCCCCCGTGCGTCACGCAAAGAGGTTCGTCCCCGTCATCTGCGGCGACGGAGGGATCCCCATGATCGCCAGCAGCGTCGGCGCGATGTCGCGTAGCGCGCCCGGGCGCATCGACGCCCCCTTGCGCGTGTCGTCGACCACGATCAGCGGCACGTCGCGCAGGGTGTGTTGGGTATGCGGACTGCCGTCCTCGGCGATCATCTCCTCGACGTTCCCGTGGTCGGCGGTGATCATCGCCACTCCGCCGGCGTCGCGCGTCGCCTCCACCACCCGGCCGAGACAGGCGTCGATCGTCTCCATCGCCGAGACCGCCGCCGGCAGCACGCCGGTGTGACCGACCATGTCGGGGTTGGCGAAGTTCAGCACCACCAGCGCGAACTCGCCGCTCCGGATCCGCGCCACCGCCTCGTCGGTGACCCGCGGTGCGCTCATCTCGGGCTTCAAGTCGTAGGTCGCCACCTCGCGCGGGCTGGGGACCAGCACCCGTTCCTCGCCGGGATAGACCCGCTCTTCCCCGCCGTTGAAGAAGTAGGTGACGTGGGCGTACTTCTCCGTCTCGGCGATCCGCAACTGTTTCAGCCCGCGCTCGGCGATCCGTTCCGGAAGGATCCCCTCCAACGATTGCGGCCCGAACGCCGCCGGAGCCTCCTGCCCCTTTTCGTAGCGGGTCATCGTGGCGTACGCCGCGAGCGCCGGACGGCGGCCGGCGTCGAACTCGGCGAACGCCGGGCGGGTGAAGGCGGCGGTGAGCTGGCGCGCGCGATCGGCGCGGAAGTTCACGAAGAAGACGCCGTCGCCGTCGCCGATGCGCGGCGTCCCGGCGATCACCGTCGGCGCGATGAACTCGTCGGTCTCCCCACGCGCGTAGGCGGCCGAGACCGCCGCCGCC
>CAYJRR010000224.1:0-2668 GCA_964372275.1 uncultured bacterium
TGGGCCAGCGGTCCCCTTTCGACCGCCGGATCGCGGCCGGCACCAGCAGGATCGCGGCCACGGTGACGACCACCACCAGCTGCACCCCTTCGCGGTCCACGAGCCTCCGACCCTCCCGAGCTTCTCGACGCCGGCCGTCAGATCCTCGGCGGGTCCGGCGATTCGCTGACGCCGACGGCCCACGCCGCCAGGCTTCCCACCGGCGAGAGATTGGCGCCGCGCAGGCGCGCCCGGAAGGCTTCGACCTCCGGGTGGTCGTGAAGCGGCTCGGCGGCGATCCGTTCCACCGCCGCCGTCTCGGCCGACCCCATCTGCTCCAGGGCCCAGACGCGCAGCGATCGCGCGACGAGCTGGATCGTCGGCGCCTCGAGACCCAGCGCCAACGCCTCGCCGAGCGCCTCGGCCGCCCCGGCGTACTCGCCGCGCAGGAAGAGGGCCAACCCCAGCTGGTAACGCGGCACCGACCACCGCGCGCCGAGCGCCAGCGATCGGCCGAGCGCCTCGATCGCCTCGATGGGACGCCCGAGATTGAGGAGGGCCGCCCCGGCGCCGCTGTGCCCGATCCAGCTCTGCGGCTTGCGGGCGATCGCCTCGCGGTAGGACTCGAGAGACTCCTCGAACCGCCCGGCCTCGGCGAGCAGCAGGCCGCGAAGGGTGAACGGGGAGAAGGCGTCGGGCCGGCGAGCGATCGCGATCTCGGCGTAGGCGAGCGCGCTGGTTCGATCGCCGACTTCGAGTCGCCCGAGCGCGGCGCGGTATTCGCTCGGCTCCAACAGCGTCGAAAGTCGCCCGAGGACTCCCAGGTAGGTCAGGAATCCCGCGGCGAGCATCCCCACACCGAGCGGCACCGCGGCCCACCACGACAACCTTCCGGAACCGGCGAGGAATCCGACCTGCGCGGCGAGCAGCGCCGGCACCACCAGGGCGGCGATCGCCGCGGCCCTCCTTCGCACGCTCGACCGCGAGCGGATCCGGTAGAGGGCGGGGGGAAGGCTCAAGACGATTCGCCCTCCGGGTTGACCTGGGGACTCCCCATGACCCCTGCACCATAAACCAGCGCCTATAATCCCCGCCATCATGGCGACCAGCAGACGCATCCTGAGCGGGATCCAACCGACGGGTCTGATGCACGTCGGGAACTACTTTGGCGCGGTGAAGAACTGGGTCGCGCTGCAGGAGATCGCCGGATCCGAGTGCCTCTACTGCGTCGTCGACTACCATTCGACGACCGTCGACTACGAGCCGGCCGATCTCCGCCGCCGCACGCTGGAGCTGGTTCTCGACCTGCTCGCCTGCGGGATCGACCCCGCGCGCAGCTCGCTCTTCCTCCAATCGCAGGTTCCCGAGCACACCGAGCTCGCGTGGGTGCTCGCCTCGTCGACCGCCTACGGCGACCTCACCCGGATGACGCAGTTCAAGGACAAGGCGGAGGAGCAGAAGTTCGTCCGCGCCAGCCTGTTCACCTACCCGGTGCTGATGGCCGCCGACATCGTGGTCTACAAGGCGACCGACGTCCCGGTGGGGGAGGACCAGAAGCAGCACCTGGAGCTCGCCCGCGAAATCGCCGGGAAGTTCAACGCGACCTTCGGCGAGACCTTTCCGCTTCCGAAGGACCTCTACACCACCGCGCCGCGGATCATGTCGCTCGCCGATCCGACGAAGAAGATGTCGAAGTCGGCCGGCGACCGCCACTTCGTCGGCGTCTTCGAGGACGAGGCCTCCGCGCGGAAGAAGATCCGCTCCGCGGTGACCGACGTCGGCGGCGCCCCCACCGCGGAGATGTCGCCGGGGGTGAAGAACCTGTTCACGATCCTCGCCCAGGTCGCGCCGGCGGAGGCGGTGAGGCCGCTGGAGGAGGCGCAGCGGGCCGGAACGCTCAAGTATTCGGCGCTCAAGGACGCCGTCGCCGACCACCTGCTTGCGGCGCTTCGACCCTTGCGGGAGCGCCGGGCGGGCCTGACCGAAGCCGACGCCATCGCCGCCCTCCAGCGTGGCGGCGCGCACGCGCGCGCGATCGCCCGGGAGACGATGCGCGAGGTGCGCGACCGGATCGGGCTCTATCGCGTTCCCGGCGAACGCAGCTGAGACGGCACGGCCTCCCCGCGCGCGTCCCATCGACCCCGAATTCCCCACCTCGACGCTCGCCGAACGGCGGACGCCCGGGCGGTGCGACCGGTCGATCGCATCGATATTTCTCGTTCATAAACAATCGGTTGCGATTCACGACCGGCGGTTGACCGGTCGGCCATCGCCGAGCGATGGCACATCGAGTGCAGACGGACGCCGTCGCTGAATTCCGGATTCTGACGCGATGGAGGAGGACCGATGAACGGCCGACGAAGCGCTTCTCTGTTCCTAGCCGTGGGATGCCTCGCATTCGCGATGGCGGACGCGCGCGCCGCGTGCGACGAGCCGCCCTCCGGTCCCCTCACCGTCGTGGCGCGCCTGCTCGGCTCCTGGATGCCGGGCCGTGAGCCGGCGCCGGCCGGGACCGCGGTGAACCTCCCCGACGTGCGGAGGCCGGACACGACCGATCGGTACGACGCCGCCCCCCCCTCCGCGGCGCAGAAGCGCCATCCCTACGCCCCGGATCCGCTGATGAGCGGCGCATTCCCGCCGGCGGGTTCACCGCGCGGCGGCGGCTCGACGGCGAATCGGGGCGCGAGTT
>CAYJRR010000225.1:0-2604 GCA_964372275.1 uncultured bacterium
GGAAGCTCTTATGGGCGCTGAGGTTCGTCAGCGCCGAGAAATAGGCGGTGGGGGAGGAACGGTCTACGTTGAAGATCGGCCCCAGTTCGTCCGATTCCTGGTTGCCCGCGGCGTCCTTGGCCCTGACGTTGAAGCGATACCTTCGGCCATGGGTCCAGGCGGGGACGGAAGCGAAAGTCCAAACCCCCGACGAGGCGCCGACGAAATTGACGGCCGTGTAGGTCGAACCGATCCAAGAGGAGCCGTTCCAATAGAGGTCGTCGCCGTCCTCCAGAATATTGGCGTTGAAGTCGCGAATCTGGAGCTCGACCAGGGAGATCTGGCCCAGGCCCCCGGCGGATTGCGCAGTCCAGGTAATGGAAGCCAGGCTCGTATAGAGCGCGCCGCACGAGACGTGATTGACGAAGGAGCTTGGCTGGCTCGTCGTATAAGTGAACGTCCTCGAGCTCGTCAGGGCCACGAAGGCGCTTTGCTGGTTGCCCGCCAAATCGGTCGCCCGCGCCAGCACCAAATATCGGAAATCGGAATCCCACGTGACCGCGTAGCTCCACGACCCCGCGGGGCCGTTCGTCGCCAGCCAATTCGGGCAGTTGCCCGGCGTCCCGAAGTTTGTCCCCGTGTAGCAGTTCGTCGTCCCGAGCTTTTGTATGGACACCGCGAGCGTCGACACCCCGACTCCGCCCGCGTCGGTGGATCCCCCCGCCAGCGTGATCGCCACGTTCGTCGAAAGGTCCACCGTCGGCATCGTGATCGTCGCCGTCGGCGCGACGACGTCATAAGTGAAGGTGAAGTCCTGCGTGCGGATATTGGCCCCCACGGCGCGGTCCGTCGTCCTCAGCCTCACCTTATAAGTCTTGTTCTGCTCCATGACCGAGACGGGCAGGTTGAAATGCCATGTGTCCGGCGAGCCCAGGGTATAGCTGTTGGTGCTCCGGTACGTCCCGAGCGCCCCCGTGAAGCTCGTCCCGTTGTACCAGGCCGTCGCGTTCTCGTCCGCCGAGTTCGACGAGATCCCGACCTCCACGCTCGCGATCCCCGCCGGCGCGTCCACGGCCGTGCCCGTGATCGAGGAGTGGCTCAGGTTATAGTAGCTGGTTCCCGCCGTCAGGATGAAGTTCGTGATGTTGGCCGTGGCGATCGACAAATCGAAGGTCACGGTTTTGGAGCTCGCATTGACCCCGGTCGTGGCAAACTGGTCCTGGAGGTTGCCGGCCCGGTCCGAGGAACGCGCCACGATGAAGTAGGTCTTGTCGTGCTCCCAGACGGGCAGCCCCGAGTTCCTGATCCATGTCCCGGAGGTCGCCGTCACCGCCGTCGTCGAGGCCGCAAGCCACGTAAGCGCCCCCCAGCCCCCGCCCGTCCAGTAATTGCTGTCCGAGGCCCTCTGGATGGTCAGCTCCACCTTGTCCGTCTGGGCGCTGGCCTTGGTCGCGTCGTCAAAGCCGGGGTTGTCCAGGGTCGTCCCAGTGATCTGCGCCAGCGAGGACACCGTCGAGAGGTGCACCGGTCCCGTGATCGTCGTCGAGGGCTTCGAGACGTCGTAGATGAAGGTCGAGCCCCGGACGCTGAAGTAGGCCTCGAGGTTGCCGTTGTCGTCCGCGTTGTCCAAGCCCGCGGTGGTGATGTAATAGGTCACGCCGTTGGTCAGATCCGAGCTCGCCGGCAAGTCCGAGCCCGTGAGCGTCCAGGAATCAGGATGCACGTTGTTGACGTTCACGCTCGAGACCGCCGCCACCCAGTCCAACACCGGGCCCGTCCACCAAAAACCGTCCGTCAAACGCTGGATCCGCATGTAAACGTTGGTCACCGTCCCGCTCGAGGCGGGCGAGACGGGGGCGGGCATATCGTCGAGCGTGCCCGAGATCGACGGCAGGGAGTTGACGTAAGCGTTGCCCTGCGGCGGGAAGCTTAAGGCCGTCTCGGGCGGCACGTTGTCAAAGGTGCTGTCGGTCGTGGAATACGTCACCTCGTAGTTGCCCGCGTCGTCGCGCGCCCGCGTGATGAAGCGGTAGCGCTTGCCCGCCGTGAACACGCCGCTCGAGACCGACCAATTGGCCCAACCGGCGGTTTCCTGCTTGGCCGTAAACCACGCCGTCTCCATGTTCGCCGGCAGGATGTCGAAGTTCGCCCCCTGCGTCACGGGGTTCCAGAATCCCGTGGAGCCTAGGTCCTGCATGCGCATCTGAACCGTGGCCACGACCCCGGGCGCCGTGTCCTCCGCCGTGCCGGACAAAAGCGCCAGGCTCCTCGAGCGGTCATTGACCGGCTTTTGGATCGTGGTGTTGGGGCCTCCGGTCTCGTAGGTGAAGGTGTTGGAGCTCGTGCCCACGACGAACAGCGATTGGACGTTGCCCGCGAGATCCGTCGCGCGCGCCGTGACCCGGTACTGGAACCCGGCGTCCCAATTCACCGCGTACGTCCATGCCGTGATCGGGCCGTTCGTCGCCAGCCAGTTCGGGCAGTTCCCGGACGTTGCGAAGTTCGTCCCCGTATAGCAGTTAGTCGTCCCGAGCTTTTGTATGGACACCGCGAGCGTCGACACCCCCACGCCGCCCGCGTCGGTGGATCCCCCCGCCAGCGTGATCGCCACGTTCGTCGAAAGGT